>JBEKXX010000059.1:0-18847 GCA_049511595.1 Occallatibacter sp. | reverse complement strand
AGTCGAAGACTTTATGGGCTGCCTCGAAGGCGCACGGAGCGAATTGTTCTGTTTGGAAAAATGCGCGCTCGTGCGGAGGTTCTTTTGAATGACAGCCGAATCGACACCTTATCTGCTTCCCTGCTCTTGCCTTGTTACACCGAATTGCAGCTATATGCCTGCTCGGTAATTCAACGAGGGGCAATAGTATGCAGCTGTGAGGAGATGCAACATGCGTTTCAAGTTGTTCGTTTCCCCAATTCTCGCGGTATGCCTCTTCACCGCGGCACTTCCCGTGTTTTCCCAAGTCGCTCCGGCCTACAACGCTCCAGGCGTGCCTTTGAGCGTTGGCATCGGCCCCTCCAGCTACGATGTCGACTGGGGACATGGCCGAATGTTAGGAGGAACGATCTGGGCTGACTGGTACCCCCGGCAGATTCGATCCCTCGTTCACGTTCGCGGTCTTGGCGTGGAAATAGAGGCCCGCGATATCAGCCTGAATCAGAATCTTCCCGCGCAAAAGAATATGCGCCAGGATACGGCGGGAGGCGGCCCCATCTTCAACTGGCACGTCACCCCCCGATTTCATCCCTACTTCAAAGGCCTCATTGAGGACGGCAGCGTGGATTTCTACCCGCTCCCGGGGTACTCGCATGATACGCGTCTGCTGGTGGCCCCCGGCGGCGGCGTCGAATACCGCTTCTTTGGCCCGCTCGTGGTTCGCGCCGACTACGAGTATCAAATCTGGCTCGGCAAACTTCTGGGAAATACGCTCAACCCTCAGGGCTTCACACTCGGTATCGCCTACGACTTCTCGCATCCTCAAGGCCGCTGACGATCTTGTAATGCTCGTCCGCAGACAGTCGTTGGCCTAAGTCGGAAGGTGAAAGTCTGGCAGCCGATCCGAGTGCCTTTGGTGGCCATATCTCGCGAACTGCGCCATCGGAGGTGATAGTCTGACGACGGTATGAAACGCTTCGGGATTTTGACCACCGCCGTCACGTTGGCGGTCGTTGCCTTGGCGCGTGCCCCCGTTGCAGCGCAAACGGACTCAGGTTCATCGGGAGCATCCTACAAAGCGACGCCGTTGCCGGCGGATACATCCGGCGCTTCCTACAAAACCAGGCCTGTACCCTCCGTAGAGGTCCTCACGCCGTTTCCCTTCGCAACCTCGCCGCCGGCATCCGCCAAGCTGGTTGACTACCTTTCTGAAGCGCAGATGACCCAGGCCGCCCGTGATCTGGCCGCAAGCGCAGATCCCGCCATCCGTGACGGCGCTGCGCTGGCGGGGATCGAGTTCGCCAACGGCATTTGGAGCTACCAGCAGCTTGTGTGCCAGGCTTTCCCCGGCCACATGTTTCTGCTTTTCCAAAACAATCGCGGCGCCGGCGATGTGAGCCTCTTCTCAGTCGCAATTCCCCTCGCAGGCAAAGGCCGCGTTCGCATCATTCCCATTCGGCGCCGCGGCTTTTCGCTGTTTTCGCCTGCCCCCGTCAATGCGCTCGCTATTGCGCAATTCAACCGCATTCGCGCCGAAGAACCTGCGCATCAAGCCCCCGATTGGCTCGCAACCGCCCTGTGCTACGCCGCCTTAACAGGCGCTCGTCCTGAGACTCCTCCGCCGCCGCAGGAATCTGCGGACCCGAGCCGCTCCTTGTCCTTTCCTCCCACGTTGGAGGTTGGCGCAGACAACGAGTCGACTGTCCGCTTTGTGGATGTCGCGGCAGCGCCCCAGCCCATGGAATGGGCATTGACCTTCAACTCCGGGGGACAGTTGCAGAAGGTAAGCAACTTTGCCACGTCCGCCTATGCGGTCAAGCTCGTTCCCTCCGCGGCCCCCCCGCAATCGTCCGCCCAGGGCCCTCGATAAGAGCGCACGCGCGTATGCGCTGGCTTCGCGTCCACTCTTGCTGCCCAGCTAAAAGCTGACCTTGCGCCCCGGAAACCACGTAAGCTGGATATTCGTGGAGGTCACGGTCTGTTCTCCCGGCAGGTAGATCGGCGCCTTCCAGTGCTCCAGGGTGAAGTTGCCGTTCAACTCCAGGTCCCTGCCCAGGCGCTTGACCACCTGAACGCTGACATCGTTCAGCGTGGTGCCTCCGGAAATAAAGTCCTTGTCCGCCTTCTGGTGGCGCGCACCCACCTGTACCCACTCGTTGCCGCTCAGATGATAGGTGATCCAGCCTTGTCCGCCCTTGTCCTCGCGCCCGATCCAATCCCCAAACAACTGTCCCTGGTTGGTGTAGCCCTGCTTTTCAATCCCCTCCCAGTACATGAACAAGCCGCCCTGGCTCCGTGAAGTGGGCGGATCAGTCGTCACGCCTTCCACGCGCACGTCGAGCCTGGGAACGCCGGGCACATGCGAAAGATAGAGACCCGGCCGCTCGGCGGCCCGGCGCGGCGCATCAATCGGTGAAACATCGTCATGCACCTCTGAGTCGGTGTAGAGAGTGAGCCAATGGCTCACGAAGGGCAATCGCCAGGTGAAGTCGAAGGCGCCAAAGCGCGCGCCGGGGTCGGCGGGACCATTCTTCACCGAAGCAGCCGGAGAGTATGTGCTGAAGAAACTGCGCAGGAAATTGTGTATGTTCACCGGCGAATGACCCTCCCCACCCCACAGCACGGTTCGCTCAAAGCCGAATTCGAGATCCTTCGACGGCTTGAAGCTGATCTTTTCTACATGCACCCAGGGATCGCCGGGAGTGGTGACGTTGGGCAAGCTCGACGAAGGGTTCGCCTCGTACGCGGGGTCGGGCATAAAAGTGTGGCCACGCAGCGCGCCGACAATGAACTCATAGCGGAAAGGGCCGGTAAGACGTGAGAGCAAAGGAATGTTAAGCGGCTCAATCCGGTTGATTTCGAAGCTGTAGAAATTCTGCGCATTGTTGGAGAAGGCCATGCTTGCCCCTTGCGCCGGCCCCAGCCACTGGTCCTGCTTGCCGAACGAAAAAATATGGTTCAGGTATTGGTACGAAAGATAGGCTTCCAGGAAGCGCCCTTGGGTCGCCGTGGCAATCGGTCCCTGAGGAATGGTGGCTTGGCTGTACACGGCGGTAGTGTTGCCGTAGGGTGGCGTGCTTGACGGCACGAAGTACAAGGTCAGGTCGACATTGGAGAGTGCCTGGGCCAGCGCCGCCGAGTACCCCGTGGCCGACGGCGCGCCCTGGAATTCGCCGCGTGCGTAAAGCGTAAATCGTCCCGCGGTCGCGTAGGCGCTCATGCCGGAGTAGTTGTTGAATCCGTTCTCGAAGGGTCGGCCGTAATCGTTCACAATCGTCGATCCGAGATGAAAGCTGTCATGGAGCGGCGTGCCGCTGATGGCGCGCGCCAAGGTATAAACCGACTCGATCCGCGCGCCGCCCTGGTGCGGACCGCATGGACCTTCCATGTCGTAGTGCAGCTCGCGGTTCAGCGCATCGTAGATCTCCCGCGCCTCGTCCGCGCCTGGATCGCTCTCCGCTTCGCTGTCCTCGATCGGGTTGCCGGCTTCTTCCAGCATGTGCATCACGCTGGCGCGCGTCCACGGCCGCAAGCCAAGGTAGACCGTATCTACGTAACCCAGCGAGTAAAGCCGAAGCATGGCCGGGTACACCCAACTGTCCACCGGAATATATGGGGATCCAAGTTTCGCGGGCTCGCAAGCGCTTGCCGTAGTCTTGGCGCCGTTTCCCGCCGTCGCTGCGGGCTGCTGTGCCGTCATCGACGGGATGCATACAACCGCCAACCCCGCCATCGCCCATGCGCATCGCAAGGGAGCAGCCATTGACGTCTGCTTAATCGCCTTCATTATCCCTCACTTTATCACTCGGCCTCGGCGCTCAAGATACGCTATTTTTGCCGCGCGGCAGCGGCAGCCGCGTCTATTTTCATACCCTTTGCTCGTGGCGTTTCATCGCAGGGTCGGTCGCACAAACGTCGGCCTTCGCGGCGCCTCGCCGCCGCTGGGGTTCACAATTCCTCGGCCCTGCGGGTATTCGCGACCCGATCCTTGTCCCCGGAAGCAACAGCATCGTGCGAACTGCATAGGCGCAATCCCGGAGCGTTCCGACCGGCACG
The DNA here is from genome assembly GCA_049511595.1 of Occallatibacter sp. Classification (GTDB taxonomy): domain Bacteria; phylum Acidobacteriota; class Terriglobia; order Terriglobales; family Acidobacteriaceae; genus Telmatobacter. The sequence continues at coordinate 14,812 of JBEKXX010000059.1, read as the reverse complement.
CGGCTTAGGCGTTTCCTGGATCGCGGATAGCGGCCCGTTCGCGAAGCTTCACCTTCTCGGCCGGCGCCCCTCTATATACCGTCCACGGCTCCAGATCGCTGTAGGCCACCGAACCCAGGCCCAGAACGGCTCCCTCCCCCACATGCACTCCCGGCGAGACGGAAGCGCGCGCGCAGATCCACGAATACGCGCCCAGGCGCATGCTGTACGAGATCATGGGGAATTCGGGATCGTTGTAATCGTGCGTCGCCCCGCAAACATACGCCTCCTGCGAGACAATGCAGTGCGACCCAAGATAGATCGGCGAAGGATTGTAAATCTCAGCGTGATCGCCCAGCGTGCAGCAGTCCTCGCAGGTGAGATTCCACGGCGCCCACACCTTGCTGCTCGAATAAAAGTGACACCCGGGCCCCATCTTCGCGCCGAAGAGCCGCAACAGCATCGCGCGCCACGCGTGCATCGGCCGCGGCGATATGCGATAGAGCAGGACATACACAGCCTGCCAAAGCAATCGCACTAGCCGGTATTCCAGAGGGAATGAGGCGCGATGATAGGGATTCTCTTCCGCGTTGACGGCGATGTTGTGTACGGCGCGCTCCCGCCGGCGGACTAGTAAGCTCATACTAACTCAGAATTATTTCGTAAAGTCGCATTCCAGACAAATGCCCTTGCGCCTGCCTGCGCAAGCGAGTCCTTCTTTCCCGAAGCACGGACCGCTGTGCCCCGGCGCCATCAACTCCTGCCTTCCGCTGCGTTGGCCACGTACCACTGGTACGCTTCTTTCATGCCCGTCTCAAAATCGGTGGGGGCACTCCAGCCCAATGCGCGCAGGCGGCTCACGTCCATCACCTTGCGCGGCATGCCGTCGGGCTTCGACCGGTCGAACGTGAACTTCCCCCTCCAGCCGATGATCCGGGCAATGCTTTCCGCCAACTCCAGGATCGTCATGTCCCGCCCCGTGCCGACATTCAAAAACATCTCCCCAGAGTAATTCTTCATCACAAAAACGCACGCGTCGGCCAGATCCTCCGAGAACAGGAACTCGCGTCTTGGGGTCCCGCTCCCCCACAGCTCTACAGTCGCGCGATTCGCCATTTTGGCGGCATGAATCTTTAGGATCAGCGCGGCCGCCACATGACCGCCCTCCGCGTCGTAGCGGTCTTGCGGCCCGTAGAGGTTGGTTGGCATTACGGAAACGAAGTCGCAGCCATATTGCCGGCGGTACGCCTGGCACAGCTTGATTCCTGCAATCTTGGCGATGGCATACCATTCGTTGGTCGGCTCCAGCGGGCCTGTCAACAGCGCCTCTTCCCGCATTGGTTGCTCCGCCATGCGCGGATAAATGCACGACGACGCCAAAAATAGCAGCTTTTTTACTCCGGCCTCTTTCGCCGCGTGGATCACGTTGCTTTCAATCGTCAGGTTCTCGTAGAGAAACTCCGCCGGCCGCGTTGAATTCGCCTGAATGCCGCCCACGGTCGCAGCCGCCAGAAAAACCGCATCGATCTTTCTGCCGGCCAGCCATGCATGAACATCCGCCTGGCGCAACAGATCGAGCTCGCTGCGCGCCACCGTCACGATCTCGCAGCTCTCGCGCAGGAGCCGACGCGCGATTGCCGAACCGGCCATGCCGCGATGCCCAGCCACCCACACGCGCCTGCCAGTCAGTTCGAAACTACTCATGGCGGCGTTCTCCTGAATGATGTTCGCGGGCAATCGCCTGCAAGTCCGAATCCACCATTTCTGCGACCAGTTCGGGGAAAGTCACCGTGTGTTTCCATCCCAGCACTCGGCGCGCCTTGGAAGGATCTCCCAAAAGCGAATCCACCTCCGCCGGACGAAAGTATCGGCGATCGATTCTGACCACAACGTCTCCGGTTCCCGTGTCGATGCCAACCTCGTCGACGCCTTTACCCTCCCAACGGATCGTGCGGCCCACTCTGGAAAATGCAAATTCCACAAACTCGCGCACGCTGTGTGCTTCCCCCGTCGCCAGAACATAATCGCCCGGCTTCGGCTGCTGCACGATCCTCCACATCCCGTCCACATAATCCCGGGCATGACCCCAGTCGCGCTTGGCGTCAAGATTCCCGATATACAGCGTCTTCTCTGCGCCAAGGTGAATGCCGGCTACGGCACGCGTGATCTTGCGCGTCACAAACGTTTCGCCGCGTATCGGACTCTCGTGGTTGAATAGGATGCCGTTCGAGGCATGAATTCCGTAGGCTTCGCGATAGTTTACCGTGATCCAGTAGGCATACAGCTTGGCTACGCCGTATGGGCTCCGCGGATAAAACGGCGTAGTCTCTTTCTGCGGTGTCTCCTGCGCCTTTCCGTACAGCTCCGACGTCGAAGCCTGGTAGAATCGCGTCTTCTTGGTCAGGCCGAGAATCCGGATCGCTTCCAGGACTCGCAGCGCGCCTGTCGCATCGGCGTTTGCCGTATACTCCGGCGTTTCAAAGCTCACCTGCACATGACTCTGGGCCGCCAGGTTGTAAATCTCGTCCGGCTGCACGTCCTGAATAATCCGGATCAGGTTGGTCGCATCAGTCATGTCGCCGTAATGTATCTGGAAATGCGCATCCGGTATGTGCGGATCCTGGTAAATATGATCGATCCGCGCCGTATTGAACGACGACGAGCGCCGCTTCACGCCGTGCACGATATAACCCTTACCCAGCAGAAGTTCGGCCAGATATGCGCCGTCTTGCCCTGTAACGCCGGTGATTAAAGCGACTTTTTGCATCGAGGGTGCCTCATTACCTGCGTGAAACGCGTGATTTGCCATACCATCCGGGCGTCTTTCCGGGCTTTATCGTTGAGCTAGTGAGATTCTAGCTCCTGCTCCTCGCTTGCATCGAGCAGGCCTTGGTTGCCGCATAGGATAATGAGTGCGTCAGGATCGTTCCCCCGCCGAAGGGACCGCGCGCGCTCGGTTAAAATTGACCAGAGTTCTTCATGCGCTTGCGAGCCGGTTTTCTTCGCTCGCGCCTGGACATGGCCGTGTTGCCGCCCGTTTGCGGCGCCGTTTCTTCGCTGCGGGCAGAGCGATTGCTCTGTGGCGTGCGGTATGCAGTTGCCTGATCTCACGTTGGGCGCCGAGGCTTGCCGTCCATTGCATCGCAGCACCAGGGGAGGGTCGCACATGGCAACGCCGCGAAAGTCTGAGCCTGTGACCCTTCCGGCTTCTCCCCAGCGTTTTTCGTTGTGCGCTAATGCGGCGCTGCGGCAACCGGGGATTCCGCAATGTTAGGTCTTGTGAAATCGAGTTCGGCTTGGCTGCGTTCCGAGAACTCCCGGCGCAGGTTCCGCGTGCTTCTGGTGTATTTAACCGGCCAGGGCCTCGTTCAGTTCACGAATCTTCTCACCGGCTTTTTATTGCTGCGCTGGCTCACGGTAGATAACTACGCGCAATTCATCGTGGCTTTCACCTTTCAATTAACGCTCGGCTTTCTCACCGACCTTGGATTCTCGGGAACCATCGTCGCGCTCGTTGGTCCGCGCGGCGAAGACCCGTCGGTCGTTGGTTCCTATGTTCGCTCGGGTCGGCATCTGCGCAACGTCATGCTCGCCTGCCTCACGCCTGTCGCGGCGGTTATTTACATTCATATCGCCAGGCAACACCACTGGGCAGCGCTAACCAGCACCCTCCTTTTCGCCTCCATCGTAGCGTCCATCTACTTCTCCGGCATGGTCTCCTATTACGGCGCGCCTCTGTTGATACGCGGCCGGCTCTCACACTACTACCGCCATCAGTTGGCCGGCGCGCTCTTTCGCATTCTTACTTGCGGCGCCCTGTACCTTGCCGGACTCCTGTCCGCCTGGACCACAAGCTGGGTCAATGCTCTCGGCTTCCTGGTCATTGGATGGCTCTATGCCCGGGAATCGCGGCCTTTTGCCACTCTTCCCGCGCATCCTGACCGGACGGCAACGCGTCAAATGGCGCAGTACGTTCTTCCCAACCTTCCCAGCTACATCTTCTTCGCTGTTCAGGGGCAAATCGCGCTCTTCCTCATTTCGTTTTTCGGGCGCACGCGCAGCATTGCTGAAGTCGGAGCTCTGGGCCGCATGGGGCAGCTTTTCCTGCTCCTCGCCGGTTTCAACGCCGCCGTCATAGAACCTTTCATGGCCAAGCTTCCGGATAACCGCGCCCTCCGCAGTTATTTGCTCATTGCCATTACCGCCGCCGCGATTTGCGTTCCTATCTGCTGCGTTGGTTTCCTTGATCCCCGATTACTTCTCCTCCTGCTGGGTCCCAAGTATGCATCTCTCACCCGCGAGACAGGCTGGCTCGTCCTGAACAGTTGCCTTGGCTACCTTGTCGGCGTTCTTTGGACGATGACCGCCGCGCGGCGCTGGATTTACTGGACCACAACCTGGGCAACCATCGCTCTCATTCTCGCCGCGCAGATTCTCTTCCTCTTACGGTTCAGGATTGACAGCACCATGAACGCCATCCTCTTTGGTCTCACCACTACCTCCGCTTATCTCGCCGCTATGCTCTTCAATGCCGTGTACGGCTTCATCCACGGACCGAAAATCAAAATACACGATGACGCCTTGCAAACCTCCGCCGAGCAGCTCGTGAACCTCGACATACCCTAGCCTGCATTTCCTTTCTGAATCATAATTCTGAATCTTCAGGTCGTCACATCGGTAAAATTGTAGTGACTCTGGGTCGAAAAAGGAGATTCCGGCTGAACAGTCTTACGATGAGGGCTTTGCCCATGAACAAGAATCACATTCTAGATATCCCGCAGAGAGCGGCCATCAAACTTCGTCGCTATCTCTTCCCGGTAGATTCGTTTTTGAGTAAGGTTCCTGGTGTGATCCATGTTGGCGCAAACACGGGCCAGGAACGAAACAAATATGCATCCCTCGGCTTGAATGTAATTTGGGTTGAACCGATCCCGACGGTATTTGAAGTGCTTCTCTCGAACATTTCAGGCATCGCCAATCAGCGCGCCTGCAATTACTTACTGGCAGAGGAGCACGGCAAAGAGTATGCCTTTCACATCGCAGATAACGGCGGTGAGTCGTCCTCGATTCTCGATCTTGCCAAGCACCGGGAGATGTGGCCCTATGTTCAGTTCACTGAAGAAATCCGCATTACGGCAACCACACTTGCCTGCCTGGTCGAAATTGAGCAGATCGATCTTCGCAACTTCGGGGCGTTAGTCCTTGACACACAAGGATCCGAAATGCTGGTACTGAAAGGGGCGATTCCGGTCCTTAAGCAGTTCCAATTTGTCAAATCGGAAGTCGCTGATTTCGAGTCCTATGCTGGGTGCTGCCGGCTTGATGACCTTTCGGACTTCATGCACAAGCAGGGGTTCTCTATATCAAGAAAATCGCCGTTTGCCTTCCGGGGCGGTGTGGGAACTTATTACGATGTGTTGTTCCGCCGCATGTGATTCCAGTTTAGCCTTTTGGATTTTCGTGGCGCGCTCAGGAGAGCGCGCATTGATCGAATCAGGATGTACCATTACAAACGTGTTGACTGAACCAAAAGGGGGGCAGGGTGAAGCTATTCGGAACTGTCTTATCGATCCCGTTCATACTTTGTGCGGGATCCTGGATTACGGCGAGAGGAGCTGCCGCGCAAGCTCAGGAGGATGCCGGTTGGCAGCCGGACACTTACAACTACAATAACTTGGAGCCGGATGCCCGATTCAAAGCCGACATTCTGGTTGTCGTGGCGCATCCTGACGATGAGAGCCTGATCGCGGCGTTCCTGGCGCGCGAAGTCTATGACCATGGCAAGCGGGTTGCGGTAGTTTATGCAACGCGCGGCAATGCAGGGGACAATTCGGTCGGCCCCGAGCAGGACGCCTCGCTGGCCAACATACGCGAGATTGAAGGCAGGACCGCGCTGGCATCCCTGGGCATCGCCAATGTCTGGTTCCTCAGCGGTTCGGATACTCCGAGTCAGAATGTCTTGCAGTCTTTGGGCTCCTGGGGCCATGGCCAGTGCCTCGAGCAATTGGTTCGCATTGTCCGGTTGACACGCCCGGAAGTGATGATTTCGCTCCTGCCCGGTTTCGTGACCGGAGAGAATCACGGCGACCACCAGGCGGCCGGCGTTCTAGCCACCGAAGCTTTTGATCTGGCGGGGGATTCAACTGTGTTTGCAGAGCAGGTTACTCCGGCCCACGACCTGGAACTCTACCCCAATCGCACCGAAGCTCTTCGCCCCTGGCAGCCGCAAAAGATCTATTACTTCGATAATCCAACCCAGAGATTTGATGCTGGTTGGGGCCCGGAGTACTCGACGCAGGAAATTTCTCAAACCCGTCATGTGAGCTATGGAATGCTGGCATTGCAGGGATTTACTTACCATCAGACACAAGGCGGAAAAGATACCGCAATGGAAATGGCAAGCGGAAAAAGTGACGACAGCGCAACCGCTCCTGTTCAACTGATTATGGGAAAATCTCTCGTCAAGTCCGGCGTTACCGATGACGTTTTTACCGGCGTAACAGTGGAGGCTATGCCCTACCAGCCGCCTCCAGGCTTTGTGGCCAGCACCCCTGCAAATCCAACGCTGAAAATCGGTGGCGCCTGGAACTACTACCGCCAGTTCTGGAAAGCGCATGGGCTGGATCGGCTGGAGAAGCTCGTTCCCGTCGAGATTACAGTTCGCGCGGGTGGCCCGCTGAAGATTCCGTTACTCGTCGAAAATCCGCTCGATCATGCCATCGAACTGAAGCTGACTGTCCAATCGCCTGAAGGTTGGAAAGTAAGACCCACCCATACCGTATCGGTTCCCGCGCATGCCACTTACTATCTCCAGGTAATGGCTATCGCGCCGCCAACAAAGCTGACAGGCTGGCAGGAATTCACCGTCTCTGGAGAAGCGGAGAACAGGAATATCGGAACCATAAACTTGCGCGCGGAGGTGGACTCATGGGCATTTGATAATTGATCTCCATTAAGATACAACTCCTTTTCAGCCTTCGTCGCGCCGCGTAGCTGCAGATACGCAAGCCTGATCGCCATAGGCAGCAATGGAATTACCCGCGCCTGAAGCGCCAGCTTATTCACAACTACACCTGTGGATCAGCCTTGCTAGAATCCTCGCAAGCACGTAGTATGCATCCACATCTGGTCATCATCGAGTGAAGAAAAGCGCAGCATTGAGCTCCGCCTCTCCCGCCCGTCTTACGCCCGGCGTACTATGATTGAAGCAAGGAGCACGTGATGAAGAGGTTGCTTGTAACTGGTTCTTCCGGCCTTATTGGGTCGGAAGTATGCCTTTATTTCGCAGCGGAAGGCTGGGAAATTCACGGAATCGATAATAACCAGCGCGCCGTTTTCTTTGGCCCCAAAGGCGACACGCGATGGAATCAGCACCGGCTGGAGCGCGCCATCAAGGGCTTCGTCCATCACGAGCTCGATATTCGCGACCGGCAGGGAGTGCTCGATTTATTGAAGCAGCTCAGGCCCGCCGCGATTGTGCATACCGCGGCGCAGCCGAGCCACGACCTCGCCGCCTCTATCCCCTTTGCCGATTTCGACACCAACGCCGTGGGCACGCTGAACCTGCTTGAAGCGGCGCGCCTGTTTGCCCCAGAGGCCCCCTTCGCATCCATGTCGACCAACAAAGTCTATGGGGATGCTCCGAACGAATTGCCCCTCAAAGAGTTGGAGACCCGCTGGGAGTATGCCGACGAAGCCTATTGGAACGGCATCCCTGAGACCTTCCGCATCGACCAATCGAAGCACTCCATCTTCGGCGCTTCCAAAGTAGCCTGCGATGTCATGGTCCAGGAATATGGGCGCTATTTCAACATGCCCACGTGCGCGTTGCGTGGCGGCTGCCTCACCGGACCAAGTCACTCCGGCGTCGAGCTTCACGGATTTCTAAGTTATCTGATTAAGTGCAATCTAACCGGCTCGAATTACAATGTCTACGGCTACAAGGGCAAGCAGGTCCGGGATAACATCCATTCCCTCGATGTCGCCCGCTTTATCGCCGCATTTATCGCCGATCCGAGAGTCGGTGAAGTCTATAACATCGGAGGAGGACGCGCGAATAGCTGCTCGATCCTTGAAGCTTTCGCGAAGATCGAGTCCATCTCCGGCAAGCCGATGATTTATGAGTATGTCGAGCAGAACCGTGCGGGAGACCACATCTGCTATATCAGCGACCTAAGGAAGATGAAAGCACATTATCCCGGCTGGGATATTCGTAAGTCGCTCGACGATATCTTCCGGGAGATCTACGTTTCTTGGGCCGATCGCGCGGAGGTTATTCAATAACCGCTGCTGCGGCACAATTCCCGAATTCTGCCGGCCGTCGAGAATCTATAGCGCCTGAAGAATCGGCTCCCAGAACCGCCGTTGCTGATCGGCCAGCAGGAACTGAGAACGGGCGAGTGAGAGCGCGCGGTGAACAACGATCTCGCGCCGCGCGGCGGCGTCGAGTAAACACTTCGCGATCTCTTCCGGATCTAGCGTCGTGCAGATGGCAGCGGCCTCGTGACGCGCGAGCAGCTTGCACGCAGCCGCATCTTCGGGACCGTGATAGAAGATCGGCAAGCCGCTGCCCAGATACGTAATCATCTTTGTCGACATGCTGAATCTGCCCAGCGCGCGCGCGGATTCCTGAAACGGCAACGGCTGGTAAAGCAGGTCGGCCGAAAGCAGATCTCTTTCTACTTCCGCCTCCGGCGCAAAGGGAAGAACCCGGACAGGCACATCGTCAGCGCGCACGGGCGCGGAGATAGCGCTGCAGCGGCACGTTACCGTTATCTCCCAATCCGGATGCCGCGATCGCACCATCTTTAGCGCGTCCAGCACCGCGCGCAGATTCGGCGCGTAGGTATTATGGAAAAGCCCCATGAAGTAGAGACGCAAACTCCTCTCCGGCCTCTGCCGCGGAGCGTCGGCCACACACTTCAGGCCGTCCGTCACAATCCGGTATTCCCTGAGCCCATAGCGCCGGGAATATTCGTGTCCAATCTCTTCGGAAATGACAAAGACTGCTTTTGCCTCGCGCCACGCCCTGCCCATATGCGCCGTCATTTGCTTCATGAGTAAGTGGCCGCTCGAGACATAATCCAGATCGTCATGAATACTGAGAACGTACGGTATGCCCAGTTGGGATACGATGTTGTGCACCGGCACGATGGAATACGTGTTCGCGAGCAAGTGAATCAACTTGACCCGATGTTCCGTCAGCGCGCGGCGGAGCTTCTTTTCAAATTGCCTGCGATAGAGCCCGTCCAGCAGAGTGAGAGCGCGATGCATGCGCGTGAATTCGAGATGCGCAAATCCGGGTCGCAGTGGAAGTTGTAACTCATTTCCTATAAAAGATCCAGGCGTGGTGGAGAAATAGGTATTGATGCTCAATACTGGCGGGTGCTCCGTAGCGAGCAGCGATCGAAATATCTTAGGTGAGCCCCCATGATCGTTCGCGTCCAGCCCGCACGCCTGTATAAATACAATCATTGATTCCCTGCTTCAAATGAATTCCGGCTGGTCGCTTGCGGCAGCACTCGCCACTCATTTCCAATCTTGATGAACTGACGCAGCATGCGCCGCAATTTGCGCGCGCCGTTTCAGCGCATCTTCGAATGCCTGCTCGTAGGAGCTAACCATCCGCTCTAAGGCCAACGTCTCGGCAAGCCTCCGTCCGTGCTCCGCCAGGTGCCCGCGCAATTCGGGGCGTTCTATTAATTCGATCGCCGCATCGGCCAAATACGAAGCTGACGCCGCCGAAACGATGCGGGCATGTTGCCGGTCCACCAGAAGGTCGCCTCCGAATCCAGTCGGTGTTGTTACCAGCGCCATTCCCATCGCCAGCGCTTCCAATGCCGCAAACCCGAACCCCTCCGAAAGCGATGGAAACAGAAAAATCGCATTCCCTTCCATCTCGGCAATCTGCTGCTCAACCGATATACTCGGCAGAACTCGAGTCCTTGCTCTCAGTGACTCCTTGAAGTACGCGGCAATCTCCTGCTGCGTCATCGCCGTTCCGCCGATCGTCAGCCGGGTCTCCGGAAACCGTTCGCTCACCCTCTCGAATGCCTGCGGCAGATAATACATCCCTTTGCGCGCTGTCCATGATCCAAACCAAAGCAGGCTCGCAGGATTCCGGTCCGATTGCTTCGGCGCACTCACTCCGGCTTCCAGAATCGCAGGGTGTACTGCCAGCGGGATTCTCTCCACGCAACGAAACCCTTTTTCAAGCAGGAAGTCCTCGTCGCGCTTGTTTTGAACGATCGAGAGATCGGAGTGCCGTGCGCCCTCGACATCCCAGCGTACGGGCAACGGCCCAGTGCAGTAGCGGTAAGTTGCCGACACCCTCCCGTGTCCACGCTCAACTTCCGACATCGTTGCCTGATGATCAAAGTAGTTCAGGCCATGGATATGATTTACGAGCAAGGGCCTCTTCGGCTCCGATTTCAGCCGTTTATAGAGCGGTGAAAGCATTCCGTTTGAGCTGAATAGCACATCGAACGGAATACTGCTTTGTCTTATCACGCGGGCTGCAGTGCGGCTCACAAAGCTGGGCAACAGGCATCTGGTAGCAAGTTTCTGAATCGCGCCGGGAATCGCAATATCGTCCAGATGGAGACACTGAACCTCATGTCCGCGCTTTCTAAGCCCATCGGCTAGAAAGTGATAAACGCGGGAAGCACCTCCATTGGGATCGTTCGCACTGTGGGAAACCAGCAGCAGACGCATTCAATCTTGCCCTCTTACCTCTGACATTCCCTTACAGCACATACCCCGTTTCGCGGGAAAAATACTTGTCTTCCGGGTCGATCGGCTTGATAGGCTTTGCCGGAATACCTCCGTAAACATAACCCGGCATCTCAAGGCGCGCGGCGAGCAGGGAGTGGGCGCCGAGCACCGAGCAGTCGGGAAGGGCGCTGCCGCCCAGCAGCACGCAGCCTGTGCCCACAAAGCAATGATGGCCAATGCGCACGGGCTTGCAGCGCTGGCGCGACTCCTTCAGATCGATACTGTGAGTGAGTATTTGCGAACGGAATCCTGCAAAGGTGCTGAAGGCCCCAATCGTGACCTCGTCGGTGCAATCCACGATATGGCGATTGGTGATCGCCGCGTGCCGCTCCACGATCAATTGTGGCTTGCGCCCAGGGTCCAGTTCGAAATGCCGGCTCCTGGTTCCAAGAGGAAACGCGGTGATCCAATTGAACGGCCCGATCAGCGCGTGCTCTTCAAGCCGCAGGAGTTCCAGCCCCTTGCACACCGTGAAAGGGCCGATCGAAGACCCAGGCCCCATTTCCAGACGTGACGCCAGCACGAGCGCGAACCGGGAGATGAAAGCGTGTTTATCGATGTCGAACCCGCACAGTGCCCGCAGGACCAGCCGCCTCGCGCGCCAGGGCAGCGACGCTGCGCATATAAGCGCCGGGATCGCTAGCTTGCGCATGCCAGCTCCCGGTAGAGCGCAACATATTCGTCCATCATGCGCGAGGTCTGGAACCGCGAGCGCACATTCTCCATTCCGCTCTGCCGCATCTTTTCCCGGTATTGCCGGTCGGCAGCCAGCCTTCGAATCTCGTCCGCCATCCCCGCCTCGTCTTCGAGCGGCCTGAGCGCCGCCGACTGGCCCAGCACTTCAACCAGCGGAGCAATATCGCTTGCCACCACCGGGCATCCGCACGCCTGCGCCTCAATCGTCGGCCAGCCGAATCCCTCATAGCGCGACGGAAACAGCAGCACGAGAGCGCGGTTGTATAGCGCCTCGAGCACTTCCACTCCGGGCGTTGGCGCCTCGATGACCCGGTCGTGAACCTGCAACTCCCGGGCTAATGCAGCCAGTTCTTTGCTCAATGCAGCCCCGGCAAAAACCATGCGCAAATCGGTTCCTGCGGCCGCCTGTGCGAAGATCCTCAGCACGCCCTCCCGATTCTTGCGCGCCAGATTCGATCCGACATGGAGCACATACGGCCCTTTCATTCCCGGCAAAGCGGCAAGCCGCCGGTCCATCTCGTCTGCATCGCGCGGCTGGAACGGATAGTTCAAGCCGTTCAGAACCATGCGCAGATTACCGGTCCCCGTTAAGATTCGCCGCGCGTCGTTCAACGTGTATTGCGATACGCACGCGACCCGCGTGGCGCGCTCCAACCCGCGCCGTATCCAGAGCTGCAGCAATCTCCCGAAAAAGGATGCCGGGCAGTCGGGGACCTCGCCCAGTGCGCCGCGAACTGCCAGCAAGTCATGGCACGTGATGATGGTGCGCTTGTCCTTCACCATAAGTACGTACATGGCGGAGCCGTGATCGCACACATGCACAACATCCGCATGTGCTGCCGCGGCCCGCAGTGCTCGCGGAAAGATCGCGAACCGGTCAAGATAACCCAGCCACTTCCCTAACCCGTCGGCCGATTGCTTCATCCGCCCCAGCACCGGCTTCGGTGAGATCAATTGAACTTCGATTCCGCGTGAAAGAAGCTCGCGAAGCAAGGCGTCTGCCCATACCTTCATGCTGGTCGATCCGTCGAACTCGTAGTTCCCCACAAGCAGAACCTTCATAGATCTCCCAACGTGCACATTTTCCTTTCTGGAAGATTCGCGCCTGGATGCAATTCAGTGCTGCTTGCGGCGCGTTCCCGGCGCCTCGTCCAGGCTCCCGCGCCCGCTTTGTTTGCAGTGATACCTGTCAGGCTGCTGTGGCCACGCATCTCCTCGGCGCGCAGCGGCGCAGCGGATGATCCTTTAGACCGGTCCTCATGCGCTACCATCGTTGGTATGCGGCCCACCGTGATCCTATTATCCTTCAACTCCGAGGATACGCTCGGCGCTACGCTGGCTAGCGCCCGCCGGGTATCCGATGAGATTTTTGTGGTGGACTCGTATAGCAAGGACGGAACCGTGGATCTGGCGCGCTCTCTCGGCGCCACGGTTGTCCAGCACACGTTTGAACATTACGGGGCGCAGCGCAATTGGGCGATGGACAACCTGCCAATCTCCCGTCCATGGCAGTTGCATCTGGATGCAGACGAGTGGATGAACGATCGGCTGGTCGCGGCGATTCTGGCCCTGCCCGATGAGCCGGAACACAGCGGCTATTTCGTTCCCCGCTATCTGTGCTTCCTGGGCCGTGTGTTGCGCCACGGAGGCATGAGCCCCACCTGGCACCTGCGCCTGTTTCGCAGCGGCGTGGGCCGTTGCGAAGATCGCCAGTACGACCAGCACTTCCTGCTCATGAGCGGAACCAGCGGCAAGTTATCCGGCGCCGTGGTCGACGACATCCGCATGCCGCTCACCGAGTGGACGGCGCGGCACAACCGCTGGGCCGACAGCGAGGTAGCCGAGTTGGAGAACGCAGAAGCCTCTGGACGGCTCCAGGCCGACGCCCATGGCAACCCCGCCCAGCGCAAGCGTTTCCTGCGCGAAAAGTACTACCGCATGCCGCTCTTCGCCCGCTCCTTCGCATTGTTTATCTATCGCTATTTCTTCCGCCTGGGTCTGCTCGACGGAACCGAGGGGCTTATCTTCTGGGTGCTGCAGAGTTTCTGGTTCCGCTTCCTGGTGGACGCCAAAATCTGGGAGAAGCGCCGCGCCGCGAGTCTGGCAGAAAAATCCGCGGCCAGTCTAAACCTGTAAGAATGCACTGCCGGTCAGCGTAGCAAAACAGTCTCTTTCGTAACCGTAATAACCGTCGCAGTGTGTCGCCATGCAATGCACGCCGCGATTTCTCCGGTCAATGAAGCGGTTCGCCTAGCCGAAGCGGTTCGTCAAGTCCCGTTGGCGTTCCCAAGCCGGACATGCCATTTGCTGAATGGCCGGCTAGCGGATTCAATCCCGGCGCACTCTTCGCCGCCGATCTCAGACCGGGCTCCGTTCCCGTTTTTTTGGCCGGTGCGGCATGGCCGCCCGAACTGGACGCAGTCGATCTCGTCATGGTGAATTTGGGAACTCCGCCGCGGCCTCCTCCCGCCACCCCAAATTGTGCATGGCCGTAAGCATGGAGACCGGTTGAAGAACGCGATGCCAAAGCCTTGCCTTGTGTGGCGCGGCTATGGCCAGAGGGCGCCGCCGCGGAACCCTCCGCCCTCGTGAAAACGCCAGGCGTCTTTACGGCCTCGCCCGCCGCAGGCGTTCCAGCAGCGATGCTCTTCGCGAGGCTTTTCCCTTTCGCAGTTGGCGCCGTGGAACCCTCTCTCCACAGCCCATCCGCCTGGCGGTTCGATCCGAAGCTTCCCATTCCCGCAGTCCAACTCGCGCTCCCGGTGGATGGGGAAGCCTTGGGCGCAGACGCCCCGGTCGCTGCGGTCCCCGCCCCCCATCTGCTTGCGCCGTCACGCGACGGTCCCCACGTTTCCTGCGCCTGCGCGGTCTGCCCGCTGAGGAGACCGGTGGCTGCCATCGCTGCAAAGAGTAAAGCGCTCCGCCGCTTCGCGCCGGTCATTCGCACGTCTCCTCCTTCGCCAATGTGCTCTTCCCTGCACCGGCAACCGCCATCAGGGTTTGTTCCATGTGTCCCATCACGCGCTCCGCTGACCACCGCCGCCGCGCATACGCACGCGCATTTTCGCCCACGTTGCGCAGATCCTCGGCCCTCAGCTCCCGGATGGCTTCGAGCAATGCCCGCGGATTTTCCGGCTCCGCAACCTTGCCGGCTTGCGACTCGCGAATCGTGCGCGCCACTTCGCTGCCGGAATTCACGGAGGCAACCATTGGACGCCCCGCCGCCATATACGTTACCGCCTTCGACGGATAGGCGATCTCCGACACCGATTTCTGCTGCGTCACCAGGCACACGCCGCTTGCCGCCAGCAATCCACGGAAGTCGGCATCGCCGAGAAGCGGCAAAAACCGCGCGTTGCGCAAG
>JBEKXX010000058.1:0-19135 GCA_049511595.1 Occallatibacter sp. | reverse complement strand
ATGTTTCGTGAGTTCGTTGCGCCCTACCTGAAAGAGATGACCAGCCGGATTCACTCGCTCGGCGGACGCGCGCTTTACCATAGTTGCGGCACGATCTGGCGGTTTATTCCCGATCTGATCGAATGCGGCGTGGACGTGCTCGATCCGATTCAACCGACGTGCCCGGAGATGCAGCCGGAAAGTCTCAAGCAGAAATTCGGCGGCCGGTTGAGTTTCCATGGCGGCATCGACATGCAGAAGCTGCTGCTGATGGGAACGCCATCCGAGGTGGAAGCCGAGGCACGGCGCTACTGCGAGGTGCTGGGCGCCGGCGGCGGCTACATCCTTGGGCCGGCGCATCTGTTTCAACCCGACGTGCCGCCGGAGAATGTCTTGGCAGTATATCGAGCGGCAACATAGCAGAGTTCAGTTTTCTGCCGGCAGATCGACGGAGACACCCCTGCCGCGCCGGGCTCCGGGGGTGGTCCTCGACGGGTTTATTGGCGCCTATATGGAAGTTCGACGCTTAATATTCCCTCGCGCCGCCGTCCCTGCTATGTGATAATGAGCCGGTGCAACAGGCTGATACCTGTATTCGCAACGCCCGTGGCGAGTGGATTCCGACCAACGGCACCAAGGACACGCCCCTGTTCCGGTGGCCGCCGCGCCTGGCCCAATCGCTCAAGTGGGTGTTTTCCTACCCCGGTTTTCTGTGGCCCTGGAGCACCATTTACCTCCTCATCACCATCTTCATCTGGTTTCACTTCCAGCCCGCTGTGCCCCGCTGCGTCCAATTGAAGCCAGGCTGGATCGCCCTCCTGTTCCTCCGCAACCTCGGTTTGGCCTGGGCCATCTATGGCGGCTGGCATCTCCTGCTTTACGTGCTCAAGCTCCAAGGCACCAACCGCAAATACGACATCCGCTGGCCCAGCCGCAACGACCCCAAGTTCCTCTTTCGCAACCAGACCCTGGACAACATTTTTTGGAGTTGCGCCAGCGGCTGCACCATCTGGACCGCTTACGAAGTCGTTTACTTCTGGGCCCTTGCCAACAAGAAAGTTCCTTACGTGGACTGGAACTCCCATCCCGTTTACTTCGCCGTCTGGCTCTGCCTGATCCCCTATTGGCGCGACTTTCATTTCTACTGGGTCCACCGCCTAATCCACTGGCGTCCCCTTTACAAAGCCGCCCATTACCTGCACCACAAAAATACCAACCCCGGCCCCTGGTCCGGCCTGTCCATGCACCCCATTGAGCACCTCCTCTATTTCAGCGGCGCCCTGATCCATTTCGTTATCCCCTCCCATCCCATCCATTTCCTCTTCAACAGCGAACATGCCGGCGCGTTTGGCCCGGCCGCCGGCCATCACGGCTTCGAGAAACCCCTTGCCGAAAAGGCGTTCCCCTCCGGCTCCTACTTTCACTACCTTCACCACCGCATTTTCACCTGCAACTACGGCGGCGAGGAAATCCCCTTCGACCGCTGGTTCGGCACCCACCGCAGCTCCCTCACCTCCAAATCCTGACCTTGGCAATCATCTCTCCTGGCCCTGTTTCTTTACGGCGCTTTCGTCGCGCGCTTCACGCGCCTTGCTAACGTTTGATGACCTTGGAGACGGTGACTTAGATTGCGAATGAGTATGTCGCCGCGCCGTTTGCGCCGGGGCAGGCGGAAGGGGGTGTCCCTGCAAAGGGAGGTGGCGTAGAATGAGTCGGGCCGTCGTTCAACTCCAACGATTCCTGTGACACCTTCCCGAGAAGATAGAAACACGCGCAGCAAAGGAGACCGGGTATGAGCAAAATTAACCGGCGGGAGTTTCTTGATGGGTCAGCTAAAGCCACATTGGCGATTGGCTTTCCGATGAAGGATCTTCTCGGCGCAGTTCCGCAAAGTGACGCTGGGCAGACGCCTCCCGCGAATACGGCGCCAGCCGTGCTGCCGGGGACTGCGCCTCTGACGATGGAGGGCGATCTGGCGACCCAGATGGTGGATGGGATTCGTCGGTTCCTGCTGAAGCGGACGGCAGAGGCGCCGAAAGAGCGGGCGGGACTTTGGCATTGGGCTTCGAGCTCGGCGCGAACCCACGGTCAGTCGGTCTCAGTCAATCGCGAGCGTTTCCGGCAAATCATTGGGGCGGTAGACGAGCGCGTGCCCGCCCAGGCCCCGGAGCCTGTGCGAGCCGTCCTCGATCCCCCCGAAGTTGGCCAGGGAAGCGGTTACAAGGTCTACGCCGTGCGTTGGCCGGTATTAGCGCCCGTGATTGCAAACTATGGCGGTCTGGATGCCGAAGGTTTATTACTTCAGCCCGAGGGACGCCCCGTGGCGCGAATCGTCGCGGTACCGGACGCGGACTGGACGCCGGAAATGTGCGTGGGGATGTCCTCGGGAGTTCCGGCTGAGGCGCAGTTTGCGCGGCGCCTCGCGGAGAACGGGTGCCAAGTGCTGATCCCGGCCGTCATCAACCGGGACGATACTTTTTCCGGGATTCCAGGGATCGGTTATACGAACCAACCGCACCGCGAATGGATCTATCGAATGGCTTTTGAAGTGGGGCGCCATCCCATCGGGTTTGAGGTGCAAAAGATATTGGCGGCCGTGGATTGGTTTGAGAGCGAAAACCAGAAGGAGGCCGGTCCCATCGGGGTGATGGGATATGGAGAGGGAGGGTTGCTGGCGCTTTATAGCGGAGCTCTGGATGGAAGGATCCAGGCAACCGCCGTAAGCGGATATTTCCAGGAGCGGGAAGGTCTTTGGACGGAGCCGATCTACCGGGATCTCTGGGGATTGGTGCGGGAGTTTGGCGACGCGGAGCTGGCGAGTTTGATCGCCCCGCGGAGCCTGGTGGTGGAAGCCTGCCGAGGCCCCAAGGTCGAGGGACCGCCCCCGGTGACGGACGTGCATAAGGAAGCCGCTTGTCCGAACGGAAAGCTCGGTACTCCGCCGCTGGATTCTGTGCAGAAGGAAGTGGAGCGGGCACGAGGATTTTATGCGGCCTTGAACGCGGAGGACGAACTGCACCTGGTGGTGAGCGGTCAGGGGCAAGGGGAGCCGGGTTCGGAAGAGGCCCTGCGCGTGTTTTTAAGTTCGTTGAAGGTGGGCGCAGGTCTTCAGGCGAACGGGACACCTCCGCTTGACCAGCGCGAGAAATACGATCCCCAGGCCCGGTTGCAGCGGCAGTTCAACCAGATGGTCGGTTTCACCCAGGCGCTGATTCGCAAGTCGCCCGACCGCCGCAGGGAGTTCTGGGCGAAAGCCAACTCGACCTGGCCGACTCAGCAAGAAGGTGAAAACCGAAGCGACACTCCGCCCTGGCAGTGTCTCCAGTCGCAGTGGTCGAATTCCGCGGAACAGTGGAACGCGGCGACGAAATGGTACAAGGACTACATTTGGGAAGAGGTGATTGGGCGGTTGCCTGCCGCCATCTTGCCCGCCAATCCCCGCACGCGCCTGGTCGATGACGCACCCAAATACAAGAGCTACGAGGTGATGCTGGATGTGTGGCCGGATGTATATGCCTATGGGGTTCTATCTGTTCCCAAAGACATTCAGCCCGGAGAGCGCCGCCCGGTGGTGGTGGTCCAGCATGGGTTGGAGGGCCGCGCCCTGCCTTTGGCGAGACCGAGGACGGTAGCGAGCGGCCGTTTCGACGTTCGTGAGAGCCTGGCGAACGAAGGGTTCGTCGTCTACGCTCCCCAGAATCCCTACATCGGAAACGATCATTTCCGGATGATTCAGCGCATGGGCCATCCCCTCAAGCTGGCTCTGTTCTCCTTCAT
This sequence comes from Occallatibacter sp., assembly GCA_049511595.1. Taxonomy (GTDB): domain Bacteria; phylum Acidobacteriota; class Terriglobia; order Terriglobales; family Acidobacteriaceae; genus Telmatobacter. The sequence continues at coordinate 15,379 of JBEKXX010000058.1, read as the reverse complement.
TCTTGGGCAACATGAGCGGACCTTGGATTGGCTGGCGGAGCAGAGCTTTGTCGATCCGGAGCGGATAGGTTTCTATGGGCTTTCCTACGGCGGGAAAACCGCGGTTCGAGTTCCGCCGTTTCTTGACCGATATGCACTGTCGATCTGTTCGGGTGACTTTAATGAATGGGTCTGGAAAACAACCACCGTCGAAGCCTGGTACAGTTACCTTCTGTTGGTTGAGTACGACATGTACGAATTCAACCTTGCCAATATCGCGAACTACTCGGAAATAGCCAATCTCATGGCCCCTCGGCCGTTTATGGTGGAGCGGGGGCACTTTGACCAGGTGAGCGAGGACCAAACCGTAGCTTATGAATATTCAAAGGTGCGGTGGTTTTATGCTTACATGGGAATCCCGGAAAAGACGCAAATCGAGTTTCTGAGCGGACCTCATATGATGTACGGGCGGGGGACATTTGATTTTCTTCGAGAGCACTTAGACTGGAAACCGGGACGGTGGGGTCCGCTGACAGGCTGATCTCAGTTCAGCCTGGAACGGCCTATACAGTTCAACAAAGTTCGGGTGTCAGTGTCTCAATTACCCCGGCAATAGGCTATCGTTCGCTTTTCTGCCGTAATTTCTCGAGAACTCTTGACTTGGACTTATGGGTGAACTGCGTGCGAACTGCTTGACTTATCCGGCCCTTCGTTGCCGGCGCTCAGTAAGTTAGCCAACAGCCGGTAAGCTCCCGGCACTAACTCAGGGAACTGGCGGTACAAAGCGTACGCAACATAGATATAGGTTCCCTTGCCGCGATGGGCGACGAGTAATCCACCGCGCTGCGGATCCTGCCCCGGATCGGCGGTCTCGGTGAGCGCCGTGTATGCCGGGTCCCACTGTTCGAGGAAGCCATGGCCGCGCTCCTCGAACCATCCGTCGAAATCGGCCGAAGTAATCTGGTTGGGCCAGGCAAGCAGCGGATTGGAGGGATCGAGCAGCTTCACCGGCGCCTGCTCATCCACAACGCGCTCGGCAGAGCGGCCCATCGAAAGCGGCAGCGGCGCGGGAAACGTGCCGCTCTGGTACTGCACCACGAGAGTTCCCCCACCCTCGACGAATTGCTCAAGGCGCGGCTCGGCTGCGGCGAGCTCCGGCCGCGCCGAGTACGCGCGAATGCCAATCACCAGCACGTTCCACTGCGACAGGTCGGCAGCGGCAAGCTCTTCGCCGGTGAGGAGATGCGGCGTGATCCCCAGCGCCTCAATCGCATCGGGAACCGTGTCGCCGGTGCCCATGACGTAACCCACACGCAGGTCCGGCGCTACCTTCACATCCACCTTGCGCGTGCGCAGCTCCGCCAGCCTGTACTGGTTGTAGGGCCGCAGCCCCGGATAGCCGATGCTCTGCCAGCCGGTCGCGTAGTCTTTGCCGCTTACGTGCGCCACAGCTTCAATGGCGTACGCGCGTGTCTTCACGCCGCCGGCCGGCATAACCGAAAACATCAGCGGCTCCGTGTCGCCCGCGCTCTTCAAATGAAATTCGCGTTGCGCGGGCTCGGCGCGCCAACCCTCGGGCAGCTTCAGATCGACGGTTCCATCGGCCGCGTGCTCGGCATGAACGGTTACGCTCACCGGCAGGGACGAGCCATCGAGGGTGAGAATGCGCGCCTCCGGTTCCACGCGCACGCCAATCGCCGGCGTCACCACCAGCGGCTCATACACGCCACCCACTCCGGCGACGCGCGCCAGCGTCTGCACCACCATGCCGAGGCGAATCGGCACATCGTCAAACACGAACTCTGCCCACGCGGCCAACGGATACGGCGCGAACGAGCGCTCGCGCCAGGCCGGATTCGAGATGTCGTAATCGGCCTGCTCGGTCGTGGGCCGCGTGAAGTACGGCTCTGTAGGCTGCGCGCCGCTTGCGGCCTTCACGTGAAAGATCCGGTCGCTCACCGGTTCGGTGACTGCTTGCGCGCCTCTGGCTCCGCCGGCGTCCTCAATCTTCCACGGCGAGCCGTCGTTGCTCTCGAGCCAAACCCGGCTCAACCGCGCGTCGCCCAATGCCTTCGCCAGATGCACGCGCACGCCGAAGTCCTCGCCCGGCCACACGCTGCGCGCCGACTCGCCGGCTGAGGCGCCGCGTCCTCCACCTCCCTGCCCGCCGTCTCCGGCCGCGAACGCAACCAGATCCAGGCCGAGGAGATCTTTCAGCGCTGTCTGGAATTGCGCAATTTTTTCTCCCAGCTCAAGCTCCAGGCCGGCCTTGGCTTCCGCGCTGAGATCGCTTGCCTTCACGCGCGCGTAGAGATCGAGCGTTTCGCGGTAGAGGGGGACGAGCTTGTGCGTAGAGGCGGCGCCGGAGTCATTCTTGCAGTCGCTGGTGAAAGCATCGAGGCCGGATTGGATGTTGCCCAGCGCATCCGCGAGCCACGCGGGAGGCGTGCTTCCGGCCAATCGCGCAAGACCCGCGATGCTTGTATCGATGTTGACCTTTGCATTCCGGAAAAGGCTCGCGTCTCCCGCGCCGCTGTTCGCGCTCGCGGCCGAAGACGCCACAGCCCACAGATGATAACTGGTGGAATCCGGCCCGCTCAGCGCCGGATTGGCGCCGCCATTCTGCGACTTCTGCTCGCCCCACCCCTCGCGCGCAATCTGCACATACGTGCGTCCCAGCGCCGCGTCCCATGTGCCCGCCGGAATCGTAACGTCGGCCGGCAGCGAGCCTTCGATCCACTCGCCCGTCACGTAATTGTGGAACCGCGCCGGCGCCCACTTACCCGTGGCGTAGTCGAACATCCTCCCGCCCGTAACCGGCGCGAACGGCGCGCGCGAATACACCGCCAATGGCTGCCACGGCTCTAACCCGGCGCCGCCATCTTTGACCGGACGCAACTGATCGGGAAAGACCTTCGGATCGCCCGCGGCCTTGAACGCTTCCTGCGCGATCTCGCCGGCTACCTGATGCTGTCCGTGGCCGTCGCTCACTCCGCCTACGAAGGTGGACACGATGACCTGCGGCCGCACCATGCGCACCGCCAGCACCGCGTCGTAGAGCACGCGCTCGTGGCCCCACTTGGCAAACGATTCCTCCTGCGTTTTGGAGAAGCCGAAGTCAACCTCAGTACCCCAAAGTTGCCGCGCGCCGTAATATTGGCCGGCCTTGAGCAGCTCGTTGGTTCGGATGAGTCCCAGCGCATCGTAACTCTCGGCCGACATTGCGTTCTGCCCGCCCTCTCCGCGCGTGAGCGTAAGCAGCGTAGCGCGCGCGCCCAGCCCACGCGTCAGATAGGCGAGCAGCGCGCCGTCTTCATCGTCGGGATGCGGCACGATCATCAGCACGCTGGCCGTAGTGCCCAGCCGCTTCATCGTCTGCTCCAGGTCGGCGGCTCCACGGTCCTCGGGTAAGGGAAGCGCGTTGGCCGTGGGCTCGGGCAGCGGAACCTGCGCAAGCTCGGCCTCGGCGGAGACAAGCGCTGCGTCCTGCGCGTGGAGCAAGGTGCAGCCGGCGCTCGACAACAGCGCAGCCAGGGCCGCGCAGAGAGCGATGCGATGCGGTTTTCGGAAAGCGGAATGCATCACGGACAGTGTACAAGGCGCCGCGGAAAATGGCCTTCGTAGCCCTTGGGAACTGGAATGCCGCGGCTGGCGTCGAAGAGCCTGGGGGATTCGAGTACGCGCGATCCCGCGTGCAATCGGCGAGCAGGCGAAGTTTGCTCGCTCTTTTGTCCGACGGCTATACTACGGCACGAGTGAGTATACGCCAATGCCTGCCGCAACATGCATCCTGCTTGATTGCGGCGTCATGGGCAATCGGAAGATCGGCTTGCCTGCGATCCTCAATGGGGAAATGGAATCATGAACGTACTTGCAATCGACATTGGCGGGACAAAGTTCTCCATGGCTTTGTTTGAAAACGGTCAAATGAGCCGCCATGAGACTCACGCAACACAGCGCGAAGGCGGCCGCGAATGGATGGTGGAGCAAATTCTATCCATTGCGAGACTCTGGCGCGAAAGCAACAGCTTTGAGCGTTGCGGTATTGGATTCGGCGGGCCGGTGGATTTTGCCGCGCAGAGAGTTGCGCTATCGACGCACGTTGACACGTGGCAGAATTTTCCGCTTGCCTCCTGCATCCAGGACGAACTCGGCGTGCCGGCGGTCATCGACAACGACGCCAATGTCGGCGGCCTTGGAGAGGCGAGATACGGCGCGGGCGCCGGTTACGACCCTCTTTTCTACATGACCCTCTCCACCGGCATCGGCGGCGGGCTGATTGCCGGCGGCAATATCTATCGAGGGGCGGATTCCTACGCCGGCGAGATCGGCCATACGACCGTCCGGCCCGGCGGCCCGCTCTGCCTCTGCGGCGCTTCCGGCTGCCTCGAACGAATGTGCGCGGGGATCTGGATGGAACGCGACTACGGGAAATCCGCAAAGGAGTTGATGACCGATCCCGCATTCGTCCTGCGCTATGTGGTTGACTTGGCCATCGGGCTGAAGTCCGTAATCATGCTGCTGAATCCGGCGCGAATCGTGATCGGCGGAGGCATCGGCAAGGCCGGCGATCGCCTCTTCGTGCCGCTTCGGGCCGAACTGCGAAGGCAGATCACTTCGTGGTCCCGCGCCCGCATCGACGTGGTCCCCGCAGCGCTTGGCGACGACAGCGTACTCTGGGGCGCGCTGGCCCTGGCGCAACCCTAGGCTGCATCGGTAATTGCCTGCAAAATATTGCCGGACTAGCCAAGGGCAGCGAGGGCGGCAAACTGCAACAACACCGGAACCTGACTGCCCGGCATTAACTCACCGCCAATCGTCGCGCGCGTTGGCCAGCCCCTCATTCATCACCGCCTCGAAGCCGGTGTTCTTCTTGATGAAGATCTCGCTGAAGTGCCGGTCCTGCCGCAGCAGAATGGCCTGCAAGCGCACCAGCTCAAGCAGCGCCAGGAACATGGCGATCAGCGCCCGCTCCGAGTGTGTGTGGCTCAGCAGCCGCCGCAGCGCCACCGGCCTGTCTTCCATGGTCAGCCGCCGCGCCAGGAACTCCATCATCTGGCTCACCGTCACCGTGTCTTCTTCCAGGTCGAGGATGGGCCGGTTTCGCGCGCGCTCCAGAATGTCGCGGAAGATGCGCACCAGGTCCGTGGTGTCGGCGGCCATCTCCGGCTCCGCGCCGGCATCTTCGCGAAACTCGCGCACGCCGGGATTGGTCCACGTGGCCGCCTCCAGCATCTGCTTTTCATGCAGCATCTGCGCCGCGTTCCTGAAGCGTTCGTGTTCCAGCAGGCGCTCCACCAGTTCGCGCCGCGGATCTTCGCCCGGCTCTTCCGGCCCTGCCGGCGCGCGCGGCAGCAGCATCTTGCTCTTGATGTGAATCAGCAGCGCCGCCGTGTAGATGAACTCCCCGGCTACATCCATGTCGCCGGCTCGCAGACGGTTCACATACGCCAAAAACTGCGCCGTGATCTTGGCGATGGGAATGTCGTAGATATCGATGTCCTGCCTGCGGATCAGGTCGAGCAGCAGGTCAAGGGGCCCGTCGTACACCTGGTCCACGAGGACCGAGAAGGGCGACTGCTCGGCGTCCTGGCCACGCGCCTTCAGCGCCGCCGCCACTTTCTCGGCGGTGGTTGGCTCGGCCGCGGGCTTGGCGTCAAACGGCAACGCCCGGGCTGCTTCCTGTGGCGGAGCAGCTTCCTTCTCTTTGGCCGCTTCGGCCGTGGGCGCGGGTTCCGCTTCCGGAGTGGAAGCCGCCGGCTCCTCTGCCGCCGCCGGCTGTTGCGGTTCCTTAGCCTCTTCCGCGGCTTCTTCCACGGCTTCCTGCGCCGCGGGAATCTCGTCGCCGCTTGAAACCACCTCGGCCGCCTGCTTCGTCTCGCCTGCCGCATCTTCGGATTGTGGGGAAGTTTGCTTCAATGCACTCTCTTCTTTTGGCGCTTCCAACTCTTCTGTTTCCTCGGGTTCGCCTGCAACCGCCTCCGGCCCGGCGCAGTCGCCTTCAGCGCCGCTCTCCGTGCCCGGTTCAACTCTTCCGTTGCGCCGGAACAGCCCGAATCCCGAGCGGATTCCGCCCAGAGTAAACTCGAGCGCCCTGCGCCACCACGGGACTTTCTCTTGCATCGCTTGCACGTGCTTGATCCGTTAGCCTCTTACTTCCCGTGGTTGGTTCCTGCCCTTCGTGCGGCGTGTTGCCGCGTTTGTCTCACGCGGGCGCCACGGTCGTCAACGTCATCCGCATGGCCTCGCGCACCTCGATCATGGTCTGTTCCGCGCGGGCCTCGGCGCTCATTTGAGCGGTTCATAATCCTGTTCGAACAAAGTGATGTCCTTGCCCGTCTTGCCGTCTATGCTGAGAACGAAATGGTTGCCTTCAGTTCTCTGAATACTAACGGGAACCTTCGCGTCTTTCTTCAACAATTTCTTAGCTGAAGAAAAATCGAAAGAGAACGCCTTTTGCGGAACCACGAAATCGTGGAGCGTTTTGTCCTGTGCGCGCCAGCAGAGAAGCGTCCAGATTTCATAGGATCGCGCCGGAATCTCGAATTCCCACTTATCTGGTTGAAACACATCGCGCGAGGTCGTCACGAAAACGCGCTTCTTTTTGACGGTAAGGAAGGGCTCCTCCAATTCGCGCTCGACAGTCGTAAAAACGCGATTGCTCTCCTCGGAGAGATGAATCTCGTAGGGAACAAGGTTGTTCCTCCAATAGTCCCGGAGGAGCTTTGCGCGCTGGTCGGATGCTAGATTCCACCAATCCGCATGATTGCTCAGATCGCGAAGATCTTGCGGATTTTTAGGCATACCCCAGTAATGCCGCCGCTTGGAACCGAGCTCGCGGGAAAGGTCGAAGATTGCCCGCACCGACACCATCGTTTCTTCGGCTCGTTTTGCGGCCTTATGCTGTGAGTCGCTGCGGAGCCGTTCCCAGGTTTTTTCAACCTCCGACTCGAGCTTGACCCTTTCGAGATGAATTGGCTCGGTGACTCTGCAAACCGATCTGCCAGCCTCAACTTTGCAGACTTCGCAACGTATCGACGCATTGCGGCAACCTTGTTGGGTCGCCGCAACGACATCGGGAGGACTAAAGACCTTGTGCAAATCGCCTACGGGACACAAGTCTGGGTCACCAGGATCCGTTTGACGAATCCGCTGTCCCCCTGTGGACATCGAGTGAACCTTAAATGCAACGGCTGCCGGAGCCTCGGATATTCCGATCGTGTTTCCGTAGCTCTTTGACATCTTCCGGCCATCGGTACCGGGAAGCTTAGGGGATGGCGTGAGCATGGCCTCGGGCTCGGGAAAAATCATCGTGCGATACATGGAGTTGAACCGGCGCGCGACCTCCCGTGTGAGCTCGACATGAGCAACCTGGTCTTGCCCAACGGGCACATACTGCGCCTGATAGACCAAAATGTCGGCGGCCTGCAACAGCGGATAGCCGAGGAATCCGTAGGTGCTCAGGTCCTTGCCTTTGAGGTTCTCCTGCTGCTCTTTATATGTGGGCACCCGTTCGAGCCAGCCCAAGGGTGTCATCATTGAAAAAAGCAGGTGAAGCTCCGCGTGCTGCGGCACATGGCTTTGGATAAAGATGGTCGACCGTCCCGGATCGAGGCCAGCAGCCAGCCAGTCCAGCGCCACATCAAGAATCCTCGCCTGCAAGTTTCCGGGGTCGGCGTAGTCCGTGGTCAGCGCATGCCAATCGGCGATGAAAAAGTAGCACTCGTATTTGTCCTGCAGCTTGACCCAGTTGGCCAGCGCGCCCATGTAGTTGCCCAGGTTCAGCTTCCCCGTGGGACGCATGCCGCTCAACACGCGCGGGCGTTGCGCCGCAGGACCTTGCGATTTTGAATCTTCCGTTTCAGGCATGGTGCGGTTCAGTTCCTTGTCGGCGCAAAAAAGAGCGCCGGAAGTGCTCAGGGAAATGGCCGAAGTTGGCTCATTCCATTGTAGCGGGAGTGGATCGGGATCGAGCGATCCTAAATGCCCATCAGGACCGAGAAGATCAAACCGATCGACGGACCGATCAGCAGCCGGAGGATGAAGCCGCCCACGAAGATCATAAGCAGGTAGCTGATCCAGATATTGATCCGGTCGAAGACCTGCACCGCGTTGTAGGGCAGCATGTTGCGCAGGACGCGGCTGCCGTCGAGCGGCGGAAAAGGCAGCAGATTGAAGAAAAACAACGACAGGTTGACTTCAATGGCCAGCAGCGCCAGCAGAACCAGCGGCTGCAATCCGCTGCCGAAGGCCAGCGCGCCGGACAAATTTGCCCGCACCAGCGCGCGCCCTCCGGGAACGGCGATACAGATGACCGCCAGGATCACAAACGCAGTCCCTACCAGCAGGAGATTCGAGACCGGCCCGGCCAGCGTCACCAGATTGTCGTCGCGCACAATCTTCTTGAAGTTGCGCGTGATCACCGGCGTGGGCTTGGCCCAGCCAATCAGGAATCCGCTGAAGAAATTGAATCCGACAAACGGCCCGAAGATGGCCAGCGCGGGAATCAGAAGGGTTCCAATCGGATCGATGTGGTACGTGGGGTTCAGCGTGATGCGCCCCTCGAGCCGCGCCGTCTGGTCGCCCATTCGCGATGCCATCCAGGCGTGCGCGCACTCATGAAAACTGAGAGAGAAGAGCAACAGAACAAACTCGAAGATGCCAATGACGAACGCGGTAGACTGCAAACGAACTCTCCGGAATCCAGGTACTTAACACACGCTGTTCGCGTGCAGGGGAACAAGGCTCGAAGGTTTAGGTTAGCACGATGAACCCGCTTAAATGCACGCCGGGATGGGGCCTGCGCATTGGCCTCAGCTCTCGATGTACTCCCAGAACGAATCGGCCAGGTCGGCGCCGAGCTCGGTGGCCATGCGCCGGGCGGCGCGCTCCGCCTCTTCCATCAGCCCGTGCAGGTAGTCGCGCGAGCGCGAGATGGCCGCCACGCCCAGCGTCGCCGACTGCCACGTAACCGCCTCGTCCAGCTCCGCCACCGAGACGTTAAAGCCCTGCTTCAACTGGTCCTTGAGCGAGCGCACCACCTGCCGCCTGTCTTTGAGCGACTGGGCGTGCTCGATGCGGAGTTCGAGGGTCAGTAGCGCGACCGGCATAGCAGCCTGGGATAGTCACCGACAGTGTAAGACCGCCGTGCCCGCCCGGAACAACTATTTTCTTGAGCGGCAGGCGCTGTTGGAGGATTGGTCTTGCGACAGCACTGAAAGATGTCCATTTTTCGATCGAAGTTTTCGTTTCGGGAACACCTCTTGAATTCCACACTCGATACGTGAGTTTCGTTGTTTCAGTTGTCTCATTCGCCTGTAAACTGAATGCGTAAAAGCATGAGATTCTCGGCTCCGCACCCGATTCCGTATCAAGGAAGCAAGCGACGGTTAGCGCAGGCAATCCTGAGCTACGTTCCGGCTGGCTCTCTTACGCGGCTTGTTGAGCCATTCGCTGGTTCCGCAGCCGTCACGCTGGCCGCCGCTGCTCAAAAAAGGTTCTCTTCCTACGCGATAGGCGACACGCTGGAGCCTCTGATTGCGCTTTGGAAAGCAATCCTAGTAAGCCCGGAGGAAATCGCGCTGCAGTATGGCGCCCTTTGGCGCAGCGAAAGGGCGCTCCCCATCGATGCGTATTATGAGGTCCGTGCGCAGTTCAACCAGGACCACGAGCCCGCGAAGCTGCTTTACCTGCTGGCAAGATGCGTGAAGAACGCGGTCCGCTTCAACCCCGCCGGAGAGTTCAATCAATCCCCCGACAAGCGGCGCAAAGGCACTCATCCCGATACGATGCGTCAGGAGATACTCGCTGCAAATCGAGTCCTCAAAGGAAAGTGCCGGGCTGTTCATTGTGACTTTATGCAGCTATTTCAAAGTGCCCGCCAAGGAGACTTTTTCTACCTCGATCCGCCATATCAAGGAACCAGCAATGGCCGCGACCAGCGTTACTTCGCGGGCCTGAGCCGCAGCAGGCTCGTCGAGGGTTTGGAGCTGCTCAATCGCAAAGAAATTCCGTTCATTCTGAGTTACGACGGCTCGTGTGGGCAGCGATCCTACGGCAGGCCCTTGCCGGATCATCTCGGAAAGAGAATTTTGCTCGATGTTGGCAGGTCGAGCCAAGCCACGCTGAACGGACGCAAGGATGTCACGGTGGAATCCTTGTACGTATCCCATCTGCTCCCGGTAGCTCATCGAAGATCGGTTTTATCTCTCGATGATTTCGCATCGCAGGCTTTGCTTTTCGGCTAGCCGTTCCGCAGTAGCTGCTTAATGTATTCGGGAACCGCCGCCGCTGCCCGCCGCGCCTTTTCTCTAAGCCTCTCATAATCTGCGACTTCATCTTTTCGCCAGACGACATCGGCCCTGCGCTGCTGTTCCGTCGCGACATGCAAGTAATCAGTTCGTCCCACCCAATAGCATGTTTCGCAAACGGCTGCACTGCGCTTGCCGGTCCAGTTTGGGCAGTGCTCACAGCTCCATGATTTTTTGCGATTGCAGGATCCGCACAGAACCATGAATATCGTCGCATTGTCTCCATCGGGCTCGCCGGCAACCTCGTAGGGAACGCGGTGGTCAACCTGCAGGTTCTCGTCCCCTCCGCAGATCTGACACCTTCCAACTGCCGCATCGATAATTGCATCCCTCTGTTTCTTCGTGAGGGCCCGCCGCCCGCTTTTGCCGCGACCGAAGCGCGCATTTTCAGGGAAAATATACGCCGCGATGGTTCGTCCATTCGAGTGCTTAACTTTGATCGTCCGGATAGGAAATCCGAGCTCCCGTGCGTCTCGAGCAGCGCGAGGCGGGTGCTCGTATCCTGCCTTGCTGATCTCCTCGGTCGTTACGATCCCCTTCTTCGCGATGGCATCCAGGACAAAGCGTGCGCGCTTGTTTGTCACAGTAGCAATATGCTCGGCGAGGTCACCCGAAATTCGGCTTCTGTCGGTCATGGATTCCGAGCTTTCTTCAAGTCAAGGTTAATGCTCTGATGATTATCAATCCGCCACCTTCGCCAACTGCTCCGCCGTTGGCCGGGGCGTCACCGCGCTCACCACCACCAGCGCGATCACCGCGGCAAAGAGCGCGGGAAAGATCGCATCCCGCTGCGCCAGGATGGGCGGAAACAGCGCCTTCACCCCCGGCGTATCCCACACCAGCGTGACCGCCGTGCCCGTGGCAATGGCGGCCACAGCGCCCCAGGCCGTCGCGCGCTTCGAGTAAAACGCCGCCAGCACCACCGGCGTGAGCGCGGCGGAATAAATCGTGTACGCGTAGAGCATTTTTTCGAGGATGCTCTCGGCATACAACGCCTGGTAGAGCGCCCAGCAGCCCAGCACTGCTACGGCGAGCCGCGAAATCAGCAGCACCCGCCGGTTCGACGCGCCCGGCGCGATATAGCGCACGAAAACGTCCTCCACCAGGTTCGTCGCCGGCGAGAACAGATAATTCGAGGCCGTCGAGATCACCTTGGCGAAGACCGCGCCCAGCAGCAGCGCGCCCATCACCGCCGGAAGCCCGTGCCGCGCCGTGTAGGGAATAATCTCGCGCGGGTGCAGCGCCGCCTCGCCCGTGGGATAAAGCGCGCGCCCAAACACCGCGATGGCTACGATCAGCGTCTCCAGCACCAGAGTGCCCAGCGTCCAGCCGATCACGGAGACGCGCGCATCCCGCTCCGAGCGCGCCGAGAAGAACTTCTGATACATCACCTGGTTACCCAGCATCAGCAGCAGCGTGGGCACAAGGAATTCGAGCGCCCTCACCACCCCCATGCTCGCCGGCCCGCGCACGCCTCCGCTCATGCGGTAGTTGCCCAGCACTTGAAAATATTGCGGCGGCAGCGCCGCGTGCAGGCCCGTCCATCCGCCGGCTTTGGCCAGCAGCATGGGCGCGGCAACGATGCAGATCACGGTGACCATGGAGCCGATGGCCACATCCATATACGCGACCGACGACATGCCGGCCAGCGCCGTCGTAACCACCACGAACGCGGCCACGATAAACGTCCCCTGCTCGGCCGTCACCGCATCGGGAAAGATGAGGTGCAGCACGTCGCCGCCGCCCTTGAACTGGTAGCTGGCAATGCCCACGTAGGCGAACAGGATGGCGATGGTCCCCAGCACGCGCGCCGTCTGGTTGTAGCGCGCCTCCAGCAGGTCGGGCAGCGTGAACTGCGCGAACTTCCGCGCCCGCGGAGCAATAAAGTAGATGAGCACCAGGCCCAGCCAGCCGCCAGCCGGCTGCCACAGCGCGGCAAAGCCGTTCTTATACGCGTTCTCCGCGCCCGCAAACAGGCTGCCCGCGCCGATCCACGAGGTGAGCAGCGTAAGCACCAGCACTACGGCCGGGAGCGACCGCCCCGCCACAAGGTAATCGGCCTTGGTCTTCACCTGCAAGGCGCGCGAAACCGCCACCGCCAGCAGCACAGCGGCGATCGCGGCCAGAACAACCACATAAAGTGCGGACATGCGCGGGTTCCCTTGGAGGCATTACTCTGGGTCTCCAGCAGTGTACCGGACCGAGCGCATCGGCCTCCGCCCGCCGCACAGGTATCTTCCAAGGCACGAATCCATCCAAAAGTAACAGAGGGCCGGTTGACGCGCCGCCCGGCTCGCGCTAATCTCGCAGTACCGGATTTGGCATTCGATCCCAACCCGCGGTTTCGCAAGGTAGCCTGCAAAATGGACCTGGGTTCGCCTCGCGCTTTTCGGCTCCCTCAAAAACAAGCCGTTTGCCTGCAAGCGCCCTGCCGGGGCGCGCGTCCGCATCGCTCGCGCCTAAGCCGCGCTGCGCTCGCTCGCGCCACTTCAAACGCCCATAACTTACCTGCCAACCCACCGGCAGCAGCCCCTCGCAGCCGCTGCCGGTCAACCTTAAGCCGCCGTCCCGGAGGACGTTGAACCCTTTGAAGATCGCCCTGGAGATCACGCCCAACCTTGAGCCCCTGTTCGGGACCCGCGATGAAAACCTCAGGCTGATGGAAGACTCGTTCGGCGTGCGCATCGATCTGCGCTCCGACGCCGTGCGCGTGGAGGGCCCCCAGGAAAGCGTGGCCCGCATCCAACGCATTTTCGAGGACTTCGAGGCGCTGCGCCGCCAGGGAATCCATCCCCACAACGGCGAGTTGAACGGCATGTTGCGCCTCGTCGTGGCCGATCCCTCTGCCACCCTGCGCTCCGTGGCCGAAGCCGGCAAGCAGCGTTCCGTGGGCATCAAGCGCACCGTCCAGCCGCGCTCGCTCAACCAGCGCCGCTACGTGGAAGCCATCGAGCAAAACGACATGGTCTTCGGCGTGGGCCCCGCAGGCACCGGCAAAACCTACCTGGCCGTGGCCATGGCCGTGGCCGCCATCAACGCCAAGCGCGTCAGCCGCATTGTGCTTGTGCGCCCCGCGGTCGAGGCCGGCGAGCGCCTGGGCTTTTTGCCCGGCACGCTGCAGGAAAAGATCGATCCCTACCTGCGCCCGCTCTACGACGCCCTCTTCGACATGCTCGATATCGAGAAGGTCGACAAGATGCTCGAACGCAACGTCATCGAGGTGGCTCCGCTGGCCTTCATGCGCGGCCGCACCCTCAACGACGCCTTCATCATCCTCGACGAGGCCCAAAACACCACCATCGAGCAGATGAAGATGTTCCTCACGCGCATGGGCAACAACTCCAAGGCCGTCATTACGGGCGACATTACGCAGATCGACCTGCCCAACCCCAGAAAATCCGGGCTGCTCGACGCCATCAATATTCTCGGCGGCGTGGAGGGCATCGCCTTCTGCCACTTCGAGGAGTCCGACGTGGTGCGCCACGCGCTCGTCCAGCGCATCGTGCGCGCCTATGAGAGCGCCAAGCCTCAGCAGCAGGAGCTGCCGCTCGAAGGCGCCATCGAGGTCGGCGTCCCGTCCCGCGAAGAGCGGCCGCAGGCGCAGCCGGTGCATCCGGCCAAGCCGCAGTAGCTTAGTGCAAGATTGAAACTGGGGTGTGCCACCCTCGGCGGGTGGCGCAGGTCCGCATAAGTAACAAATGAGGGTGCCCCAGGTCCCTCGCATTTGGGGACCTGGGAGATCACGAACCCCATGGCTCGCACGCGCCGTCTGCCGCACCGCAGGTGCCGCGGAGCGCCTCCGCCTGGACAGCCTGCCCTGAGCCTGTCGACGGGGCCAGTCCCAATCGCATTTAGAGAGTGTAAGGAATCCGTACCCCTGGCGTGCCTGCGGGGAAATCACGCGTGTTGCGTGTGATGAGAACCCGGCCGGCGGCTTCGGCAGTCGCCTGAATGATGGCGTCGGGCAGTTTAATCCTGCTGCTCCTGCGCAGGAGAAATGCCCGTTCAGCCACATCGGCCCCGACGGGCAAGGTGTAGAAATTCAGCAAAAAGGAACGCGCATCCGCCTCATTGGCGGCGGTTGAGCCTGCCATCACTTCCATCCAGCTGACGATGCTGACCGCGCGGTCCGCATGCCTGTCGCACTCGGCGCGGGCCTGTGGAATGCCGCGCAGGTAATCGATGAGAATGTTGGTGTCGAACAGAACTGGCGTCGTTACCATTCCGCGCGCATCCTCTCCTGATACGCAACTCCGTCCTCGGGAAAGTCAGACCATGCTCCAAAGGCCGCATGATTCATCTTCTGGCGGTGGGGCGCAAGAGAGGTTGCGACAACCTGTCGCACAAACTCGGCACGCGAGACGGAAAGCTTTTTGGCCACTTGAGTCAGCAGCTTGAGATCTTCTTCCGGAATATCAATGAGCGTGCGCATAATGCCTCCTCTGATATATAATAACTATATCATAATATGATGCCGATGTATATCGCCGGGTGCCCAAGATCCAGATTTTGGGACCTGGGAGCCGGGTGTCCCACCCTCGCCGCGTTTCTTGCGACGAATACTTCAACTGTTGATCTCACATTTCCGAGGAAGCAGGGGGCTTCAGCCCCTGCTAGAGAGCGAATTTGCTTGGCCTTCAGGCCCGGGCCTTTGCCCGCGTAGAATGAGAATTATCCGGAGCCGCGCATCTGCCTGAGCCGCGGCCCCGCGCACGATGATCCTCATCGACCCAGAACTGGAGCCTCACCCCGCGCCGGCATCCGCCGCAGCGGAGCAAACGGCCGCGTCCGGACCGCTCAGGAATCTCCGCCTGCCCTCCACGCGCACCCTCACCCGCTTTCTCGCGAAAGCCAAGGCCGCAGTCCGGCTCCGCGGCCAGGTGACCGTGCTGCTCACCACCGACCGGCAAATCCGCCGCCTCAATCGCCGTTTTCGCGGCAAAGACAAGCCCACCGACGTGCTCTCTTTCCCCGCCACGCCCCTCCAAAACGCAAAACCCGCGGAGCGGGTCGCCGGCGACCTCGCCATTAGCGTTCCCACCGCCCGCCGCCAAGCCGCGGAGCTGGGCCACTCCCTGGCCGTAGAGATT
>JBEKXX010000057.1:0-19355 GCA_049511595.1 Occallatibacter sp. | reverse complement strand
TAGACACGAGTGTAACGGTAGTTTCCGCTCAAGTGCCCGTCGGGCGTGGTGGCCTGGATGTTTGCCAGGGACGTGACCACCGCCGTGGTTCCGTAAAAGCGCACCTTCCTGTCCGAGATGTTGAGGACCGTGAAATGGATCAGGCCGGAGCGCAGGCTTTCCAGCGCCTCCTCCCGCGATTGCAGCGTGCCCGAAGCGGTGATTGCCATGTAATCGTCGGCCAGCAGGGAATCCATGGCTTTGAAGTTGGAAGTCAGCATGGCTACGCGCCACGCATCCTCAAGCTGATCGATCTCGTGGCGGATCTCGTGCTTTTGCGCCATGGCCATTGCGGCGGAAACGGGGAAGGGAAGGGCCGCCAATGCAAGAGCTATGGCGATTGTCCGTGCGGCATTCAGCCGACGCCAGCCATCGGGGATCCATCGCTCGACCGAAGAACCCGGCATACGCGTACACGGTATTCCCGAAACGGTGCGCCGGTCAAATGGAAATCTCATAAAGACTGCCCAATGCCTTAGGAGGTCACCCGCTCCAGCGCCTCGGCAAACTCCGGTAACACAATCGTCTGCCCGCGGTCGGGCCCCGTGGAGATCATGCCGATCCGCGCCCCGCTCTCGCGCTCCTGGAAGGCCAGGTATTCGCGCGCCTCCTTGGGCAGTTTGCTGTACTCGGTGATGACCTCGGTCGGCTGGCGCCAGCCCTTCAGCGTGGTGTAGCGGGGCCTGATCGCCTCCAACCCGTGCACGTCGGCGGGAATCTCATCGGTGACCTTGCCCTCGATCTCGTATCCAGTGCAGACGGGAATCTCGGCCAGCTCGTCCAGAACGTCCAGCTTGGTCACCACCAGCCACTCCGCGCCGTTCACCTGGTTCGAGTAGCGCAACAGCGGAATGTCGAGCCAGCCGCAGCGCCGCGGCCGCCCGGTCACGGCCCCGTACTCGTGGCCGCGCTCGCGCAGAAAATCGCCCGCGGCGTCATGAATTTCCGTGGGGAACGGCCCGCCGCCCACTCGCGTCACATACGCCTTGGTCACGGCGATCACCGTCCCGATGGCCGTCGGCCCCACGCCGGTTCCCGTCGCCGCTCCTCCCGCAGTCGCCGGAGAGGAAGTCACAAACGGGTACGTCCCGTGGTCGATGTCCAGCATCGTTCCCTGCGCGCCCTCGAACATTATGCTGCCGCCCTGGGCCAGGATGCCGTTCAGCAGCCGGCCCGTATCCGCGACGAAAGGCCGCACCTGCTCCGCCGCCGCCGCGTACTCGTCGTACATCCTGGCCGGGTCCAGCGGGTCGGTGCCGAACAGAGCATGAGCGATCGCGTTCTTCTCCGCGCAGGCCGCCTCAATGTGCGCCCTCAGCAGCGCCGGATGCAGCAGATCCACCACGCGCAGCCCGCTGCGCGCCATCTTGTCCTCGTAGGCCGGTCCGATGCCTTTGCTGGTAGTGCCGATCTTCTGCCGGCCCGGCGCGCACTCCGCCGCCAGCTCGATCATGCGGTGGTAAGGCAGAATCACCTGCGCGCGGTTGGAGACGAAGAGATTGCCGTCCACGTTGACGCCCAGCTCCCGAATCCGGCCAACCTCGCTCAAGAACGCAATCGGATCGAGCACCACGCCGTTGCCGATGACGCCTATGCATCCCGGCCGCAGTACGCCGCACGGAATCAGCTGCAAAACAAATTTGTGCTTCCCGATGACGACCGTGTGCCCGGCATTATGTCCGCCGGCGTAGCGCGCCACCGCGGAAAACCGCTCGCTCAGCACGTCTACGATCTTTCCCTTGCCCTCGTCGCCCCACTGGGCGCCCAGCACCACAGCCGTCTTCGCTCGCATTGCCGTCCCGATTCCACACGTTCACCCGCCGCAGCAAGTTGTTCGGGCCGCTGCGCGGGTGCGGATTTGGATGCGGTCCACTTCCCCGCAACCACTTCGATTCTAAACCGGGGTGCTTCCGGGACGGTTCCGGGTTCTGTCTCCGATTCAACCTCGGCACATTCCCGGCATCTCGGCGTCATTTGCGGAAAGAATGTGACAATAGCAGTTAGTCCCAGTCTTGGATGCTTCAAAGGAGCAATTGAATGCCCGACTATAAATGGCACTCCATCGAGCCGCTATTAGAGCATGACTTTTCAATCGATCTTGCAGGCAACGAATCCCTCTACGAGTCATGGAGGGCCGCCAAAGATCGTCTCGAAGCGCTTGGGAACAATCAAGTTGGCGAGTTCACGCGCAAGCTCATACGACGGCTAAGCATTGAAACCGGAATCCTAGAGAGGCTATACGACCTTGACCGTGGGACAACAGAAGCCCTTGTACAGAAGGGATTTGCCGAGAATCTGATATCGCATTCAGATACCAATATTCCGCCAGCCACCTTGATGGAGTATCTGCGGGATCAGGAGGCTGCAATCCAGTTGGTGATGGATGTAGTTGGGCAGAGTCGTGAACTCTCCAAGAGTGTCCTGCACGAGCTTCACGCAATCCTTACACGTCATCAAGAGACTACAACCGCAATCGACCAGTTTGACCGCCGTCTCGATATTCCTCTTTTGCGCGGGAAGTTTAAGGAGCATCCCAACAACCCGCGCAGGCCTGACGGGAGCATACATGAGTATTGTCCACCTATCCATGTTGATTCCGAAATTGATCGGGTCTTGGAATTGTATAAATCGTACCGCGAGATAAACCCTGTTTTGACTGCGGCTTGGCTGCATCACAGGTTTACGCAGATTCATCCATACCAGGATGGCAACGGTAGATTGGCGCGCGTAATTGTGACGATGGTTCTGGTGCAGCGGGATTTGCTTCCGATCGTGATTGACCGAGATATTCGTTCGGAATATATCGCTGCGCTGGAAAAGGCGGACGCGGGCGATCTTTCTGACTTGGTTAGGATTTTCGCGCGACTAGAGAGAAACGCAATTCTTCAAGCACTCAGTGTGAATCAGGAAGCGGAAGTTTCCTATCAACAGTCGCTCACAGATGCGGTTATAGTAAGCCTTGCTGATAAATTCAACAGAAGAAGGCAGAGTCGAGACGCTGAATTACTGCGAGTAAACGATAAAGCCATAGCGTTGCGCCAAATCGCTCATAACTTTTTAGAAGGCAAGTTGGAAGATCTTAAGGCTGAGCTTCGAAGGGCGTCTCCGAGGAGCAATTCGATCTCTTCGGTCACAGACGGCGGTCCTGAAAACGAGAAATCCCATTGGTACCGAAACGATGTTATTCAAACAGCTCAAGCGGCCCAGCAATTTGCAAACTTTGACCAGAACCACTATTTCACTCAGGGGGCGCTCAGACAGAGTGGAAATCGATTGAAGTTCGTCGTCTCGTTTCACCACGTTGGAATGATCTTGAATGGGATTATGGAAGCAACGGCCTTCGCGAAGCTGCAGTTTAACGATGATCCGGAGGAGGGGGAATCATCCGGAGGGGTATTCGTTCCTTGCTCTATCGAGCCCTTCGCGTTTACCCATCTAACCAATGTCTGCGATATTGAATCTGGGTTTTCGAGGTGGCTTGACGCCTCACTGGCGGTTGGAATGAAGGAGTTTGGAGACCGGCTCTGACAGAGGCCGATTGGCCTCCGCGTATTTATCGAATCGCTTATAAACAAGAGCAATTCACCGTAGCTCCGCAGGTACTTCGGCTAGGAGCGGCATGGCTCGCGCATAGGTATACGGGCCATCCGGCAGCAGCGCCACGCGCGCGCCGGGAGCCAGCCCCTCCACCAGCGCCGCGACCGCTTCGTCCAGATTGCCAAACGCCATCGCGCCCAGGCTGCCCAGTCCATCCTTCGCCACTCCCGGCGTGTAAAACTGCAGCTCGTACCTGAGTCCCAACAGCGCAATCTGCTCCAGTTGCCACTGGTCGATCTTCACCTCGGCATTGCGAACCGATTCGAGGAACCGCGCGTGGCCGGGGTAAGCCTTCAGTTGCCGCGCATACTCGGCCGAACCGGCCCCCTCCGCGCACTCGCCCAGCAGCAGGATCCTGCCTCCCGGCTTCACGATGTGCTGTGCCGCGCTCAGTCCCTTCAGGCACTGGTAAAACGTCAGGTCCAGCGGATAGCCGGCCGCGCATGCGATCGCCGCATCGGCCGGCTCGTCGAGCCATGTGAGCGACGTGCGCTCGTAGAACTCCACGGCCGCCGCATGAGCCTCCAAGGGATGCCCGGCAAAGACGCCCGATATCTTCCGCTCCCGCGTCAGCGTCACGTCGAGAATAAAGTCGTGCCGCGCCATGGCGGCAATCTTCACCAGTTCGTCGTGCACCGGATTGCGATCGATCGACCCCTCGGTAGCCAGCGGCTCGCGGACGAAGCGCGGCGCGTGTACCGCCTTGATCGTCTCCTGCGACGCCAGCCCCGGCGCAATCATCTTGCGCCCGCCGCTGAAGCCCAGCATCAGGTGCGGTTCCACAAGGCCCAGCGTGATGTGCAGGTCCGCCGCCACAAAGCGCTCGTCGATATACACCGGAGTCTCGCGCCGCGTTACGCCCAGCGCGCGATGCGCGGCAAAGTCGCGCGCGTCGTGGCTCGCTACGCGGTACTTCGCCGCGATCTCCGGCCCCAGAATCGCGTCGAGCTCTTCCCTGGCGGCCGCGCGGTGCAGTCCGGTGGCGATCAGAATCGATATGCCCTCCACGGGAATGCCGGCTTCATCCAGCCGCTTCAGCAAGGGCGGCAGCGTCAGGCGATTGGGCGCGGGCCGCGTGATGTCGCACACCGCGATCGCCGCCGTGCGCTTGCCCGCTGCCAGCCGGACCAGCGGCTCGCAGCTGATCGGCCCGTCCAGCGCCGCACCCAGCGCGCCGGCCGCATCATCCAGCGCCCGCGCCGCGCGGCTGCGCACCACCTCGCAGCGGATCTCGTCGGGAACCGTAACCTCAATGCCGTTTTTGCCGAAGGCGAAGCGGGTTCTCATAGGCTGGCGTTCGCGCGTCTTCCTGGGCGCCGCGCCGTGAAGCTCATTCTAATTCAACCTCTGATGTTCCATTCGCTCTACTACGCCCGCCGCAGGCGCGAAAGCGCCCGGCCAGGCCGCCTGTTGTGGCATACTACAGCCGTATTCATTTCGTCTATATGGTTTCGAATGCGGTGCCTCCCGCGGAAAGAGCGTGCCCCCTATGACTGGCCGGGAACGGATTCTCGCTGTTCTTCAAGGGCAGCCCGCCGATCGTCTGGCGGCGATGCCCATCACCATGATGTTTGCCGCGGACATTCTGGGCGTGAAGTACGGCCAGTACGTGCGCGATTTCCGCATCCTGGCTGACGCGCAGGTCAAGACGGCGGAGACTTTTGGGTTCGATTATGTTTCGGCCATCTCTGACCCGGCCCGCGAGGCTGCCGACGCGGGCGCGACGGTCCAGTGGTACGACGATCAGCCTCCGGCCATCGTCGAAGCCCAGGCGCTGCTCGCCGACAAATCGGTGCTGGGGCGCATCCAGGTGAATGACCCGGTTCCGGGCGGGCGCATGGAAGATCGTATTCGCGGCGTCGAACTGCTGCGCCGGCGCGTGGGCGGCGAACTTCTGGTGGAAGGCTGGGTGGAAGGCCCTTGCGCGGAAGCCGCGGACCTGCGCGGCATTGGCCGGCTGATGACCGACTTCACTGACGATCCGGAGTTCGTGCACGCCCTCTTCGCGTTCAACGTGGATCGCGCCGCGAAATTTGCGCAGTTGCAGACCGAGGCTGGGGCCGGCATCATCGGCATCGGCGATGCAGCTGCGTCCCTGGTGGGGCCGCGCATTTACAAGGAGTTTGTCTGGCCATGGGAGAAGAAGCTGATTGACGCCATCCACGCACAGGGAGGAAAAGTGCGCCTGCACATCTGCGGCAACCCCCACCGCACTTTGCAGGAAATGGGCGCGCTGGGCTGCGAGATGGTCGACATCGATTATCCCGTTGCCCTGAGTGAAGCGCGCGCCGCCATGGGTCCGCAACAAACGCTGGCCGGCAACCTCAATCCGGTAAAGGAGCTCCGCGGCGGCACGCCGGCTTCCATCGCGCAGGAGCTGGAAAGGTGCCTCGCGCAGGCTGGTCCTCGCTGGATCGTGGCCGCCGGCTGCGAAGTCGTTCGCGACACGGCGCACGAAAACGTGCGCGCCCTGGTGAACTTCGCTCAAACGCATCGCGCCGTCGCCGCTGCGTGAGCGCGCCTTCGCCGGGCTACGCCGTCCAGAGCCGCGGTTGAAAGCCGGCATCCGTGTGCAAGTCTCCTCAAAACCACAGATGGGGTGCCCCATCCTAACGGAGCGTTGCGGAAGCGACGCTCGGTTAGGGTGGGATCGGACAATCGAGGGTGAAGGCTCCTACGCAAACGGGGGTGCCCCATCCTAACGGAGCGTTGCGGAAGCGACGCTCGGTTAGGGTGGGATCGGACAATCGTCACGCCGCGAGAATCGCATCCGCAATCCGCGCCGCTTCCACCGCCGGCCGCACCGCGTGCACGCGCACCATCGACGCGCCATGGAGAATCGCCGTCGTCAGCGCGGCCAGGCTCGCATGTTCGCGCGCGGCAGCCGGCGCTTCGCTTTCGTCATAGAGCGGAGCCAGCGTGTGCCCCAGGAACGATTTGCGGCTCAGCCCCGCCAGCAGCGGCCGTCCCAGCGCAAGCAGCTCGCTCTGCCGGGCCAGCAGCGCGTAGTTCTCGTCGAAGCGCTTGCCGAACCCGTAGCCGGGGTCGAGAACGATCGCTTCGTCCGCAATTCCCGCGCGCCGCGCGGCGTCCGCACTCGCCGCCAGCCCCTCGCGCACCATCTTGAGCAGCGCATCGGCGGCAAGCTGCGGCTGCCCGCACCACTCCTCCGGCCGCCCGCGCATGTGCGCCAGCACCACGCCCGCGCCAAACTCCACACACACCGCCGCTACGCCCAAGTCCCACGCGAATCCGCTCACGTCGTTCACAATCTCCGCGCCCGCCTTGAGCGCCGCGCGCGCCGTCTCCGCCTTATACGTGTCAACAGAGAGAATCGCATCAGGCCGCGCCTTGAGGATTCCTTTCAGCACCGGCAGCAGCCGCGCCTTTTCTTCCTCCGTGCTCACCATGGGCGTCGCGCCGCCCGCGCGCGAACCCGGCCGCGTGCTCTCCGCGCCCACATCCAGAATGTCCGCGCCCTCCTCCATCAGCTTCAGCGCGTGCGCCACCGCGGCGTCCCGATCCAAAAACCGCCCGCCGTCGCTGAACGAGTCCGGCGTGACGTTCACGATGCCCATGACCAGCGTGCGCCGTCCCAGTTCAAGCGTCCGCGTCCGCAGCCGCCAGTTTGCCGTGTGTCTCATTCGCATTCATCCCCGATGGTACGCCGCCCCGCTCGGCCTCCTGCTACACTCCGGGCATGCGTACTTTCAGGCGCATCCTTACAGCAGCGTTCTGCGGCCTCCTGCTCGGCATTTCCGCGTTGCAGGCTCAAGCCCCGGCACAGGCCCGCCACAACCCGCATCCCGCCGTGCACCCCGTGCCCTCGACCGGCCCGCTCGACGCCCGCATCCAGGCCATTCTCGCCGATCCCGCCCTCAGCCACGCCGGTTTCGGCATCAGCGTCGTCACCCTCGACGGCGAATCGCTCTACGGTCTCAACGACGCTCGCCTGTTTACGCCCGCCTCCGACGCCAAGCTCACCACCACCGCCGCGGCTTACGCGTTGCTGCCCGTTGACACCCTCACATGGACCACCTTCGTGGTCGCGGATGGCGAAATCGACGCCGCCGGCACGCTGCACGGCGACCTGACCCTCCTCGGCGTGGGCGATCCCACCCTAAGCGCCCGCCATTATCCCTACGCCGAACCCGGCGCCGCGCCCGCCACTCCTCAGCCAGGTTCCGAAGCCCAGCCTAACGAAGCTCCCACCTCTGCCCCGAAAACCGCCATGGCCGTCCTCGATCTGCTCGCCCAGCAGGTGGAAGAAACTGGCGTGCGCACGGTCGATGGCGCCGTGATCGGCGACGACACATTCTTTCTCAACGAGCCCTACGCGCAAGGCTGGGCCTGGGACGATCTGCAATGGAGCTACGGCGCGCCCGTCTCCGCGCTCATCTTCAACGACAACGCCGACGAGCTTTCCATCGCCGCCGACGCCTCCACGCCCGGAGCAACCGAAGCCCAATGGACGCCGGACGTGGACTACTACGCTCTCGACAATCGCATGACGCCCGTCCAGCCCGGCCAGGAGGCCCACCCTGGCCTCGAGCGCCGTCCCGGCTCCATGATGGTCCGCGCCTGGGGCGCCGCGCCCGCCGGCGGCCTTCATGTTTCGCTGGCCGTCGAGGATCCGGCCCAGTTCACCGCCGCGGCATTCAAGCAGGCCCTCCTGCTGCGCGGCATCAAAGTCACCGGTAGCGCCGAGTCGCGCCACAAGGACCCGGCCGGCACGGGCGATTTCGCCCAAGAGCGCGAGCAGCCGCTCAAGCTCGTGCCCATTGCGCCCTCCACCGTCGCCGCTCCGGTTGAGGACCGCCGCGTTCTCGGCGCGCACCGCTCCGTGCCCATCGCCGAAGACATCGCCGTCATGAACAAGACCAGCCAGAACCTCCACGCCGAACTGCTCCTGCGCCTGCTCGGCAAGTTTTACGGGACCGACGGCAGCTTCGAGCAGGGCGCGCGCGTGGTACGCCAGTTCCTCGCCGATGCCGGCGTCGGCGACGAAGACTTCTTCCTCTACGACGGCTCGGGCATGAGTCCCGCTGACAAAATCTCTCCCCGCGCCTTCACCGGCCTCTTGTCCTACGCGTCGCGGCAGCCTTGGGGCGCGGCCTGGCGCGAAACCCTGCCCGTCGCAGGCGTCGATGGCACGCTCGACAATCGCTTCAGGGATTCCCCGCTCAAAGGCAGGATGTGGGCCAAAACCGGCACGTTGAACGAGGTGAACGCGCTCTCCGGCTATCTGGTGGCGGCGAGCGGCCGCACCCTCGCATTCTCCATCCTCGTCAACGGCCGCTATCCCGGCAGCGGCGCAGAGGAGCAGGCCATCGACCGCATCGCCGAAGCCATCGCCGCGGCGGAGTAACCGCTACAGATCTGCCGCCGGCCTGTCGAGCGCGGCCCCATACGTTCGCATCGGCTTCATCCCCCTATCGCAAGGCACGGTCACAACGCTCGCGTGCGGACCCAGACTCTTCCGCCCATCCGCCTCCGCCGCTTCCATCGTGGCCGGCGCCGCGCGGTCTTTCATGCTGCCGGTGGCATTTTCGCTCTCCAGCCTCGGCAAAAACGCGAACAGCTTCCAAATGCAAATGCTGCACGCCGCGTAAGCCGCTGTATCATGGATGCAAATGCGCGTTCGGTTTTTTCTTATGTCTTCCGTACTTTCCACACTCGGGTTCGGTTTCGCCGGCTGCCGCTCGCTGCCGCCGTCCAAGCCCTCCTCCGAGTGGACGCCGCAGGAGGCGCGCGGCGCGGCGGTTTATCAGGCCAAATGCGCCCGCTGCCACTATCCCACTTCGACCAGGTCCCTGCACGGGCCCGGCCTGCAGGCGCTCACCAAGCTCAAGGCCATGCCTTCCGGCGCGCCGCCCACTGACGAACGCCTCTCCGATGTCATTCTCAATGGCCGCCAGATGATGCCCTCCACACCGCTCACCGGCGAGCAGCTCAACGACCTGCTGGCCTACTTGCACACGCTATGAACGCCGATATCAAGACGCAGGCTCCCCCTCCCGCCAAGCTTCCTCAGCGCGCACCGCGAAAAGCGCAGCGGCCTCGGCTGCTCCAGTTCCCAGGCCTCGTGGCGATCAGCGCCTACATGCTGTTGCTCGCCTTAATTTCCATCGTGAGCGTAGTCAATCACCGTTTCGGGCCGGTTTATCTTCTCCTTTCCGTCTTCTTTATCGCCGGCGCGCTGGGCTTGCCGCTGCTGTTTCGCTGGGCGTGGGCCCTCTCGCTTGCCGCCGTCGCGCTCCTGGCGGGCTTGTTCCTCTGGAACTACACAACCCAGCACAACTCCTCCTCGGTGGTCCAGGGACTGCTCAATTTAGTCATTTTCCTCTATCTCATGCGCACGGAGCTGCGCGAAAAGTTGCGCTGACGCATTTCCCCTAACGGTGAATAGGGCTTCACGACCGCAAAGTGGAAGCGAACCCCAGTGAGCGGCAGCCTTCTGGAGAATCGGTCACTCTCTCCGCCGCTACAATAAAAGCGTGAGCGATCTCATCCAGATCGAGCCCGCGCGCCGCGCCCCCGCGCCCAAGCCCCCGTGGCTCAAGGCCCGCGCCCCCGTGGGCGAGAACTACCACGATCTCAAGCGCCTGGCCCGCTCGCTCTCGCTCCACACCGTCTGCGAAAGCGCGCAGTGCCCCAACATCGGCGAGTGCTGGCACCATAAAACCGCCACCTTCATGATGCTCGGCAACCTGTGTACGCGCCGCTGCGGCTTCTGCGCCGTGCCCAAGGGCCGCCCTCAGCCCATCGATTTCGACGAGCCCCGCCGCGTGGCCCTGGCCATCGCCGCCCTCGGCCTCGAACACGCCGTCATCACCAGCGTCAACCGCGACGACGACAACCTCGGCGGCGCGCGCGCCTTCGCCCTTGTCATCGGCGAAATTCGCTGCCAGGCCCCCGGCTGCCGCGTCGAGGTCCTCATCCCCGACTTCCAGGGCGACCAGCAAGCCATCGGCATCGTCGTCGAGGCACGCCCTGACGTCCTCAATCACAACACGGAGACGGTTCCCCGCCTCTATCGCGTGGTCCGCTCCGGCGCGCGCTACGAGCGGTCTCTCGAATTGCTGCGCTACGCCAAAGAGCTGCGGCCCGCCGGACTCACCAAGTCCGGCGTCATGGTCGGCCTCGGCGAAGAAACCCATGAATTGCTCGACGTCTTCCGCGATCTCGCCGCAGTGGGCTGCGACATCCTCACCATCGGCCAGTACCTGCGCCCCTCGCGCGATCATCTGCCCATGGCGCGCCTCTACACCCCCCGCGAATTCGCCGAGCTCAAGGCCGAAGCCCTCCGTATGGGCTTCCGCCACGTCGAATCCGGCCCCCTCGTCCGCTCCAGCTACCACGCGCACCAGCAAGCGGCGGCGACCGGCTTGGCGGTCCTTGCATGACGGGGAATCACCTCTTCAGTGCAAGATACTCGGCCGGAGTCATGATCCTGATTCCCTTGTAAGAACCGAGCGTGAGCAGGTCTTTGTCGCTCGCTACGATCGCCTGCGCACCCGCCTGCACGGCGCACTCGATCACCATGTCATCGTTCGGGTCGCGGCAGACGTGCAATGTGCCGGAGATTTTGACTTCTTCCGACCGCGCAAGCAGGTAGCTGAGCCGGTATCGCACGGCGGATGGCGCCCATCCGAACTTCCCCGCAAGAACCCTGAAGATCTCCTCCGCGATTTCGCTGCAGATCGCGATCGTGTCGTGATTTCGGGCGTGCTCAAGCGAGAGGACCGGTTTTCCCTTGCGCCTCTCAAAGTGCATCGCGGAAATCCATACGCTCGTATCGAAGACGACGATCATTCAGGCCCGCTTGCGTTCAGCAGATTCGCGTTCGGCTCGCATCTCGGCGCGAACCTCTTTGATGAGGCGCGGAATGTCTTCCTCAGTGTATCCGCGCGGGTTTCTCGTCTTGGCGTATTCACCCATCTCGTCGAAGAAACGGCTGATCTCGTCCTTTTCGTAGGCGCGGAACGCTTCGCGCATGAGCTCGCTCATGGTGCGATTCTGGCGCTTGGCCATCGTCCTGGCCGTTTTGGCCATCTCAGGCGGCATGGAGATCGTGAACACGCGGGAACGGCGGCGGGTGGCGGGCATAGCGATCCTCCCTGTAATGGATTGTACTGGATTGTCATGCAAACATCAACCCTCCCGGCCTCACCCTGAGCTTTCCCGCAAGCTGTACCCACCAGCCTAGCCGGTTGCTCCCCGCTGAGTTTTGTAGAATAAGTCGTTGACGCTTTTGCCCAGACCTTCGTAGCGAGGACGATTCCCAATGTCATCTTTCATGGCCGGTCATCCGGCGCTCAAAGACCTCTATGGCGACCTCAAACGCCGCATGGACCACGCCGTCGCCGATTTCCAGGCCAATCTGGCTTCCACCCGCACCGGCCGCGCCAGCGTACACATGCTCGACCAGGTCAAAGTCGACTACTACGGCACGCTTACGCCCATCCACCAGCTCGCGCAGCTCTCGGCCCCCGAGCCGCAGCTCATCGTCATCTCGCCGTGGGACCCGACCATCCTGAGAGAAGTGGAAAAAGCCATACAGATCGCCGACCTCGGCTTCAATCCCATCTCCGATGGCAAGGTCATCCGCGTTCCCGTGCCGCCCATGACCGAGGAGCGCCGCCGCGAGGTCTGCAAGCACCTCAACAAGGTTCTCGAAGAGCACCGCACCGCCGTCCGCAACGTCCGCCGCGACGGCAACGAAGCCCTCAAGAAGCTCACCAAAGATAAAAAGATCAGCGAAGACGACGAGAAGCGCGCTTTCGACGAAGTACAGAAGATGACCGACGCCGAAATCCACCGCATGGAAGAGCTCTCGCAGAAAAAGGAAGCCGAAGTGATGCAGGTGTGACGCGCGGGGCGGCTACAGCATAGCGGCCACGCGCTGCGATAGGCCTCCGCGCTCGTCAACCGCAATTCGATCGCTAGCCTATCGGCGCCAAAAACAATCCGCCTGGGCCCGCGCAGGCGCCAAAACTCCACCTTTACCCCGGGAAAAACTGCGCCGCGAACCGGCGATTCGACGATTTCACTGCATTTCGACGACCTGCGAGTCATAAATTCCGCCGATCGCTCCACCTGCAGGTGCAGTTTTCCGCGAGTTCCCGATGCGACGATTTTTCAAGTAGCGCCACGCTCCGGTTTTTGTGACCTATCGGTGGAGGGATTTGGGCGCGTGCGCGCTACTTCTTCGTCCGCTTGTAGAACGGCAGCGGAACCTGCTTTGCCCGCACCCGATTCGCGCGGCACTCGACGATCGCATCGGCTCCGCCGTCGGCCACGGATGCGGGCACCAGCGCCATCGCAATATTGGTCTTCAAAAATGGCGCGGGGCTCCCGGACGTCACCTGCCCGATCGGCTCGCCGTCCAGCGAAAGCACTTGGTACCCATCCCGCGCGATGCCCCGCTCCACCATCTCAAGCCCCACAATCCTGCGCTTCGGCCCTCCCGCTGCCTGCGCCGCCATCAAAGCGTCCCGTCCAATAAAAGAGCCCTTGTCGAGCTTCAGCCAGCGCGTCAGCCCGGCCTCGAACACGTCGATCTCCTCCGAGATCTCGTGCCCGTAGAGGCTCATCCCGGCCTCGAGCCGCAGCGTGTTGCGCGCGCCTAGCCCGCAAGGCCGTATGCCGAACTCCGCGCCCGCCTCCATCAGCGCATTCCACATCTTCACCGTGGTCGCCTCGTCCGACGGAATATAGACCTCGAACCCGTCCTCGCCCGAGTAGCCAGTACGAGCAATGAGCGTATTGGGAATGCCGGCCACGGTTCCCCATACAAACCAATAATTCCTGATCGCCGCCAGGTCCACCTTGGTCAGTTTGCTCAGCGTCTCCAGCGCGCGTGGCCCCTGCAGCGCCAGTTGCGAGTAGTAGCTGGAGTAGTCGTTCACGTGAATCCCCGGCCACCCGCCCACCTGCTGGCGAATCCAGGCAAAGTCCTTATCCTTGGTGCCCGCGTTCACCACCAGCAGGTAATCGTTCGCGCCCAGCCGGTGCACCAGGATGTCGTCCAAGAACGTTCCCTGCGGCGTGAGCAGCGCCGAGTAGTGCGCCTGCCCATCCTGGAGCCGCGCCGCGTCGTTCATGGTGATGTGCTGCACCGCGGCCAGCGCTTCCGGCCCGCGAAACTGGATCTCGCCCATGTGGCTCACGTCGAACAGGCCCACGCCGGTGCGCACCGCCAGGTGCTCGGCGATCAGCCCTCCGCCCGGCCCCGGATACTCGACCGGCATGTCCCATCCGCCAAAGTCGACCATCTTTGCTTTCAAGGCCCTGTGCGTCACATTCAGCGCCGTCTTTTTTAGCGGCGCGGCAGGCGCGGTTGCTACAGAATCGGGCATGGAGAGATCCTTTCCCTGGCTTGGCATCAACTACCCACCATAGGCACTCCCTCGACAGGGGGTCAATCCGGCATCGGTAAGGGTTAGGATGAATGGGACTGGCGGCGCGGAGACGAATCGCAGAGAAAGGTGCAGGAATGAACCGGTTTCGAGGCTTTGTGATGCTGCTGGCCGCTGCCCTGGCCGTCTGGAAGGGCTGTCGGATTCATCGCGGCGAGATGGCCGCGCTGGCCTTTGGGCTCGGCGCTCTTGCTCTTGCGCTCGCCATCTGGCACCTGACGCGCAAGCCGCCGCGCACGCTGCCGCGATAAGGCGGTTCGCCCCGTTGTTTCTTGCCTCTACCGCGAAATTCCTCCGCGGCTTCACTCGAGGACGATTACGGCGGAGCCCTCGCCCGTTTCGCGCTTGACAGCCTCAAGCGCGCGGTTGGCGTCGTCGAGCGGGAAGGTTTGGACGGCGGGTCGTAGGTTGAGATCGTGCGCCATGGTGAGGAAGTCGCGCGCGTCCTGGCGCGTCATGTTGGCCACGCTGCGCAACTGGCGCTCGCCCCACAGCAGGCGGTCGTAGTCGAAGGCGGGCATCCGGTCGAGGTGAATGGCGTTGATGGCGACGACTCCGCCCTTGCGCAGGGCGGCGAGCGCGCTAACGACGACCTTGCCCGAGGGCGCAAAGGTGATGGCGCGGTCAAGCTCGACGGGCGGCCTGGCGTCCTCGTCGCCAACCCACCTGGCGCCGAGCGATTCGGCGGCCTTGCGGTGCTGCTCGCCGCGCGTGACCACGTAGACCTCGCAACCCCAGGAGCGCAGGACGCGGATAGCCAGCGAGGCGGAGCTGCCGAAACCGTAGAGGCCCACGCGCTCTCCACGCTCGACGCCCGCCACGCGCAGGCTGCGGAAACCGATGACGCCGGCGCAGAGCAGCGGGGCGGCTGCGATGGGATCGAGGCCCGCGGGCAACGGATTGGCGAAATCGGCGCGCACCGCAGCGAACTCCGCATAGCCTCCATTGACTGAGTAGCCGGTAAAGACGGGGTGGTCGCAGAGGTTCTCCATGCCGTGGCGGCAGAACCAGCAGTCGCCGTCCACGCCCCCGATCCACGAGACGCCCACGCGCGTGCCCGCGGGCAGAGCTGCGGTTGCTCCTTCGACAACTTCGCCGACGATTTGATGGCCCGGGACGATACGCCCGTGGAGAGGCAGCAGATCGCGCTCGACAATGTGGAGATCGGTGCGGCAAACGCCGCAGGCTAGAACTTTGAGCAGCACTTCGCCACTCCGCAGCTGCGGGCGCGGGATCTCTTCGACGGAAAGCCAGGCGCCCGAGCCAGAAGACGTGGAGTCGAAGACGGCTGCGCGCATCGGAGATCCTCCGAGGACAAGGTTAGCGCAGGAGATAAGCGAGTGGGCAAGCGCCACCCATGCGACGATGGCCGGTCTCTCCACCCAGGAAGCAAGCGACCGCTTCTTGGGGCCCGGCCGCTGGGGGCCCCGGCGATCCGAGGCCATCGCTTTCTCCTTTGTTCTCCCCCGCCCCCTCCTCCCGTATTCCATATCTCCATATTTGATAACAAAGGGTTTACGGGACGGATATATCCGTAAATATCTGATTCCAAAGAGCAGCATCTCGTAAATACGCCAATTCATGCGAGTTACCCGCGTTTTTCGGACATTTCGAGGCGTCCGGTGATGATGTTTCGCACAAGGATTGACGCAGGCGCACGGATTGTCTGGGTGACTGCTTATTAGGTTGATTATGAAGAAAAAGGGCGAAATGATCGGCAAAGTTGGTGTAGAGTTTCTTGCGAGTGTTTTCATAGGCTTACGGAGAATCCGCGTACAAACGCCCTTGACTTCCCAGAGCACCATGCGGATGTGGCCGATGCTCAGGCGGATTAGCTGTTCTAGAACTCCCATGAAATGGGGTCGCGAAGCCCGAATGAGGGATGGTGCTTCTGAAGTGCCCCGATCATATGCTCCTTTGTGACGTGAGTGTACCTTTGGGTCGTGGCAATCGAGCTGTGCCCAAGGAACTCCTGAACGACTCGTAAGTCGGCTCCGTTCCTCAGAAGCAGAGTTGCCACAGTGTGGCGGAACATGTGGGCGGTTATGTGCCGCTTGATACCGGCCTCACGACACACGCGGTCGATCACGTTGGCGATTCCTTGAGTGGATAGCCTGCCCCCTGCTGCATTCAGAAACAGTGCGTTGGCTTTGGCCTCAATACGCGTCCTGATTGAGAAGTGGTGACGCTGAATTTGCAATGTTCTTTCGTCGACGGCAAACGCCAGTCGATCCCTGCCGCCCTTGCCGTGTACTCGAAACATCGATTCCTTAATGAAATAATCGTCGAGATTCAGCGAAGACACCTCGCCGATCC
Organism: Occallatibacter sp.; assembly: GCA_049511595.1. Taxonomy (GTDB): domain Bacteria; phylum Acidobacteriota; class Terriglobia; order Terriglobales; family Acidobacteriaceae; genus Telmatobacter. Next base: position 2,982 of record JBEKXX010000057.1, on the reverse strand, counting down.
GAACACCAGTAGCGAATAAAAAGTCGACCAGGGCAGCATTTCGAAGCTGGCGATACGTCGAGCGGGAAACTGGCCTTTCATCGTGAATTCTGGTGGCTGTCGCAGCCTTGTGGTAGTTCTTCTGTGATTGCTCAAGGACCGCTCGGACTTCACTCTCAGACAGGGTACGCGGAAGCTGCTCGATCCTGCCGAAACTGACCTTCACCCGCCAAAACGGCGATTCCACCAAAAGGCCTCTGCGTACCCAATACGAACAGAAGACTTTTAGCGCGACGATCTTCCGCTTAATCGATGCCGGAGCATAGTTCTGAGTTCGGAGATGAGCGGCCCAACCCTCAACAACTTCTTCGTTCAGAGATTTCAAGCCGAGTTTCTCTCCGGCGAAGGTTTGGAATTGAGAGAGGTCGGAACTGTACGCAGCCCTTGTTTTGGTCTTGCGGTCATGCGTGGAGAAATAGCCCGACAGAAAATCCGCGCGCGCTTGCTTCAGGTGCATTCGGTGTCGCTCCTTTGGGGGAGATTTGGGAGCCCTCTTCCGATTTGAACCGTTAGGGGCTCATAGATCATCGTAGTACATCTCCTAAAGCACTTATATTCAATGTGTTATGAGCTAAATGGTCCGGCCAGGCTGTCCAAGGCTTCGACACAATCTCCAGAACCGCTGAATGCGAGTGGGTGAGGCCCAAGATCGGAGACGAATGGGCGACCCTCAAAAATGCGGTTCAGCCAGTTCCCCAACCTTGCGATTCCGGAATTTGCGGGTGATTTGTGGGCGCAGTGGAAGTGTTTGGATAACAGGGAATTATCATGAGCATTCATCCGAAGCTGGCCGCATCGCGTGCGGTTTGCATAAACGAGGGTACCCTCTTTCTCCTTATGCCCTTTGCCAAGGAAATGCGACCCGTGCATGCCGCGATCAAGGATGTGTGTGAGAATCTTGGGATTCGGTGTGAAAGAGCTGACGATATATATTCTCAGAATCCAATCTTCTCGACAATACTTGACAGCATCTTGACGAGTGAGGTGATAATAGCCGACCTAACGGGGAAAAACCCGAATGTGTTTTATGAGACGGGGATCGCGCACTCGCTGCGAGACCCACAAAGCGTGATGCTCATTTCACAGTCATTGAATGATGTCCCATTTGATCTCAGACATCTCCCCATCGTGCTTTACAAGCTTGAGAATGTGGAGAAGTTCCAGATCGAGCTAGAACGACGAATCGTACATTGTCGCACAGCGACGACGGGTATCAACTTCGCGTCCAACTACCTATACCCACTTCACTTCCAAGCTTTCGACGTCAAGAGCTTCATCGACTACGCCAACGAACTCTCTCCCTCCTTTTTCTCCTTGATTGCACAGGCACTTCATCCCACTGATTCTCTATCTAACGGCTCCATCACCAAAAACGGTCTACACGATATGTTCAAAACGCTCACTATAGTCAGCGATGCGAATAATGGTCGATGGAGACGTATTTGTGATTTTCTGCGGCTCGAGATTCTCTGCACGGAGCGACTATTTGATATCACCCAGGAAACATGTTCGGCATATCTTCGCGAAACAACGGTCAGCCAATACGAAATACGTGAGCGAGACGTTGATCTGTTCGCGGCTGAGTTGTGTTTCAAACTCATTTCACGGGATTTGGCCAAAACACGGGCAATTAATTGGCTACTGGAGTACTTGCACAATCCACGAATGGGGAATATCGATGTTGTGAGATACAAGATTGAGACGTTTATAGTGGAGAACTTCGACAAAGATATCGATTCGTCCCTCCTGGCTATGCTCTCAACCAAGAGTCCATCCGTCCGCGAGAATGTAGCCGATATGATTGGGCAAAAAGCCATCCCAAATGCAGGTCGGCATCTTGCAAATGCCCTCTCCGTCGAGGAGAACCCATATACTGCACGGAGTATTATCACGGCGATTGCACGCCAGAATGCTGCCGATGGAATTGTGCCGGTCATCGAATGGATTGAGAGACATCGATCACATTGGTGGAAAGAACCGATTTCTCTTACGCTCCGAAAAGTATCAGAAGACACGGTTCGCAAGCTCGATCGCGATGGAGTCATGCTTGCACGACTTCAGACAATATTGTCTGGAAACTCCGAAAATAGAGAATAGCCGTCATTCTCGTATATCTCGAAGAAGTGATTTGTGTGAAAGAGCCGGCCCTCTTTGCGTTGCTTATCGAGGAATCGCTGTCGATTCTCCTGGTAAACTTTTCCCTTATCCACCAAATGTGCGAGATGGAACACGTCGATGCCCACATTTGAGAAGAGCGCATATTCGTGTCTTTCCAGGCAAAGGCGATACATAAGATCTGTATCTTGATAACCCCACCCAATGTAGCTATCATCGAATCCACCAACGTGCGAGAAGGCCTGTCGAGATATTATTCCGAAGTTTGCGATATAGCTTCTATTGTCCAGAATGTTCTTTCCGCTAAGCCTGTTTATGGATAGTGGTTCTAAAGACACATGCCGCAACGTAGAGAGGACCTTGTTGATTGGGTCATCCGGTCTGATCAGCTCGTACCAGTTGCACGGGGCCCAGAGTCGACGCGCACCACATGCAAAGTCCACAGTAGACGCAGCCTCCAGGGCTTTTGGCAACGCATCCGCTCCGTCGAGAATCATGTCGTCGTCGAGAAAGAGAATGTGACGTGCCTTACCGCATGCAGCTGCGCGGTTTCTTGAAGCTGCGATGTTTCCCACCTGCGCACCAGTATCAAGGATTCCGATCGTGCTGCCGAATGCTTCTCTTAGGTGTGCAGCTGTTTCGTCAGTAGAGCCGTTGTCAGCGATCGTGATATTGAGGGACATCTCTCGCTGAAGCAACAAACTACGTATTACGTAAAACAGCGAGAACCGCTTTGATTGGACGTTGTTTCTAGTCGAGATCACGACGTCGAGCATCTGATAATTCCCTGTTATCCAAAGTGTTGAAGCAAGGATACCCGTTTTCGAT
>JBEKXX010000056.1:0-19358 GCA_049511595.1 Occallatibacter sp. | reverse complement strand
GGATTGGATCTGCGTGAGCCCCAAGGCCGGCACCGCGCTGAAGCAACGAAGCGGGAACGAACTCAAGCTGGTTTATCCGCAGCGAGGTGCGGAGCCGGACAAGTTCGTGGATCTCCAGTTCCGGCATTTCTTCCTGCAGCCCATGGATGGGCCCGCTCGCGAACTGAACACGAAGCTGGCGTTGGCCTATTGCCTCGATCACCCGCGCTGGCGGCTGAGCCTGCAGACGCAGAAGCTGCTGGGAATTCCGTAGAGGCAGGGAGTAGGGAGTAGCCAGTAGGGAATAGGGCGTCGGCAGGCATTTTTCAGTAGACGAATACAATCCATGAACCAGTGTTTTCTACTCCCTATTGGCTACTCCCTATTCCCTCGTTCTTCTGCTTCGGCGAGCCAACCGCGGCGCAGCTTCTCCGCCGGAATGCCGGACAGATAGGGCTTGATGTCGAGAACCGGCGTCCCGTCGAGCATATCGACACCGCGCACATGTAACGTCGCGCCTTCGCGGCGCAGCAGTTCTACAACCGTCAGGCCAACCGGATTCGGCCGGCGCGGCGACCGCGTGGCGAAGACGCCATGAGGCCGGCTTTCATCGGTGGGCGGATGCGCGATCAGGTCGAATCCGCCGGCGCGGTCGAATTCCCAGATCACGAAGAGGTGCGAGAAGCCTTCAATGTCGGCCAACCCCGGCTCGTACTCGAGCAGCAACTCGATCGCGCCTTCGGCCTCGTGCCTGGCGCCAAGGCCCTTAGGAATGGCTGAAGTTTCCTGGTAGGGGCTATGGATAAAGCCGATGGGGTGGGCGGTGAACATGGCCAAGGCCTCCAAGTCCATGATATTCGCCGAGTTGCCCGGTATTGTTTCTCGGCGTATGAAAAGCGGTTCCTGCGACATCAAAAACTCTTCCGCGCGTGCGCGGGAACACTTATCAGGCTGCCGGTGTCTAAGAACAGTAGGCGCGCGGGCCAGATTGCGGTACGCTCATGCCTTCGCGCCTTGGGTCAGCAATGCTTTTCCGGCGGCTAACCGGCCGCTGGAAATGGCCGCAAGCGGCATCGAATTTTGTGTTCCGGCCTTGGGCCCGGCGGTGCGTGTGATGCGCGCACATGCAAACGGTGGCCGATTTGCGGTAACGTGGGAGGGTACGGAATTGCAGACGGACCTCACCATGGGCAATCTTGCAGGCGCGCTGGCGCTCCAATCGGATGAAGCGGTTCTCATAGAAGAACTGCAGGCCGGTTCCGAGCAGGCGTTTGCCTGGCTGATCGCGCGCTACCATCAGCCAATTTACTCGTTGCTGGCGCGCACCGTGCGCAACCCCGCCGACGCCGCCGATCTGACCCAGGAAGTTTTCGTCAAGGTCTTCCGCGGAATCCGCGGTTTTCACGGCGAATCCTCATTGCGGACCTGGATGTATCGAATCGCGTTGCGCGAAGCGTCGAATCAGCGGCGCTGGTGGGCGCGGCATCAACAGCAGGAGATCCCCATCGAGCAGGAGATGGCGGAGGGAGAAAGCGGCAGGCCGGTGCTGCTGAAAGACATGCTAGTGGACCCGGCGGAGTCGCCCTACGAACTGGCCCTGCACGAGGAGAACCGGGCGCGTGTGGAGCTGGCGTTGCGCCAGGTGCCCGAGCCTTTCCGCACCACGCTCATCCTGCGCGACATCGAGGGATTTGTGTACGAGGAAGTGGCGGCTATACAGGGCGTGAACCTGGGAACGGTGAAGTCGCGGCTGGTGCGCGGGCGCGCCTATTTGAGGGTGCTGCTGACAGCGTCCAGGCCCCACCCCAGCAACCAGGACCTGTTGCCCCCCCGCTGCGCGACCCCGGCGCCGGGTTCGCGGCACACAGCGCTGGCAGAGATGGAAATGTCCCTGAGAGAGGAGGCGCGATGAACGGCTGCAAGGAAGTGCAGGCTGGCTTTACGGAATATCTGGACAGCCGGTTGAGCGGGCGCGAGATGCAGGAGATGGATGCGCATCTCCAGGATTGCCGGGAGTGCGCGCACGAGTGGAAATCGCTGCGCGATTTGCAGGCTGCATTGGCCGGGCTGGGCCCGGTGGCAGAACCGGCGGATCTGCCTCTGCGAATTCGTGTCGCGGTGAGCCAGGAACGGGCGCGCAGCCGCCACAGTGTGTTCATCGCATGGGATTTGGCCTGGAAGAATACTGTGGGACCATTCCTGTTGCAGGCCGGTGCGGGACTTGCCAGCGCAGTACTGCTGCTGGGAACCATTATTGTGCTGGTGACCGTGTTTGCCCAGCCGGAGACGGCGCAGGCTACGCCCGACGAGCCTTTGGGCAATGCAACCGCCCCTCATCTGCTCTATTTTTCCAATGCTTCGGACAGCAATGCGGCAGACGCCATCTCCAGTCCTGTCGTGGTCGAGGCGTACGTCAACGATGCAGGCGAGGTCTACGACTACCGCATCCTCTCCGGCCCAACCGATGCAGCAACCCGCTCCCAGGTGGAGAACCTGCTGCTGTTCAGCCGCTTCGCGCCGGCCCGCTTCTTCGGCCAGCCGGTCAGGGGACTGGCGGTGCTGTCGTTTTCCGGTGTCTCTGTGCGGGGATGAATGCAGCTTCTAGCTGTTAGCCTCCAGCTTTCAGTTCATTCGTGCAGCGATTGACGCCAGTGGCAGCTACGCGAAATACCGATGGCTTGGAGCTAGAAGCTAAAGGTTAGAAGCTGACTCTTCCCTCCCGTTTGACCCCACCCGTGCGTCTAACTAGACTTGCAGGCAGGGTTTCCTCATGACACCGCGTCCGTTACAGTTCCATGCTTTGTGTTCCGCCGCAATTTTGAGTTTGTTGGCCGGATTGACCCCCGCCTCGTCCTCAGCGCAGGCCTCCGGCAGTTCCTCGAGTAGCCAAAGTTCGTCCTCCACGCTGATGTATGCGCGAGAAAAGGCGCCGTCGCTGATCGATCCGGCCGGGCCGACCATCTCGCTCATCCCCGCCGAGCCGGTCTTCGTCATGGCGGCGGCGCTGAATGCCTGCGGCTACGACGAGGGCCTGGAACAGAGCGCACCGATCCGCCAGCGCGTTCGCGACGAGATGAATCGGGCCCTGGCCCAAAGCGAGGACGCCCGCACCAAGCGCGACGCACTCTGCCTATACATCGCCCAGCACCGAATGACCGGCACGGAGCGCGATATTTCGCAGTACATCTCGCTGGCGCTCTACCTGACGCCTCCGCCCGAGATTGAAATCACGGAAGACCTGACCGCGATGCCGCCCGACTCCACGCAGGTGGCCGACGTGGTTCCCATTCTCCGTGCATTTGCCGCCGCGGTCGACCTGCACGGCATCTGGCTGACCGCGCACCGCACCTACGACGGAGAGATCGACAGGCTGCACGATCCGCTGTCGCAGATGATCGTTGCCGCCAACCTCTACCTCAAGATGCCCGCCTCGACCTACGATGGCCGCAGATTCATCGTGGTCGTCGAGCCGCAGCTTTCGCCGGGCATGGTCAACGCGCGCATCTACGGCGACAACTACGTGGTCGTGGTTTCCCCGGCCGACGGCAAGATTCGCATGAACGATGTACGCCACACATACCTGCACTATGTGATCGATCCCTTGCTGCTTTCGCGCTCCAACGCCATCGACCACGAGCAGCCGGTCCTGAAGGAGATTCGCGGCGCGCCTCTCGAATTCCGCTTCCGCTCCGATACGGTGGCGCTCACCATCGAGTGCCTGATCAAAGCCGTTGAGGCGCGCACCATGGATACAGGCATACCCGAGTACAAGGTTCCGGCGGGAGTGGATCGCTCGCAGTTACCGCTCTACGAGCAGAAGGTAGACGCCGTGAAGTGGGCCGCAGTGGGGCACGATATGCGGCAAGGGTATGTGCTCACCCAATACTTTTATGAGCAGCTTTTGCAGTTTGAAAAGGATCCCGCCAGCCTGAAAGATACCATCGGCGAGATGGTGTACGGCATGGACGTGGATCAGCAGGTACACCGCGCGCGCCAGACTCAGTTTGACGCTGTGGCAGACGAAGATGTGCTGCAACGAAGCAAGCCGCGCCAGTTGAAGGGGCTCGACCTGGCCGAGGCGAAGCTGGCCGGCGGAGACGTGGCCGCGGCCTCCGCCATGGCACAAAAGGCGCTGGCCCAGCAGACGGACAGCGTTGCTTCGACGGCCGACGCGGCGCGCGCCCACTTTATCCTGGCGCGCGTGGATTTGTTGACCGGTCATCCGGACCTGGCGGTCGAAGAATTCCAGAAGACGATCGCTGCCAGCAAGGAGCAGCGGCTGCTCGCCTGGTCACACATTTACCTTGGCCGGATGCTGGATCTGGAGTGCAAACGCGACGATGCATTGGCCGAGTACAAGGAGGCGCTGGCGGATCGCGATGGTCAGCTCGATACGCGCCTAGCCGCAGAGCGGGGGGCAAAAACGGCCTATGTACAGAAGGGTCACGAGCACGATTGCGACGACGAAAGCGGTGACAGCGAACCCGGTACAACAGGGGCTAATCCTGAGCCGCAAGCACAAGGCGCCGCGCCGAAGCCACAGAAATTCTGAACCGGAGGCCTAATAGAGGCAGCCGCAGATGGGATCGGCGGGACTTTCCGGTCAGAGATTCCACGCCTGCGGCGCAAACCGTCGGCGAAATGCTCTCGATGTCTTAGGAAAGGCGGGAATCGGGCAGGGTGAGCGTGGGAATGGATCTCAATGAGCTTGAAACCGCACTGGGACATGAATTCTCGAGCCCTGAGCTTTTAGTGCGCGCGCTCACGCACCGGTCGCTGGCCCACGAACTTGCGCAGGCGGGCGGAAGCAAGGAGTCCACTCAGGCCGACAATGAGCGCCTGGAGTTTCTCGGCGACGCGGTGCTGGGACTGGTAGTGGCGGACGCGCTGTTTACGCTGCATCCGGAGTGGCGCGAGGGCGAATTGACGCGCGTTCGCTCGCTACTGGTCAACCGGCAACACATGGCGCAAGTGGCCGAAGTGATCGGTCTGGGCAAGCATTTGCGCCTGAGCCGCGGCGAAGAGCACAGCGGCCTGCGGCGCAAGAGCACCGTGCTTTCGAATACCATGGAAGCAGTGATGGGCGCGCTTTTCGTCGATGGCGGCCTGGAGCCTGTGCGGGCCTTTGTCTGCCGCCATGTGATGGGCGAAGCGGCTGAGCGGCTGGCCCTCGAACTGCGCTCCGGAGCAGCCTTGGGAAACTACAAATCCGCGCTTCAGGAGCGGCTGCAGGCCGCTGGAGCCGGAGCGCCCGTTTATCGCGTGAGGAGCGAAAGCGGTCCCGACCACCATAAGCGCTTTCTGGTCGAGGTCCGGCTGAAGAGCGAGCTGTGGCAGAAGGGTAAGCCGCTGGCTCGCGGCATGGGACGCACCAAGAAACATGCCGAGCAGGATGCCGCGCGCCGCGCGTTGGAGGGTCTGGCGAATTTCGATGGTCAGGCTGCTGCCGCGCACGATGCGGGCAGCGCGCCGGACTTCGGTCCTGATTTCGAGTCTGCCGCAGAAGACAAAGAGCAGGACGCACCATGAGCACCTCCGCCCCAGCGCCGCTTCCCTTTCTACGCCGGATGGCGCTCGTGCGCGCTCATCTGCCTGCGCTGCCGCACGCTCTGGCGTCGCTGCTGCAAACCGTGGTGGTGGCGCTGTTCGTGCTCACCTTTGTGCTGCAGCCCCTGCTCATTCCCTCCGAAAGCATGGAGCGCACGCTGCTGGTGGGAGATTTTCTGCTGTTCAACAAGCAAATTTATGCGCCGGCGGACCGGCTGAGCCGCTGTCTGCTGCCGTATCGCCAGGTGGCGCGCGGCGACATCGTCGTCTTTCATCACACGCAGCCGCCGATGCTTATCAAGAGAGTGGTGGGCGTTCCCGGCGACCTCCTGCGCATTGCCAACGGACAGGTATTCGTGAACGGCGCTGCCCTCAACGAGCCGTACGCGGCTTTCGAGCCCGCGCCGCCCAATCCCGGCCGCGACAACTTTCCCGGCAAAATCTACACCGACCCGGAGGTCGATCCCGACTGGTGGCGCCAGATGCAGAACCTCACGCGCGACGGTGAGCTGGCGGTGCCCCCAGGCGAGTACTTCGTCCTCGGCGACAACCGGAATCACAGCAAGGATTCCCGCTTCTGGGGTTTCGTGCCGCGTGAGGCGATCATCGCCCGGCCGCTAGCGATCTACTTTTCGCTTACCCTCCCCTCCTCAACCGATGTGCAGCAAGCCGCGAATGATAGACTCGGACACGAAAGCGATCTCGCCGAACGGCTTACGGGATTTGCGCGCTGGCGGCGCATCTTTCGTGTAGTGCATTGATTTGGCGTGGGTTCTGGCAGTAAATGCCGGAACGCCTCCGCAAAGAGCGACAGAATGACGAAGAAGAAGACGCGAGCAGTCAGAGAGCCCTCCGAGAAACGCCCGGAGCCGGCTCCCGAGCCCGCCAAGGTGGAAGAAACGCCATTTGAAGCTGTGGCCAGCATCTGCTCAGTGCTGGTAGTGGGCCTGTTCATTCTCACCTTTCTGGCGCAGAACTTCGTCATTCCTTCGGGATCGATGGAAAAGACACTGCTGGTCGGAGATCATCTGGTAGTCGACCGCATCACGCTGGCCCCACCCGCCAAGTGGATGCCCTTGGTTCACTACCGCGAGCCAAAGCGTGGCGACATTGTCGTTTTCATCAAGCCGGTTGCCGAGCCGGAGCTCGACGCCGAGGGCAAGCCGCAATACTTCTTCCTGGTCAAGCGCCTGATTGGCGTGCCGGGGGACCGCATTCATCTGCATAACGGAATCGTCATCGTGAACGGTGAGGCGCAAGCGCAACCGCATGCCGCGCTCACGACGCCAACCAACTTCGACGAATTCCTCGACGAGTTTCCCGCCGTGCCGCCACCCAACATTCAGCAGGTCCCAGACACTTGGGCGAGCATCGAATTTCCCAAGGACGTTGTCGACGGCGATCTTGTCGTCCCTCCGGGCATGTACTTCATGATGGGCGACAACCGGCACGATAGCCTCGACTCGCGCTACTGGGGCTTCGTCCCGCGGCAAAACATTATTGGGCGTCCTCTCTTCAACTACTGGTCGTTCGAAACGCCGGAATCGGTCTATAACCAGACGGGCCTCGGCCCGCGCCTGGCGTGGATGGGCCACGTGGTGCTGCACTTCTTCACGGAGACGCGCTGGAGCCGCACCTTCCATCCGACGCGGTGAGAAAGCAGCTTTCAGCTGTCAGCTCCTAGCCGCGAGCCATTTCTTACGGGGCGTACCCTCCCGCCCGCCACGGACTTTCAATCCCGGCTATTTGCGCACAGATGGTTCTCCCGCGCGCCGGGCAAGAAGCCGGCAGCCAGAGGCTAGAAGCTAGAATGATCCGTGGAACAGGAATGATAAACGGCGCCGAAGGCAAGGAAAGAATGCGTGGCCGGCTGCGGATCGCACTGGCGGCCATCGCGGTCCTGGTGCTGTTGCTCGTCGTGCCTCCGCTGATCAGCGTAAACCACTATAAAGGCCAAATTACAGGGCTCATCTCGCAATCCCTGGACAGGCCGGTGCATCTTTCGTCGGTGCAGGCGCGGCTTCTGCCCTGGCCTGGATTCGAGATTACCGACCTCAGCGTTGCCGAAGACCCAGCTTACGGCGCCGAACCTGTGCTCCATGCCGACAAGGTCACAGCGTCTATCCGGCTGCTGGCGTTGTGGAGCGGCAGGCTGGAGATTGGCAAGATCAGCGTAGACGACGCCAGTCTGAATCTGGTGCGCGCCGCGCCGGGCCGCTGGAACCTCGATCCGATCTTCCGCACCGCCGCCGTTCAAACCGGATCAGCACCGGGCGCACAACACGTGGCGCCGCCGCCCTACCTTGAAGCCACCAACTCGCGCATCAACTTCAAGAACGGAGTAGAGAAACTTCCGTTCTCGCTCATCAATGCCGATCTGTCGTTCTGGCAGGAGAATCCCGGCGAGTGGCGCGTGCGCTTGCGTGGACAGCCGGCCCGGACAGACGTGAGCCTGAACCAGGAGGAGACCGGCGTTGTGCGCATGGAAGCCAGCGTGCATCGCGCGCCCACGCTGCACCAGATGCCATTGCATCTCGACCTGGACTGGCGCGAGGCGCAACTCGGCCAGCTTGCCCGCCTCATCACGGGTTCCGACCCCGGCTGGCGTGGCGACCTTACCGGGGAGCTGCATCTCGACGGCACCGCCGATGCCGCGCAGATCGCTATGCGGCTCCGCGCCTCAGGCGTGCATCGCGCCGAATTTACTCCCGCTTCGCCGCTCGACTTCGATGCCAGGTGCGGCTTTGTGTATCACTACTCACAGCGCAGCCTGGAAAACCTGGCCTGCGACTCGCCTCTCGGCGACGGCCACGTGCACATCACCGGAGAAAAGCCGGGCGAAGATGCCCCGCCACGCTTTTCGGTTGAACTCGATCGCATTCCCGTGACCGCGGGGCTCGACGCGCTGCGCACCTTCCGCAACGGCCTGGCGCCGGATCTCGAGACCAAAGGCACGGTGAGCGGAAAGATTGTGTATGCGGCGGACGAGGCCGGAAACGCCGCGCCGTTAAATGCCGCAACGCCGGTGAAGCCGGGCAGGAACGATTCGGCCAAAGCTGCTGCGGAACAACACAGACCGCTCACCGGCAGCTTGACCATCACGGACTTTGCATTGAGCGGCGGCGGCCTCAGCCGTCCCGTGCAAGCGGCGAAGATCACGCTGGAGCCAGTGTCCTCGGCGCCCACCAGACCTCAAGCGGCCGCCTCAGACGAGCCGCCAGTAGCGGAAGGCGCCGCGCAGGAGCTGGCTGGAACGGTGACCATCCCTGCCGGCGGAAGCGTTCCGCTCACATTCAGCGTTTCCTTGTCGTTTTCCGGCTATCGCGTAGGCGTGCGCGGCCCGGCCAGCTTCGCGCGCGCCAGGGAGTTGGCCCATGCCGCGGGCATTCCGGAGAGCTCGGCGCTGGCCTCCCTCGCAGGCGAACCGATCACAGTGGACTTGACCGCCGAAGGACCGTGGATACCGCCCGAGGAGATTTCGCTCAGCGGCGTCTCCGCGGTCGAAGGGTCAACCTCAAACGCAGCGGAATCTTCGGCTTCTGCCGCACCCATGACGGCCACAGTTGCAGTTTCCGGCGCCGACACGCTCACCGGAACCATCACCATTCACAACGCCAACTGGAAGGCCGACTATCTGGCTAACCACATAGAAATCTCTGAAGGCACTCTGCATCTTGAGAACGGGAATCTGCGGTGGGATCCTGTGGACTTTTCCTACGGCCCTGTAAAGGGGACAGCGAGCCTGACGCTCCCTGTGAACTGTCCGCCGGACGCAGCGGCCCAACCCTGCCTAACGCAGTTCCAGTTGCAGTTCGCGGATCTCGACGCGGCTGCATTGGAAAGCGCGTTGCTCGGCGCACGGGAAAAAGGCACGATGATCTCCAACCTCATTGACCGCTTCCATCCCTCCTCCGCGCAGCCTTGGCCGCAGGTTGAAGGCACGATCAAGACCGATTCGCTGATCCTGGAGCCAGTCACGCTCCAGGGGGTCACGGCCGCAGTGCGTATTCTTCCCGGCAGCGTAGGGATTACGAGCCTCGATGGCAGCCTTTTTGGAGGCGCCGTGCATCTTGCCGGAACACTCACCAGACCAGCGACCGACCAGGACAGGCCGGAATACACCCTGAATGGCGATTTCGAGAAGGTGAACGCCGCGGACCTGGGGCGCTTGCTGGGATTGCGTTGGACAGGAGGGACTGTGAGCGGCAGCGGAAACGTGGAGCTCTCGGGTTACACCGACAAGGATTTAGCCGCCTCGGCCAAAGGCACAGTGCACTTCGAGTGCCGGCAGGGGAGCATTGCGGCCGCAAAGACCGCGAACGCCGGCGAAACAACCAAACCTTCGCCGATTCCTCTCGCGCTGGCCCACTTTGACCGTTGGGCCGGGGACGCTTCGATTGCCAACGGCGCCATCAGGCTTGGTCCGAACCAGGTTGTTTCGGGCGCACGCAAGCGGTCTGTCGAGGCTGCCATCACCTTCGGCGACCCACCCAGGGTCAGCTTTCCCGCGCTAAAGGAGACTCCGGCGGAGAAGCGGCGGTAAGTCCGCGACAAATCGTGCACGACCTGACTGGCGCGCAGGTCGAGAGCAGGACCGACGTTCCGGCCTTGAAGCTCACGCCGCTTTCCCGTCTCAGCCCCAGCTCCTATTCGTTGGCCTCGATCTGCCGTCCATGCGCGTCCTGAATGGGGCGCGTGTTCACCTTGTAGAGGTTCGCGAAGGCGTGCAGTTGCGCGCGGCTTATGCTCAGGTCTTGCTCGAAGATGAACCAGCGCACTCCCTCGGTGCACGGCGGCGCGACCTCGGAGCCCGCATAGGTCCAATAGCCGCGATCGCCGGGCAAAAGACCGCCGACACTGACCATGTCGGTGACCTTCGTGCTGGTGCCTGCCTTCGCCGGCAAGTGTTCCCAGAGCGTGGCCAGCAGCGCGTTGGGGAAGCCCCGATCCTGGTTGAGGCGAACAGCCACAATCGCCATCTTGCCATCGTCGCTGCGGTGTACCAGGTCGACTTCCATATCGCTGAGCGTGCCTTTCACCGGGTGCTCGCTGGGGTGGTGAAAGTCGAGTTCGATCAGGCGGTAACGAACGCCGGCGGCCACCATGAAACTGCCGGGGTCCACGTGGGCGACGATGCCGCGGCCTGTGTTTTCGAGCGTCATCGGCCCGGCAATGTAGTGAAACTCGAGAGGATCGAGCGCCTTGTTCAACCGTGCGCCGCGAACATTGAGGGGCGATTGCTCGTGGCCCCTGAAGCAGGCTTCGTAGGCCGGGTCGAGTTTACCCCACATCAGCGGGCCGGTTTTCCCTTCGTAGGACCAATTGGCTCCGCTTTGGGCGGCGCAGGCGGCGGCAACGCAAAACACCATAGCAGCAATCACGGTAAGACGCATGCGTATCTCCACTAAGAAAGGCGATTGAGCTTCCCGGAAAATTCTAAGCCATCGATGCGCGGAGGCCAAAAACAATGGGATCCACCCGCGCGGCGGATCCCATTCGTTTTGTAAATTCATTCAGAGGATTGGCGGTTTGTTGCTCACCTTGCTTCTACCGTTGCTGTCGCTCCCGCCTGCTCGGCAAGTTTCGCGGCCTTGTCCGTGGCCTCCCAGGTAAACTCCGGCTCGGTGCGGCCAAAATGGCCGTATGCCGCGGTTTTCTGGTAGATGGGACGGCGCAAGTTGAGGTACTCGATGATGGCCTTGGGCGTTAGGGGAAAATTTTTGCGGATCAGCTCGGTGAGCTTGGCCTCGCTCAGCTTGCCCGTGCCGAAGGTTTCCACCAGCACACTCACCGGCTCGGCGACGCCGATGGCGTAGGCAAGCTGCACTTCGGCGCGGCTGGCCAGCCCCGCCGCCACAATGTTCTTGGCGATATGGCGGGCCATATAAGCTGCCGAGCGATCGACCTTGGTCGGATCCTTGCCGCTGAAGGCGCCTCCACCGTGGCGGCCCATGCCGCCGTAAGTATCCACGATGATCTTGCGCCCGGTCAGGCCGGTGTCGCCCATCGGCCCGCCGATGACGAAGCGGCCCGTCGGGTTGATGTGGTACTTGGTGTGTTCGTCGAGCCATTTCGCAGGCAGAACCGCCTGGATGACATACTTGAGGATATCGGCATGCAACTCCTCGTTGTCGATGGCCTCGGAATGCTGTGTGGAGATGACCACGGCGTCAATACGCGCCGGTTTGCCGTCCTCTCCGTACTCCACAGTCACCTGGCTCTTGCCATCGGGGCGCAGGTAGGGCAGCTTGCCGCTCTTGCGCACTGCGGTCAACTGGCGGCAGAGCTTGTGGGCCAGCGAGATGGGCGCCGGCATCAGCTCCGGCGTCTCGTCGGAGGCGTAACCGAACATCATGCCCTGGTCGCCCGCGCCGCCGGTGTCAACGCCCTGGGCGATGTCGCCCGATTGCTTGTTGATGCTCGAAATCACCGCGCAGGTGTTGGAGTCGAAGCCATAGAGCGCGTTGTCGTAACCGATGGAGGCCACGACGCCGCGAACCAAGCTTTGGAAATCCACGTAGGCCTTGGTCGTGATCTCACCGGCAATCACCACCAGCCCGGTCGCCGTCAGGGTTTCGGCGGCAACGCGGCTATAGGGGTCCTGCTCCAGGCAGGCGTCGAGAATCGCGTCGGATACCTGATCGGCAATCTTGTCGGGATGACCTTCGGTGACGGATTCGGAGGTAAACAAAAAACGGTCGCTCAACTTCAAACTCCTTCCCATAAGAGGGATTCCAGCCGGTGGACGCCGCGATGGCCGACAGGCTCCGGATGAGGCGGCGCGAATACCTCCAAATTCCTCATTCTTCAGATCCCTGGCACACCACCTGATTTCGGCATGTCCACATGCTCAGGCTCAAGCCCGGCAGTGCACCTGTCTATGGTAATTTGGGCGGGCGGCCGGGAGCAAAGTCATGCAGCGTACGGTAAAGAAAGGGCTTTCAATGGCGGATTGGAGGCCCTGAGCCGGAGGGTTCAGGTTCTGGAAAGGACGCGAGCAACCATGCCGCGGGCTAACGCCCAGGCGCCATGGAGCGCAGCAGAGACGCCGTGCAGCGGCAGCAGAGTATGCCACCAACCCGCGCGCACGCCATAGTAGCGGACGGCGAGGAACACGGCGGCGGCGACCGCCAGCAAAAGCAGGATGGCGCCGAGCCAGCGCAAGCGGACCTCGACGGCTTCGCGGCGCAGAATCCTCGCTTTGCCTACGTTGGAAGCAAAGGTCGTCCAGCCGCGATCGTCATCGGGCGCCTGGCCTGAGGCGCTCGAAGCCTGCAGAAAGCGCTCCGTCCAGTTCTGCTGATCCAGGCCGAGAGCGCCGGCGTAACCGCGGACGATGCCCTTGCTTAAAATGCCGCCGGGAAGAAGACGAAACCTCTCCTGCTCCAGCGCAATCAGATGACGTTGGCTGATCTTGGTGACCGCCGAGATGTCTTCCAGCGCAACGCCACGCGCGAGGCGCTCCTTGCGCAGGTCTTCTCCAAAACTCCCCATCGGCGACCGGTATCGGGTCAAACACCCAGGAAGAAATTTTACCTTCACAATAAACCCGGTTTCCCGTTGGGTCAAAGCGATTTAACGCGGACGGGCGCCCTTTTTGAGCGCTTGAACCCAGTTTCGAAACATCCGCGCACGGGGTTTGGTTTGCATACTGCCGTCAGGCCCTCCCGCTCAAGACTGTTACCCTGATGACGAGGGTTCTCGCGCCGCCTGGCGCATGGATCCGAGCTCGAATATGAATAAGCTTATCTTTGCCAACTTGCTTCACCGCCCCATGCGCTCCATCATCAGCGTGCTTGCCGTGGCCATCGAAGTCATCATGATTCTGTCCATCGTGGGCATCTTCATGGGCATGTTGAACGACCAGAAGCAGCGCACCAACGGCATCGGCGCCGACCTGATGATGCGGCCCAGCCATGCCAGCATCATGAACGGAATCAGCGGAGCTCCGATTCCCATCAAGGATGCCCTGGCTATCCAGCCCCTCCCGCATGTGGCGGTTGTTTCCCCCGCGATCACACTCTTCAACACATCGCCGGACGACTTCGGTGTGATTTACGGAATCGACTACCAGAGCTTCAACGCACTACGGCCGTTCGTGTTTGTCCATGGGGGGCCTTTTCAGGGTCCCAATGAGGTGATTGTGGACGACGTATTCGCCGGCACTATGCATCACGTTGGAGAGACCATCAAAGTGATGGATCACCCTTTCCGGATATGCGGCATCGTCGAGGCGGGCAAGGGTGGCAGGAAAATGATCCCGATCGGCACGATGGGCGATTTAATGGGAGCCGAGGGCAGGGCATCCCTGTTTTATATCAAGAGCGACGATCCCGCCAATGACCAAGCCATCATCCAGGAAATCCACGCGACGCGCGGTCTTGAAGACTTCCCTGTGCAGACCATGGATGAGTGGCTGTCGCAGATGACGCCCGAGAAGCTTCCTGGCTTCGACCAGGCGCTGGATGTGGTGACCGCTATCGCGGTCATCATCGGCTTCCTGGTCATCTTTCAATCGATGTACACGGCGGTACTGGAGAGGACGCGCGAGATCGGCATTCTGAAGTCGATGGGCGCGTCAAAGCCGGCGATCGTGGGTGTAGTGCTGCGCGAGTGCGCGGCGCTGGCTGTGGCGGGCTTGATCGTGGGCATTGCCGGCACCTTCGGAGTGCGTACGTTACTCTTCCATCTGTTCCCGACGCAGCACTTCGAGATCACCGCGGAGTGGGTGGTTAGAGGTGCGGTGATCGCTTTCGTGGGATCGATCTGCGGGGCGCTATATCCGGCGTGGATGGCCGCGCGCAAAGACCCCATCGATGCGCTTGCGTACGAGTGAAGCGGCGGCGAGCGGCGGCAACGTGGATCCGGTTTTGCCGGCCCAGGTGCTCACTGAAACCCAGCCGTAACGTCGTTCAACTATGATTTGGCATGTCATGAACCGCCGGATCTTTCCACTTCGCGCTCTCGCCCTGGGCCTGGCGCTTCCGTGCGTGGCGCTGCCCGTTCACGCCGATAAAAAGCCGCCGCAGCTAGTGAAGCCCATGGCCGGCCCGCGCGCCACGGTCCTGCGCATCACCTGGCTCTATGTCACGCCTGACAGCAGCGCGCAGAAAGTGGATAAAGTGCAGATCGGCCGCGAGATGGTGGTCGCGGAAAAGAGCGGCCCCTGGATGCGCGTCTACGCCAACACCGACATCGAAGAGCTGCACAGCGACAAGGACACGCCGATGGTCGGCAGCGACGAGGCCACGCCGCCGATTTCAGGGTGGATCGAGGCCAAAGGAGTGGTGGAAGAAACCACCCCCAACGGAGACCAGATTCTGATGGGCGCAGCGGCCAACCAGGAGGCGCTGGCCTCCAATCCGCGCGGCCCGGCCAATGCCGCGCAGAGCGCGCGTCTGCTCTACCGCCGCGTCGCGGAGATGTTCCCGAACTCTCCGCTCGCGCCCGAAGCCGCATGGCGTGCGGCAGACATCCAGTGGCAACTGGAGAAGGCCGACGCCGCGACCTTGCCATCGGCTCATGAAAGAGATCCCGAATTTCGCCAGCCGATGGACGAAGACGCCTTGAAGAAGCTGACCAAGTACTATCCGCACACACGCTGGGCGGCGTTGGCGGCCTTCGACCTGATCGACAATAAGCTCTGCGGCGATTGGGAAGGCTCAACCCAATGCCCGGAAAAGGAGTCGGAGATCTACCTCAAATACGCGGATGAGTTCCCCGACGGTCCGCGGACGGCGCGCGCGCTGTACGAGGCCGTTTACCGTCTTGCCGTGCTCAGCGACATGTTTGCCGCCAATGGAGATGACCGCAAAAGCAACGATGATCGCAACCATGCGCGCACCGTGGCCGCGCAACTGAAAGCCCATTTTGCCGACTCTGACTACGCCTTGCGCGCCGCCGCCCTGGTGTACAAATTAGATGAAGGGGTTCCTGTCTACGGCATTGAACGGGAGTGAGCAGCCGACGGCCTCCCGGGGCTCCCCACCTGATGCAAACGTAAGAATCAGCAGGAGGCAGTTTGAGCCCGTATTTCCTGTCCATTCTCTTGGGAATTGTGGAAGGCCTGACCGAGTTTTTGCCGGTCAGCTCGACGGCGCACCTGCGCATCGCGGAAGCGTTGATGAAGATCCCGCTCGACGATCCGTACTGGATGATGTACACGATCGTCATCCAGGTGGGAGCAATCCTGGCGTTGTGCCTGCTGTTCCTGGAAAGGATCGTCAACTTCCTGCGCACATTTCCCAGGGGCGAAAGCGGCGATCGCAACGGGTTCAACCACCCCATTTCGCTCACGCTGATCGCCTTCGCCTGCACTTCGGCTCCGGCGCTGCTGCTGCGCAAGTGGAGCGAGAAGAACCTGGGCAGCTTGAACGCCATAGCCATCGCGCTGCTGGTGGGCGGAGTTGTCATGTGGGCCGTGGACGCCTGGAGCGACCGTTATGAGTCAAACACCACGGGCGTAGAGAAGATGTCGGCGCCGCAGGCCGTCTGGATCGGCCTTTGCCAGACACTTTCCGCCGTTTTTCCAGGCACCTCGCGCTCCATGTCGACCATCGCCGCCGGCCAGCTTGCGGGGCTCGACCGCCCCTCGGCGCTTGAATTCAGCTTTCTGCTCTCGATTCCCACCATGATCGCCGCCACCGGTTGGGATCTCGTCAAGGAAGTTCATCCCGGCATGGCCGCCGGAGCGGCCGCCGCGCGCGTAGTCATGGATCCCGAGCGCTGGATCGTGCTGCTCATCGGTACCGTCGTCTCGTTCATCGTGGCGCTGGGCGTGGTGGAGTGGTTTCTCTACTGGGTGCGCAAGCACGGCTTCACCGTGTTCGCTATTTACCGCATACTGCTGGGCGGAGCGCTGCTGCTTTGGGGAGCAAAGTATATCGGGGGATAAACGCAGGAGAATCAACGCGGTTTCGGCCTTGTTACCTAAACATGCCGATGCGTTGCATCTTGACCTTCGATCAGTGGATGAAACGCTGCATGGAAGTTCTGCGGAATGAGGGGATTTTCCAGTAAGGCTGGCGATTCCGCAGGGGGTGGACATCGTGATTCCCCCTCCCACCCTTTTGCCCGGAAGCGGCGCTGCGAGCGCCGATAATTGAAATTGCTCTGGACGATTTGCCTGCTCCATCGGCCTGCCCGGCCCGTCCTCCGCGGCATCCGGCGAGCGGTACCGCCCTCATCATGAAGCCTGTCCGCATTGTTCTCGCGCCCACGCGCAGCCGCCCCCTGAACGTGTTTCTGGGTCTGGTGCTGCTGCTGGTTTCGCTGCTTCTTTTCCTCGCGCTTGCAACCTATCATGCCACTGATCCCTCGCTGAATACGGCCACGGATTCCGCCGTGGCCAGCAACTGGGTTGGACTCTTTGGCGCTTACATAGGCGACCTTTTGCTGCAATCGCTAGGCCTGACGGCATTTCTGCTTCCGTTGTGGATGGGCGGCCTGGGCTGGACCTGGATGCACTCTCGGCCCGGTGGCTCGCCCATCTTGCGATGGGTGGGCACTGTGCTCGCCCTGGCCTTCCTGCCAGCTGTGTTTGGGCTTTTGCCGTGGCATTGGCGCTGGTTGCACATGGTTCCCGTAGAGGGTGTGGTGGGGCGGCTTATGGCCGGTATGCTGGTCGTCTACCTCAACCTGCAGGGCGCCTGGATGGTAGCCGCCGCGCTGGCTGCCACGGGGCTCTACTTTGCCTCGGCCATCAGCTTCTCCGTTCTGCGCGAAAGCATTGCCGAGCGCTGGATGCGCTTTGCCGAATGGCGCGAGCGTTGGCGCAGCAGCCGCGAGGAGCGCGCCGATCTGCGCGCGGAACGCGAAGCTCTGCGTGTGGATCGGAATCAGCCCGTCCCGTTTCCGAAGCTCGCCACCGCAGACGTACCGGATGTGGAAACGGAGCTTCCTGCCCGCTGGTCGAACCGCTTTCTCGCGTTCTTCACCCGAAAACATGCGCCGCAGCAAGATCCGTTGGATAAGATTCCGGCTTACCAGCGAATGGATTTGTCTCAGAAGCCGGAAGAGCGAAGCGAAGCCGCGATTCCCATTACGCAGCGCAGGCCGAGCATCTGGGAGCGGAGCGAGCCGGGGACAGCGACAGCCGTGCCCATGCCAGCTACGGCCATAACACCGCCGCAGCTCCAGCCCGTGCAGGCGCAGTCCGCGGCCCCGCAGCCGGCCGATCCCGGTACGGCCATGCGGCCCGTTCCGGTTCCCACGCCGCAACAACAAGCCGGGGAGATCGCCATTCATGGCCGCGCCGATGCCGAAGTGCGCACGGTCGCTGTGGCGCCGAAAAACGTGAGCGGCTACAAGCTGCCCTCGAGCACGCTGCTGAATGCGGGCGAAGGCCCGCAAACGGTGCGCGAAGACGTACTGCGCGAAGAAGCGCGGGTGCTGGTGGAAAAATGCGCCGAGTTCGACGTGCGCGGCCAGGTGGTGCAGATCAATCCCGGGCCCATGGTGACGACCTTCGAGTTCAAGCCCGAGGCGGGCGTGAAATACTCGCGCGTGACCGGCCTGGCCGACGACCTGTGCCTGGCCATGCGCGCCGAGAGCATCCTGATCGAGCGCATGCCCGGCAAGAGCACGGTGGGCATTCAGGTACCCAACCACGAGCGGGAAACCATTCACCTGCGCGACGCGATCGAAAGCGAGACTTTCGTCAGGGCCCGCTCGCGCCTCACGATCTCCATGGGCAAAGACATCAACGGCCGCATCGTGACCGCGGATCTGGCCTCGATGCCGCATATTCTCATTGCGGGATCGACGGGCTCGGGCAAATCCGTGGCCATCAACGCCATGATTATGAGCCTGCTCTACCGCACCACGCCTCACCAAGTGCGGCTCATCCTGGTCGATCCCAAGCGCGTGGAACTGGGCATGTACGAGGGCATTCCCCACCTTTTTACGCCCATCATCACCGAACCCAAGCTGGCTGCAAACGCTCTGCGCAACGCGGTCCGCGAGATGGAACGGCGCTTGAAACTGCTGGCCTCGCGCAGCGTGCGCAATATTGACCAGTACAACAAGCTCTTTGAGGGCTCCATGCCTTCGCTCTTCGACGAAGGAGAGGAGGAGGAGCCGCTGCCTTACATCATCATCGTCATCGACGAGCTGGCCGACTTGATGATGCTCGACCGCGCCAACGTCGAAGAGTCGGTGACGCGGCTGGCGCAAATGTCGCGCGCCGTTGGAATTCACCTCATTCTGGCCACGCAGCGCCCCAGCGTGGATGTCATCACCGGCCTCATCAAGGCCAATATTCCTACCCGCATCAGCTTCCGCCTGGCTACCAAGGTCGACTCGCGCACCATCCTCGACACCAACGGGGCCGAGGCGCTTCTGGGCCGCGGCGATATGCTCTTTCTGCCGCCGGGCACCAGCCGCCTGATGCGCCTGCACGCGCCGTATGTGAGCGAGAAGGAGACGGCGGCCGTGGTCGAGTTCTGGAAGAACCAGGGCACAGCCGAATATGTCGAGGGCTTCCTCGAATCACCTAAAGATGAGCGCGCCGCCATGGAAGGCGAGAATGGCGAGGCCAGCGACGACGATCCCATGTTCGACGACGCGGTGCGCCTGGTCTTCGAGTTCGGCAAGGCTTCCACCTCGCTCCTGCAGCGGCGGCTGCGCGTCGGCTACGGCCGCGCCGCGCATCTCATCGACCTGATGGAGCGCGATGGCCTGGTCGGCCCCGCCGACGGTTCGCGCCCTCGCGAACTGCTCAAAGCCCCCGGCTGGCTCCACGAACTCGCCTCCACCGCGATTGAATAATGAATTCCCCAACGAATGTGGGTGCCCCAGGTCCCGATTTTGCGACCTGGGATACATAACCATTC
>JBEKXX010000055.1:0-19450 GCA_049511595.1 Occallatibacter sp. | reverse complement strand
AGGGCGAGATCTGGCGGGCCGTGGCAAGCGCTCCGGCGGCAGCGGGCGCGGCGTTGCGCGTTACGGGGTACGACCAGATGCTGCTCCAGGTCGAGCCGGTTCAGGAAGCGAGCGGGACCGAACACAAGGGATAGCAACATTGGAGTACAATCCCTGCTGAGTGAGGAAAGGAAAGTCCAATGTCCATCGGTGATATGTCCATTCCAACGCTGGTTGTCATCGCCATCGTCGTCCTCTACCTGCTGAACTCGATCAAGATCCTGCGGGAATACGAGCGCGGAGTGATCTTCCGGCTGGGGCGCGTTCTGGGAACGCCCAAGGGGCCCGGCATCATTCTCGTCTTCCGGCCGATTGACCAGATGGTGCGCCTCTCGCTTCGGCAGGACGTGCTGGAGGTTCCTCCGCAGGACATCATCACCCGCGACAACGTCACGCTGAAGGTGAACGCAGTGGTGACGCTGTACGTGGTGAATCCCAACGACGCAGCCATCAAAGTGGCCAACTACGTATACCAGACCTCGCAGTTCGCGCAGACGACATTACGCTCGGTGCTGGGCGAAGTGGAGTTGGACGAGCTTCTGAGCCATCGCGACAAGCTCAATTTGCGCATCCAAAGCATTATTGACCAGCGCACCGAGCCATTCGGGGTCAAAGTGGTCTCGGTGGAAGTGAAGCAAGTGGATCTGCCGGAGCAGATGCTGCGCGCCATTGCGAAACAGGCTGAGGCAGAGCGCGAGAAGCGCTCGAAGATTATCCACGCCGAGGGCGAATTCGCCGCCGCGCAAAGACTGGTGGATGCGGCCGCGCTGATGGCTACGCAACCCATGACCCTGCAATTGCGCTATCTGCAGACATTGGCCGACATCGGTGTCGAGAAGAACACAACGATTGTTTTCCCGCTGCCCCTCGAAATGATGTCGCTGCTGAACAAGTCCTTAGCCGCAGCGAAGCAGGCATCGGAGCAGCCGTAAGGGCAAAACCTGCAGCCATCGGCTTTCGGTTTTCAGGGTTCGCCGCTGCAAGCAACGAAAACTGCTTCCGGTTCAGCGGGAGGCTATGCCCGGCCGCGGACTTAACTCAGAAAGAGACCGAGGCGAAGCGTATAAAGGCGGCAGATGCGGGGATATTTCGACGACGAGGAACCGGAGCGCGAAGAGCGCGGGCGCGATACCGAGCTGACGCTTGGGGCGGGCGCGCTGCTGGGGATCTTCTTTGGTCTGGTTCTCCTGTGCGGGCTGTGCTTTGGGCTGGGGTACGCGTTGGGGCATCGTGTTTCCGCGACTGCGACGACGGCGGCCACCGCGCACCCTGCCGCGCAAACGGCCGCTCCGGACCAGGAGCCCTTGCAGGCAAGCGGATCGATTCCTAAACCTTCAGCGGATGCGCAGGCGCCGGCGCCACAGCCAGCGCCGGGGAGCGACGCCGCGACGCCTGCCACAGGGGCCGGCACGAATCCGGTGGAGACGCAGCAGGGGCCGGCGGCGACTGGGCAAGCTGGCATTCCTGCGAGTTCACCAGCCAGTGCGCCAGCTCAGCCGCAGTCGCAGGTACGGCCGGCGTTTCCTGTTGCGGCAAACACACCGCAGGCTGGACAGGCAACCGCGCCGAACGTGCATCCCGCCTTGCCCGGAGGGGCGGTCCCATTGATGGTCCAGGTCGCCGCAGTCTCGCACGAAGAGGACGCCGACGTGCTGGTTGGCGCGCTGCGCAAACGCGGCTACGCAGTAACTGCGCGGCGCGAGCCCGCGGATGGCCTGATCCATGTGCGGATTGGGCCGTTCGCCACCCGCGACGACGCCAACCGCATGTGTACGAGGCTGCTGGACGACGGATATAACGCGCAGGTGCAGCAGTAGGGCGGAGGTTCAGCCCCGCATCCACTCCGGCAATCCGGAAGCGATGGCGGCGCGGACGGCATCGGAGAGTTCGTCGCGCGTTGCATAGTTGGCGGGGTCGAGCAGTGGGTGAAAGACGATGTGGACAGCTCCTGGGTGGATGCTTAGGCTTCCCCAGGGAAGTATCTTCTCGCTTCCATAAATTGAGATGGGAACGCACGGCGCGCCTGAGCCCTTGGCGAGATAAAATGGGCCCTTTTTGAAGGGCAACATGCGGCCGTCGGTCGAGCGGGTACCTTCGACGAACGTCGTGATGTGCAGGCCGCGGGCGAGAACGCGCTCTGCTTCAGCCACGGCGAGCTGCGCTTCCATCGCGTCGCCGGTGCGGTCGACCGGAATGAAGCCGCCGAGCTTGAAGGCATAGCCGAGGATGGGAAGCTTCATCAGGGGTCGCTTCAAAAGGACTGAAGTGCGTCCGGAAAGATGCGAAATGAGGGCGGGCGCATCGAGGTTGGAGACGTGGTTGGCCATGAAGATACAGGCGCGGCCGACAGGGATGTGCTCGCGGCCTTCGATGCGCAGGCGGATGCCGGCCACCCGGATCACAGCTCGAGCAATCCAGCAACCGGTGAAGTAGAGCGGATTCACGTTGCCGGTGAGCAGCGTGAACGGAAAGAGCACGATCGCCGCGGGCAAGGCGAGCATGAGAATCACGACGAAGACGAGGAGCGAGACGATCATCGGAAGTGGGTAAGCGCGTTCATGGGAGAGTATCGCATTAACAGGGGTCAGGGGTCAGGGGTCGGCGGTCAGTTTCCTTCGTGCTGGGTCGGGAGTTCGAGTGCGACCGAGGCGTTTGCGAACTACGTGCGCATCCACTCGGGAAGGCCGGAGGCGATGGCGGCGCGGACGGCGCGCATGAGTTCGTCGCGCGAGGTAAAGTTGGCAGGATCGATGGGCGGGTGGAAGATGACATGGGCCTCGCCGGGATGGATACGCAGGCTGCCCTTTCGCAGGGTCGTTTCCGTGCCGTGAATGGAGACGGGGATGCACGGAGCGCCGGAGGCCATGGCGAGGAAGAACGGACCTTTCTTGAAGGGCAACAAGCGGCCATCGGGCGAGCGAGTGCCCTCGACAAACGTGGTGATATGAACGCCCTTCGCGAGGACTCGCCTGGCTTCGGCTACGCTGCGCTGCGCGTCGGCGGGATTGCCAGTGCGGTCGACAGCGATGAACTCTCCTTGGCGGAAGCCGGTGCCGAGAATCGGCAACTCCATGAGAGATCGTTTCATGAATGCTGAGGTACGGCCGGGGATAAGCGAGATGAGCGCGGGCGGGTCGAGATTGGAAACGTGGTTGGACATGAAGATGCAGGCGCGGTCGCTAGGGATGCGGTCGAGGCCCCGGACGCGGATGCGCACGCCGGCCAGGCGGCAGCTTGAGTAGAGCATGAAGCGCGTGGCTTTGTAGAGCGGGAGCACGTTGCCCGTCATCCAGCACCAGGGAATGAAAAGGCACGCCGAGGGAATGCCCAGAACGACCATGTTGGCGAGGAAGATGAGAGACCAGATCATGCGTGCCTCTCGATCTTACGCGCCGGCGGCTGGGAAGCGCTCGCGCAGACGCGCGGGAAGCTTCTGGTAGATGCCGTCGAAGCCGCCGTTCGAAAGGATGGCGACGACGTCGCCGGGAGCGAGCCGCGGTGTGATGGCGGCGATGATCGAGTCGGCGTCGGGAAGGAGTTCGGCGGGCGTGCCCACGGCGTTGAGATCGCGGACAACTTCTTCGGGGTTGAGGCGCTCGGCCTCGGGGATGCGCTGCTGCTGATAGACGTCAGCAAGGACAGCGCGATCGGCGAGGCGGAGGCTCTGGACGAGATCGCCGGCGAGCACCTTGCGGCGGAGAGTGTTCGAGCGCGGCTCTAACACTGCCCAGATGCGTTCCGAAGGATAAATGGCACGGAGTGCCCGGAGGGTCTCGCGGATAGCCGTTGGGTGGTGTGCGAAGTCTTCGATGAGGGTAATACCGTTGATCTCGTCGCGGACTTCGAGGCGGCGCTTGACGCTCTTGAAGGTGGCGAGGGCTTCGGCGATCGATTCGACGGGAATGCCCTGGCTGGCAGCGAGAGCCGCGGCGGCCGTAGCGTTGAGGGCGTTGTGCTCGCCGGCGAGGCCCATGCCGAAGTCACCCCACGGCGCACCAGCCCGAAGAACTTGCCAGCGCATCCGGCCGTTCTCATAGTGCAGATTGCGGATTTGCCAGTCGGCGTTTTCGGTGAAGCCGTAGCGCTCGACGGGGCAGAAGGCGCGGCTGACGCACTCGGTGACGTTCTCGTTGCCATCGTAGGCGACGATGAGTCCGCGGCGCGGGACCAGATTGACGAGGCGCTTGAAAGCGGTTTTGACCTGGTCGAGATCGGCGTAAATGTCTGCATGGTCGAACTCGACGTGGGTGATGATGAGCGCGTCGGGAAAGTAATGAAGGAATTTGGGGCCTTTGTCGAAGAAGGCGGTGTCGTACTCGTCGCCCTCGACGATGAAGGAGCGCGTGGGGCGAAGCTGGAAGCTGGTACCGAAGTTCTCCGCCACGCCGCCGATGAGGAAGGAGGGTTTGAGCGAGGGATTTTCGCGCGCGGCGACCTGGTAGATCCAGGCCAACATGCTGGTAGTGGTTGTCTTGCCGTGGGTTCCGGCGACGACGAGCGGCGAGCGGCCTTTGAGGAACTCTTCGCGCAGAAGCGAGGCCATGGAGGTGAAGGGAATGCGCTCGTCGAGGACGCGTTCGACCTCGGGGTTACCGCGGGAGAGCGCGTTGCCGATGACGACAAGGTCGGGTGTGGGGGTGAGGTTGGATTCGGCGTAGGGCTCCATGACCGGGATGCCGAGGGAGCGGAGCAGATCGCTCATGGGCGGGTAGGCGGCCTTGTCGGAGCCGGTGATGCGATGGCCCTGGAGCTGGAGTAGTCCGGCCAGGGAGGCCATGGCGGTGCCGCAGATGCCGCTCAAGTGGATGTGGCGGGAATATCCGGTCACCTGGCCACCGCCGGTTCGAGCAGATTGAGGCGGACTTCGGCGGCGACGGTCAACTCGGCTTCGACGCCGAAGGTGAGCGTGACATTCTCGCGCGAGACGTGGCCGCTGCGCAGGCCGATGGCGATGGGCACATCGAGACCGTTAAGGGCGCTGAGAATCGCATCTTCAAGCAGGGACGGCGGTGCGCCGGGCGAGACGCAATCGAGCATCTCGCCGAAGACGATGCCGATGACGCCGTCGAGCTTTCTGGCTGAGCGCAACTGCCAGATCATGCGATCGATCTGGTAGGGCTTTGCGGCAGTGTCCTCAAGAAACAGCAGCGTGCCTTCGGTGCACGGCTCCCAGGGCGTGCCAAGGAGCGAGGCGAGAATGCTGAGGCATCCACCATAGAGAGTGCCGCGCACCGTAGTTTGTGTCTTGCCGGGCTTGAGAATGCGAAGGCCTTCCGCGGGGCCGACGGCGTATGGCTCGCCGGCGAGTGCGGCGCGGAAACTATCGAGATGAACTCCGATGGGGAGATGGAAATCCGCGGCGAGCATGGGGCCATGAAAAGCGGGCAGACCGATCTCGTCGAGGAGGCGGAGCTGGAGGCCGATGAGATCGCTGTAGGCAAAGAAGGGCTTGGGATGGGCGGCGATGGTTTCGAGGTCGAGTCCCTTGAGCAGGTAGTTGGATCCGTAGCCGCCGCGCAGGCACATGACGGCGGCAGTACTCGGGTCGGCGAAGGCCGCGTGGAGATCGGCAAGGCGCTGCTCCGGGGTTCCGGCGAAATAAAGCGGAGCGCTTTGGCGCGCATTGGGAGCGAGTTTGGGTGCGAAACCGAGGCCGCTCAGCGCCGCGAGGCCGCGCTCGACTCGCTCAGGCTGCGCGCTGGAGGCCGGCGCGACGATGCCGATGGCTGCGCAGGGAGCGACAGGAGGCGGTTTCAGCAGTCGCGCCATCTCACCAAGCCTCTCCGCGGGCGATGAGCGCAGCCGGACCGGTAAGGAACAGTTCCTTGCCGGGGCCGTCCCATGCAACGGTCTGCGCGCCGCCGGGCGCAACCACCGTGAGCGGGGAGATGCAGCGGCGCAAGGCGAGCGCGGCGGTAGCCGCGGCGGAACTGCCGGTGCCCGAGGAGGTGGTGGGACCCACGCCGCGCTCGAAGATACGAATTTCGATCTCGCGGTCGCCCAGGATGCGCACAAACTCGACGTTGGTCTGATGGGGGAAATCGCGGTGGGAACAGATCTCCGCGCCGATTCCGGCCCAGGCACGACGAGCTACGCTGAAGTCCGCATTCTCAACGAGAACGACAAAGTGCGGATTGCCAGTGGAAACTTCGACGCCGACGATCTCCAGGCCGTCAATGAGCTTGAGCGTGTGCGGGACAAAGGAGGGTACGCCCATGCCGGCCGTGACTTCGACGGTGAATCCCTCGTCCTTGCGCACACTGACGATGCGGCAGACGCGGAGACCTGCATCGGTGGCGATCTCCAGCGCGTCACCGGGCTTCGAGCCGAGAGCCTCGGCCATCCACGCGGCCACGCAGCGCGTGCCGTTGCCGCTGATTTCGGCGCTGGATCCGTCAGCGTTGTGGAGGCGGATACGGCCGGAGCGCGGGCCAGTCCCGGATTTGTCGTTCCAGGCGAAGAATTCGACTCCGTCGGCGCCGATGCCTGTGTGGCGGTCGCAGAGACGGCGCGTGAGAGCGGCGAAATCGTGGCCCGCCGCGGCATCTTCCGGAACGATCAGGAAATCGTTGCCGCAGGCGTGGGCCTTGGTGAAGGGAATCAATCTTCCTCCGGATCGCTGAAGGTGAAGAGCGCGCCGTTGTCCGGCAAAGCGAGCCAACGGGCCGCCGGCAGGCGGACGGCCACGAACTGCTCCAAGCCATTCAAAGAGAACGGATACGCGATCTGTGCCGATGCAGGAATCACCCTAGTTCCTTGCCCGATGCTACCACCGTTGACGACGGATTGCTGAGCGGGATTGGAAAGGCTCTGCGCGCGAGTTTCTCCCGGGCCGTTAGAACGGAGCCGGGCCGTGTTCCAGCCATTTTGACGAGACGTAAATGGTGGCCGACGGCTGATCCTGTGCAGTAAAGCGGCCGGCGATAACGAGGTCGGCGGGATGGGCCTTGACGGCGCGGTCGACCTCGTCGCCGTCGAAAGCGAGGACGATGGCCGCCTGGGCAGCGGGCGCGGCCAATGCGGCGCGAAAGATCCCGAGGTCGCTCTCGTTGATGGTCTGGCGGAGAGGAATGCCGGTGAAGGCGACGATCTCGGGGTAGGCGGATGTGTTCATGAGCACGGTGGCGCGCGGGAAGACAGTGAGCAGCGACTGCAAGGCAGGCGGAATGGCGTCGTCGTAGGGCTGGCGCGCGTCAGCGTTCTTCGTGCTCTCGACGTAGACAATGGGATCGGCGCGCAGAAGCAGATAGACGTTGAGGCCAGCGAGCGCAAAGAGAAAAACGAAGGCGATGCGGGGCAGGAACGGGGCGAAGCGAGGCAAAAGCGGCCTGAGGCGCGGGAGCTTGAACTGACGCAAAGCATTTTCGGCAAGCTGAGCCGCAAAGCCGACACCGAGCGCGAGAGCGGGGAGCAGCTCGATGCCGTAGCGCGTGTTGTACCAGGTGTAGGGCCACCACGCGGGGAAGAAGATGGGGACCGACCCGTAAGCGACGGACCAGGTGTAGAAGGGAACGGGCAGCCAGAGCAGCAGAATCCAGGCCGAGGCGCGAGTGCGATCGGCGGTTCCTTTGGCGAAGAGAGCGGCGGCCGTTGCGAGCGCGGCCAGGGCGATGACGATGTTGCCCCAGGCATTGCCCCAAGCGTGTGCGGCGGTGGAGTCGAGCGCTGAGACTTTGAGGTAATACAGAAGCGCAACCCAGGGATTGTGCCAGCCGGGATGCGGCAGCCCGCCCCGTGCGGCGGTGCGGAGTTCGATGGCATGGGCAGAGTAAGGCCCGCGCGCGAAGTAGAGCCAGTCGCCGAATCCGACAGAGTTGTAGACAAACCACAGGATGGGCGCGGCGACAACAGCGAGGCTCGCGAGCCAGAAGGCGGGCGAAGCGAGGCGGCCGCGCTCGCCCGCAGCGGCGCGCCGGAACAACGTGAGGCCGACGCCGGACCAGGCGAGCAGGGCGATGATCCAGCCGTCGTAGCGGGTGAAGATGGCGGCGACGAGCGCGGCGGCGATGCAGGCTTGCAGACGGGCGGTTTGCGCGATGACGACGTTTGTGCGCGGAGCGGGCTGAGCGAGCGGATTGCCGAGCCAGGCGCCGCGGCGAGGGCCGGGCGCTTCAAAGATACGCAGGGGAATCCGCAAACGCTGGCGAGCGGCGGGAGCAATGGGACGGCGGAGGCCGGGATGAGCGGATGAGCCGGGAGGCAGCGTGTAACTGGCGGCTTCCGTCTCCTGGTCGAGGGCGGCGCGCCACTCAACCATCCAGACCACGATCCAGATCGCTTCGCAGAGGAAGAGAGGCTCGGTCATGGCCGTGGTCTGCATGTAGAGGAGGTTGGGATTGAGGGCGAAGAAGACGAGCGCGAGCGCGGCCGCGGCGGGGTTGAGCCAGCGCCGCGCCAGCCGATAAATGCCGGCGCAGGAGGCGATGTAGGCCAGCGCCGATGGAAGGACGCCGGCAAGGCCGGTGGCCCACCATTCGTAGTTCTGCACGAAGGGAATGAGCAGAATGTGCGGTAGCGGCAGCCACACCGAGCCGAGCAGCGAGAAGCGCGGCGTACGCGAATCGAAGACGCGGCGCGCGATGTGAAGATGAGCAACGGCGTCGCCATAGTTGAGCATCGCGCCGTGGCGCCAGCTCCAGAAAATGGCGGCCGTGGAGGCCACCATGCAGAAGGCCAGAACGGCCCAGCCTTCCGCATTCGAGATGCTTCTCTCAGTCAATGTGCGTGATCTCGCGAAGGAGGTTGAAGCGCGCGTCGATCTCAGTGCGCGAGAGGTCCTGCAGGCGCTCCGTGCCGAAGCGCTCGCAGGCAAAAGAGCCCATGACGCCGCCGTAAAACATGGCGAGGCGCCAAGCGGAGGGAGTGAGCTCAGGTTGAGAGGCCAAATAACCGAAGAAGCCGCCGGCAAAGCTGTCGCCTGCGCCGGTGGGATCGATGACTTCTTTGAGCGGGAGAGCCGGAGCCCGGAAGGTGCGAAGCTCCGCTCGCCGGCCTTTTGGATTCGAGGTGTGGAATAACGTGGCGCCGTACTCGCCGTGCTTGACGACCAGCGTGCGCGGGCCGAGGGCGATGACGCCGCGCGCGGCCTGCACGAGGTTGCTGTTTCCGGCCAGCATGCGGGCCTCGGTGTCGTTGATGAGGAGAATGTCGAGACCCTTGAGGACTTCAAGGAGGGCCGGGCGATGGTCCTGGATCCAGTAATTCATGGTGTCACCGGCCACGAGTTTCACGGCGGGCATCGCATCGCGCACGCGGCGCTGGAGGACCGGATCGATGTTGGCGAGAAAGAGGAACTCGGAGTCGCGGTAGGCGTCGGGGATTTTGGGCTCGAAGGAGGCAAATACGTTGAGCTCGGTCGAATGAGTTTTGGCTTCGTTCAAATTTTCGAGGTAGGAGCCTTCCCAGAAAAAGCTCTTGCCGGGGGCGCGCTCGATGCCGCGCGTGTCGATGTTGCGGGCGGTATAGACGGCCTCCTGCTCGGGACCGAAGTCCTCGCCCACCACGGCGATGACGCGCACATCGGTGAAGAAGCTGGCGGCGAGGGAAAAGTAGGTGGCGGCGCCGCCGAGGCAGCGCTCGCGGCGGCCGGCGGGGGTTTCAATGGAATCGTAGGCGACACTGCCGACGACAGTGATGGACATGGGATACGATCTCGCTCTCGTAATACAAGTTAGCAGGTCAGCGGCGGCAGCCTACATTTCTCAGCCGCGGATGAAAGCCGTCATGTTTACCTTTCGGTAATCCCCTGCCCCTCCCCCTATCTCCATACCTCCATATTTGATAACAAAGGGGTTACGGTGTGGGGCTTGCTGCAAATATCTCATTCTAAAGGTTTTAACTTGGCAAATATTTCATTCCATTAGAGTTAGCTACTGCAGAGATCCACCGCCAGTGACCCTAGACCAGAGCTGAGAGCGAATCCCAGTACCTGGATTTGCTATCTATTGTGGGCCAAAGCGTGGAATTGATCTGCAAAGTTGGCGCACAATTTTTGCGCCTTGTTTTCAACGCTTTACTGCGGAATGGCACCGACCCTGGGCTTGACATTTCGCACCGTGTCCCAAGAGAAATGCGGACTGGCCTTGCTCTTACCAGCCCAGGTATTTGCCGAAGAGGAGCTTGAGACGTTCTTTGGCGGCTGCCGGGATGGCATCGGGCTGCGTGAGCACGGCGAATTTCGCCGCTGAAGCGCAGGCGCAGGTTCGTTCTTTTGGCAGGGCGGCGACGGCGGCCTTGACTACCCTGGCGGCGTTGTCGGCGTTCTTGTGCAGCACGGCGACGATCTCTTCCACGGTAACCGCGTCGTGGCCCTCGCGCCAGCAGTCGTAGTCGGTGACCATAGCGATGGTGGCGTAGCATATCTCGGCCTCGCGGGCGAGCTTGGCCTCCTGCAAGTTGGTCATGCCGATCACGTCGGCGCCCCAACTGCGATAAAGGTTCGACTCGGCCCTGGTGGAGAACTGCGGGCCCTCCATGCAGACGTACGTGCCGCCGAGCTTGCCGGAGACGCCAACTTTGGCGCAGGCATCGGCCGCGGCCTTGGCCACGGTGGCGCAGACTGGATCGCCGAAAGCGACGTGGCCCACGATGCCATCGCCGAAAAATGTCGATACACGGTGAAAGGTGCGGTCGATGAACTGGTCGGGAATCACGAAGTCGGTGGGCTTGTGCTCTTCCTTGAGCGAGCCGACGGCGGAGACAGAGACGATGCGCTCGACGCCGAGCTTTTTGAAGGCGTAGATGTTGGCGCGGAAGTTGAGTTCGGAAGGAAGAATACGATGGCCGCGGCCATGGCGCGCGAGAAACGCGACCTTGCGGCCTTCGAGTTCGCCGAGGACAAAAGCGTCGGAGGGCGAGCCAAAGGGCGTTTCGACGCGCTCCTCGTGGACGTTGGTGAATCCGGGCATAGAGTAGAGCCCGCTGCCGCCGATTATGCCGATTTCTGCTTGCGTCAAAATGTGCTCCTCGTAGAAACGCGCCTTATTCTCTCGGTTGATTCGTTTCCTTCTGTTCCCTGATCCGTGTTCTCTATCGTTGATCGATCAGGCGGATCGTCTCCAGGAACACGTCTCCGTCGATCGTCAAACTGTGCGCGCTGATCTTATCCATCGTGTCCTGCGCCGTGTGGTGGTAACTGTTGTTGGGCCCATAGTCGAGGTCAATAATGTCAATCGACGGCACGCCGCGCTCGACAAAGGCCAGGTGGTCGTCCTCGACGCCCATCTCCTGCTGGAAGAAGTAGCGCTGGTAACCGAACTTCTTTGCCGCCTCGACGACCAGCGAAACCAGCCATGCGGTGGAGTTCGTTTCGCGCTGGATGTCGAGGTCCTTGTCGCCGATCATGTCGGCGAGGAGGAAGGCCTTGATCTGGCCGAGGGTTCCGTCGCGGCCCCACTTGGCTGCAAGATGGCGGCTGCCGTAAGTGGAATCGGAAGCAGACCACTGCCGGATGGCCTCTTCGCCATCGAAGAAGACGAGCCAGACGGAGTAGCCCGAGAGCTTTTTGCCGGGTGAGTGGGCGGCTTCGTCGCGCAGGCGGTCGGCGATGGCCATCAGCAGGCCGGTGGTGGAGGCTCCATCGTTGGCGCCGACGAAGTTGATGTTGCGCAGCGGGTAATTGGTCTCGTAGTGCGTGCCGAGGACGATGGCGCCGGGCTTTGTGCCGGGGAAGCGCACGATGAAGTTGCACATGGGCACGGAGCCGATGGGGGTATCGGCGGTGAAGGTGTCCTGTTCGAGTTGATCGTGGTCGCGCTGGAAGTGGGAGCGGATGAAATCCTCGGCCTTGACGTGGCCGGGGCCGGTGGGCCAGCGCGGACCGATGGCGGCGAACTCGCGGGCGTACTCGTAGGCTTTGGCGCCGTCGAAGTGGGATTGGGCTTGCGCGGTGATAGGGGTAGTGAGGAGTGCGACAAGAAAGATTGAGAGTTGCGCTATCCCACCCTTGCCGCAAAAACAAAGACGCGGCAAGGATGGGGCACCCAGGGCTCGTGCTTCAACTCGCTTTCCGAGGGAGAAAAAACTCATCCCGCGGCCTCCTTTTTCTGTTTGCGCGCCGGGTGAACCCACCAGGCGACACCGATGCCGACAAGGTAAAGGGCCAGCATGGGAACCGCATAAATGCACATGGTGCCGGGATCGGGGCTGGGGCAGATGATGGCCGCGACAAGAAACACGGCAAGAATGGCGTAGCGGATATTCTTCCAGAGGAATTTGGGGCTCACGATCCCGAACAGTGCAAGAAAGAAGATGAGGATGGGCAGCTCGAAGCTCACGCCCAGGCCCAGAATGATGGAAAGGAAAAACCCGGTGTACTCCTCAATGGTGACAATGGGGTTGAACTTGCTGCCAAAACCGAGGATCAGAATCTTGAGTGCGCCGGGAAGAACAAAGAAGTAGCCGAAGGCAGCGCCGGCAAGGAACAGCCCGACGGTTGCGGACATGAAGGGCACAACGAAGCGCTTCTCTTTGTGGTAGAGACCCGGAGCGATGAAGAGCCAAACCTGATAGAGGATGAAGGGCGACGCGAGAATGGCTCCGCCAATAAGGGAAACCTGCAGATAGAGGTTGAGTGGATCCATCGGGTGGGTGTAGTTGAGCTTGATGCCGAGTTTGTCGAGCGGAGCCTGGACCAAGCCATAGAGACGTTCATGGAAGACGTAGGCGACGACGAATCCGACGGCAAGATAAATGGAGGAGTGGACGATGCGCTTGCGCAGCTCCTCGAGGTGCTCCATGAGGCTCATGCCGGGGAGCTCTGCGCGCTCGGTGACGGCTTTGCGCGCCTTTTCGATGGCATCCTGCGGATCAACCATGGTGGGCAGCCGGCTCCGATCGTTCGACTTCAGATGTTTCGGATTCATGGGCTCGGCCGGGATCTCCAGCTAGAGGTTCAGGCCGCTGGGGTTGCTGGCCGGGACGGTCGGCGGCGACGGTCTCGCCGGTGGAGGGCGGCTGGATGCGCGGGACGGTTGGTTCGGCGGGCAGAGAGGTGTCCGTTTCGGCGGCGGGCGGGGCGACTGGTTCAGCGGGCAGCTCCGAGGTTATTTCAGTGGAAGGCGAGGCGGTTTCTTCTGAATGAGTTGCTTCCGTGTTTTGCCGATTCGTTTCTTCGGCCTGCGGTGCTTCGGCGGCGAGATCGGGGTAAGAGGATTCGCGGGGATAAGGGCTCGCATCGGCGGCGGGCGCGGATGCGGTTGATTCCGGCGCGCCGGTGGCGGGCTCCGCTGTTTGCGCGGTTGTCTGCTCCAATTGCGGCTGCGGCGGGGCAGCGGCAATGGCGCGCTTCCGCTCTTCCTCTTCTTTCCGGCGGCGGTCGGCCTCTTCGGCGTTGCGCAACTCTTCTTCCATCTGGAATTTGAAGTCGTTGGAAGCCTTGCGGAACTCGTACATGAGCTTGCCGAGCTGGCGACCGATCATGGGGAGACGGCGCGGCCCGAAAACCACGAGCGCCAGCACCATAAGGAGCATCGTGTCCCACATGCCCAACGTGGCAAGCTGAATTGGCGGCGGAGATCCCATGAAGGACCATGATACCTGCCAGCGCGCGGCGCGAACAAACGCAGAACGGTGGGTGCGATGCGAGCACTCCGGCGCGAGTACCGGCGCGACCGGCTGCGCTTCTCAGACGTAAGATCGACCGGCTCACCCGAGATCACCGCTTTGAGGGGGGTTCGAGAATCCAGATGATGCAGCTCAGCGCGGGCGACTGCTTCCGCACTGTTGTGGCGAAGGTTTCAGCGCCGGAGCGGGGGTTTGTTGCAGATATAGGGTAATCAGATAATCTGATTTGTCAAAAGTGGCCCATTTCCCCAAAAACCTTCGCGAATCTGGCTAATATTTACGGCGTGTTTGATTCGTTTTTCAATCGCGTTAAAATGAAGATAGATGGGATGGCGGGAAAAGGGGCAGGCGCGACTGCATCTGCCGGTTCTTCGGCGCATCTCATGGGAAAGGGCTGCAACAACCCCGTGGATGGGGGTTCTTCAGGTTCTGGACGAATGCCTTCCGGTGAGGGGAGGACGAATCAGGAGCTGAAGACGCCAGCGCATCCACTGCAGCCGGTTGCTTTCAACATCCCCGTCCGGAAACGGACTGAAGGCGGAATATTGTGACCCTGGTTCTCGACGAAACGAAAGCGCCTGCGGCGCAGGCGGGTGAAACGTGCACTCTGGAAGACTATCTGGCTCTTCCCGACCACTCGATGGACGGGCGGATTGCAGAGGCGCGCGCGCGGCTGGGCGCGACTGCGGTGATTCTAGGCCACCACTACCAGCGCGACGAGGTGGTGCGGTTCGCCGACTTTACGGGAGACAGCTACAAGCTCGCGAAGACCGCAGCGGCGACGAGCGCCAAATACATCGTCTTCTGCGGCGTGCACTTTATGGCCGAGAGCGCGGATATTCTGGCGCGAGAGGGGCAGCAGGTGATCCTTCCGGACCTGAACGCCGGCTGCTCGATGGCGGATATGGCGGAGATCGGGCAGGTGGAAGACTGCTGGGATGTGCTCACGCACCTTGACCTATCGGACGAGTTTGTGCCGGTCACCTATATCAACTCGACAGCGGCGATCAAGGCGTTCTGCGGCGAGCGGGGAGGGTTGGTGTGCACGTCGTCAAGCGCGAGGGCGGCGCTCCAGTGGGGATTTGCGCGGGGCAAGCGGATTCTGTTTTTGCCGGACCAGCACCTGGGGCGGAACACGGGCCATGGCATGGGGATTCCGTTGGAGGAGATGGCGGTTTGGGATCCGTGGGCGATTCAGGGCGGGCAAACCAAGGAGCGGCTGTCCGCAAGCAAGATGCTGCTGTGGAAGGGCCACTGTGCCGTACATCAACGCTTTTTGCCCATCCATGTGGACCAGGTACGAGCAAAGTATCCGGATATTCGGGTGATTGTGCACCCAGAGTGCCGGTACGAGGTGTGCCAGAAGGCGGACGCGCTGGGGTCGACCGAGCAGTTGATCGCGCTGGTGCAGCAGGCGCCCGAGGGATCGATGTTCGCCATCGGCACGGAGATTCACCTGGTGAACCGGCTGGCACGGCGGTTTGCCCCCGAGGGAAAGAAGATCATCACGTTGGACGACACGGGCTGCCTGTGCACGACAATGTATCGCATCAGCCCGCAGCACCTGGCGTGGGCGCTCGAAAACCTGGTGGAGGGGCGCGTGGTGAACCGCGTGCAGGTGAAGGCCGAGGTGAAGCACTGGGCGAGAGTGGCTCTGGACAGGATGATGGAAAGCAGGGAACAAGGGAACGAGAAGACAGGGACCAAGGGATTGCGGGATTGAGAACGCAGCGGCGGGCGCGGCAAAGTTCGCATACAATTTAGGCAACTCGCGGCATTTCGTCTTCATTGCATCTCCTTGCGGTGTTTCATTCGGCTCTATGACGATGCGCTCAAGCTGCCTTCGCGCTGTTGCTTTGCTTTTGCTGCTCCTGTCGGGCAGTTGGTCCAGGCAGGCGAGTGCTTATTCTCTGCTCACGCACGAGCAGCTCATCGACCTGACCTGGCAGGACTCGATTGTTCCTCTACTGAAGAGCCGCTATCCGAATCTAACGCCAGCCGATCTAGACCGGGCGCGCGCGTACGCTTACGGCGGGTGCGTGATTCAGGACATGGGCTATTACCCCTTTGGTGACGGTTTTTTCTCGGACCTGACTCACTACGTGCGCACGGGCGACTTTGTTCTGGCGCTCTTTCGCAACGCGCACAATGCCAATGAGCTGGCGTTTGCCGTGGGCGCTCTGTCGCACTACATCGGCGATTCCATTGGACACTCGCAGGCCACCAACCGCGCGGTGGCGCTGGAGTTTCCCAAGCTGGCGAAGCGCTACGGGCAGAACGTGAATTATGCGGAGGGCAAACACCAGCATGTGCAGGTGGAGTTCGCGTTCGACATCGATCAGATTACGAAGCACCGGCTGGCGCCGCTGGGTTATCTGCGCCACATCGGGCTCCGGGTTCCGCAACACCAGCTGGCGCTGGCTTATTACGAGACCTACGGCCTGACCCAGCAAATTGACAAAAATAAAGAACGCCAATACTTCAATGTCCAGTCCTACTCCACTGCAACGCGGAAGCTGATTCCTCGCGTTGCTTACGCGCTGACGCTGCTGCACCGGAACGATGAGCCGCCGGAACCGGACACGCCGGATGCGGGCGAAGTGGAGAAGGAAGACGCCGCGGCAGCCAAACTCTACAACTGGGATGCGTATCGCAAGAAAGCCGGCATGGAAACGCGACTGATCGCCGGATTGATCCGGGTGCTGCCAAAGGCGGGACCGCTGGCCCTGCTGAATATAAAGGGCCCGACCGCGGCAGCCGAGGCGGATTACATGCACAGCCTGGTCTCGGCCACGACCATCATGCGGGAGCGGCTGGCGCTGTTTACCCCGGCCGAGTCGCGGCAGCCGCTCCCCGCGAGCGCTACGGCTTCCGATGCCTCGCTGGGCCAGTCGACTCCGCAACATCCGCTGCCGAATCGCGACCTGGACACGGGGCAGGTGGTCAAGCCCGGCGGTTATTCGCTTACGGACCAGACGTACGCAAAGCTTCTACACCGCCTGACCCGCAAGCCGGATCAGCCGATTCCTCCAGGCATCAAGAGCGATGTCCAGGCGTATTATTCCGATCCCAATGCGCCGATCACGACCAAGCGGAATCGCAAGGCGTGGGCGCAGGTGCAGGCAGATCTGAAAACGCTGGCCGCCATGCCTACGAGCGCCGAACCTGCTCCCTACCCCACGTACAGTGAGTTGAACCATCCAACCAAATAGCCGACGGGTTCTTGCCGCAGTTGGTCGGTTACTGACCGTTCGATACATGCAACGAATCATTTCATTCTGTCTGCGCGATGTGCACGAGTACAGCCGCTGCGCTCGCTCGAGCTTTACTCAGAATTGCGATGATAGCTTGTTTCAGGCGAGAGAGCTGGTGTGCACTGACGTGACAGCGGCTGCAGGAAGATTCTTGCGTTATCGCGCACTATCTGCTGTCTGCCGCAGCAGGTCTCGGCGCGAGGGCGGCTGGCGCCGGGCGGACTACGGCCGTGGCCGCCGCGCGAGGGGGCGGCTGCTGGGCTGCGGGCGCCTGCTGCATGGTGACGATGATGGCTTCGGCCGGTTTGCTGCCCGCGCAGCGGTACGAGTGCGGCGTTCCCGCGTCAAAGTAGACTGCGTCGCCCGGGCTTAACATGGTCTCCTGGTCGCCGTGCTGAAGCGCAAGCTCACCGTGGGTCACAAAGAGAAATTCGAATCCTGCGTGCAAGTGCGCCTTAGGCTCCACATCTTCCGGTAGGGGGACAAACTCGGCGAGGTAGGGATCCATGTGCCGGTCGGGAACCATGTAGCCCAAGCTCTCAAATGTGTAGGTAGGCGGCTCGACGCCGGTTTGCGGCATGCGCACGCGGTCTTTTTTGCGATGCACGCGGAAGATCGGCGCCGGTTCGGTCTCGAAAAAATACGACAGATCCTTAGAGAAGACCATGGCGATCCGCGCCAGATTGCGAAGCGTGGGCACCACTCGGCCGGTCTCGAGCTGCGAGAGAAAACTGGCCGAGAGCCCGGTGTGTTTGCCCAGATCGACAAGCCCCATCGATTTTTTGAGACGTAGCCGCCGGATGCGCTCGCCCAAATGCTTTTCGGTAATGAACCGCTCGGCGGTGTCGGCATCCGCCAGGGTTTTGTGCATCTCTTCGCCGTTCGCCTCGGGCCGTTCGGTCATGGCCGCTCCATATAGAACTAGGATGCGCTTCCGGGGCGTTTGTCGTCTAGATCAAAAATAATTCCCGTGCCACGAAATTCTTGCATCGGGCCGGGGCGGGGTGCGGCCCACTCGAAGGCGCGCTATTCTGGAAAGTTCCACCGCTAGATCACAAAGGAAGCACGATGCCTGAAGAAACCGCAGCAGCTACCACTGAAACATCCAAATCCAAGCCTCCGATAGCCTTGATCGCCGAGATCGGTAAGCACGAAGGGCAATCTGTGACCTTGCGCGGATGGCTTTATAACCTGCGCGAGAGCGGAAAGCTGCTGTTTCCTATTTTTCGTGACGGGACCGGGTCGATCCAGGGAGTGGCGCACGTCAAAGGCGTGACGCCGGAAGTATTTGAGAAGCTGAAGGGCCTCACGCAGGAATCGAGCGTGATCGTCACCGGCAAAGTGCGCGCGGACAAGCGCGCGCCGGGCGGATATGAGCTGGACGTGGAGGGCGTCGAGGTGGTGCAGCGGGTGCCGGAGTCGGACCCGTACCCGATCACGCTGAAGGAACACGGCGTGGACTTCTTGCAGGAGCGGCGGCATTTGTGGGTGCGTAGCCCAAGGCAGTCGGCGATTCTGCGCATCCGCGCCGAGATCATGCGGGCGGCGGCGGAGTACTTCGACAGCAACGGGTTTATCAGGACCGATCCGCCGATTCTGACGCCGGCGGCGTGCGAGGGTACATCGACGCTCTTCCCGGTGGACTACTTCGGCGAGCCCGCGTACCTGACGCAGAGCGGCCAACTCTACGTGGAGGCAACGGCGCTGGCGCTGGGCAAGGTGTACAGCTTCGGGCCGACGTTCCGCGCGGAGAAGTCGAAGACGCGGCGGCACCTGACGGAGTTCTGGATGGTGGAACCGGAGGTCGCCTTCATGGACCTCGACGGGCTGATGGAGCTGGCGGAAAACTACATCTCGCACATCGTGCAAAGCGTGCTGAAGAACCGGGCGGCGGAGCTGAAGACGATCGGGCGCGATACGGCGAAGCTCGAATCGGTCAAGCCGCCGTTCGCGCGGCTGCGCTACGACGAAGCAGCAGAGATGCTGAACCAGGCGTACAAGGAAGGCAAGCTGGAGGCGCCGTTCGAGTACGGGAACGACTTTGGCTCGCCGGACGAGACGTGGTTGAGCTCGCAGTACGACCGGCCGGTGATGGTGCATCGCTATCCGGCGGACGTGAAGGCGTTCTACATGGAGCCCGACGCGAAGGATCCGCGCTATGCGCTGTGCGTGGACGTGCTGGCGCCGGAGGGATACGGCGAGATCATCGGAGGGTCGCAGCGCGTGTCGAGCTACGAACTGCTGAGCGCGCGGATCGAACAACATAAATTGCCGCGCGAGGCGTTCGAGTGGTATTTGGATTTGCGTCGTTACGGCAGCGTGCCGCACGCGGGCTTTGGCATGGGCATTGAGCGCGTGGTGGCGTGGGTGTGCGCGCTGGACCACGTGCGGGAGACGATTCCGTTTCCGCGGATGCTGCATAGGATGTATCCGTAAAACAGTGGTCAGTGGTCAGTGATCAGTGGTCAGTGGTCACTACTGTCCGGTTAACTGATGCGTTTCATTTTGCAAGCTGCTGATGTGCGCGCAGTTGCAGACATTTTAGAGTGGTGTCGATTTGAAATTGCCGCGATGCTGATTCCAGATTTGCTCTG
>JBEKXX010000054.1:0-19585 GCA_049511595.1 Occallatibacter sp. | reverse complement strand
GTCGCGCGCCGCGGCAATGGGGTCGGGGTTGCCATTGGGGCCCTCCGGGTTGACGTAGATCAGGCCCATTTGAACGGCAGCCAGAGGATTGGCCAGTTCGCGGTCGCCGCTGTAGCGCTTGTCACCGAGCCAGGTGGATTCCGGGCCCCAATCGATGTCCGCCTCAGGCTCCCATACGTCGACGCGGCCACCGCCGAAGCCGAAGGTTTTGAAGCCCATCGATTCGAGCGCCACGTTGCCGGCCAGGATCATGAGGTCGGCCCAGGAGATCTTGCGGCCGTACTTCTGCTTGATGGGCCAGAGCAGGCGGCGGGCCTTGTCGAGGTTGACGTTGTCGGGCCAACTGTTGAGCGGCGCGAAGCGCTGCGTGCCGTTGCCAGCGCCGCCGCGCCCATCATGGATCCGGTAGGTGCCCGCGGAATGCCAAGCCATGCGGATGAAGAGCGGGCCATAGTGGCCGAAGTCGGCCGGCCACCAATCCTGAGAATCCGTCATCAGGGCATGGAGGTCCTTGACGACGGCATTCAGGTCAAGGCTCTTGAACTCCCTGGCGTAACTGAACTCCTCACCCAGGGGATTGGACAGCGAGGAATGCTGATGCAGGATGGAAAGGTTCAGCTGATTAGGCCACCAGTCGCGGTTGCCCTTAGCTTCTCCTGTCGTTGTGCGATTGAGCATGCCACCCGAGAATGGG
Source organism: Occallatibacter sp. (assembly GCA_049511595.1). Lineage (GTDB taxonomy): Bacteria > Acidobacteriota > Terriglobia > Terriglobales > Acidobacteriaceae > Telmatobacter. Next base: position 18,891 of record JBEKXX010000054.1, on the reverse strand, counting down.
CACTTGGATTCGTCAGACATGATTCCTCCTCTTGCTTTCGTCCGCAACTGTCCAGCCGGATCAGTATAGGAGCGGCAGGACGCTTGGAACGAGCGGATATTTTGATGGCGTCAACAGTTTCCGGAAAACGAGATTCACTCCGTCCAGGGCCTGCGACGGATTCCAGGGAACCCGGACCCGCCAGAGGTTCCAGAACCGGATGACTGCGGCAAAAGAGCACTGCAAGAATAAGTTTAGTTTCCTCCCCCGCAGGTTGACAGAAGAACCAGCGAACCAAGGGAAGGCCCGATATCTCTTGAGCCAGTCAAATTCCGCACCCCTTATCCACAAAGGCACCTTTTATCGACGTTGACCCTGCGATTCCGCATCCGTAGAGTCTTTAATGAAGCGGTCAGATTGCCCGTGGGGACGGTGTTGCGCCAAGCCGCCGCCGGACGCTGGCCGATCTTTGCGCGCTGGCCCATCGACCCGGAGTGGACATGCTGAGACTAAAGAAGATTCACATCCTCGGCTTCAAGAGCTTTTGCGACCGCACGGAAGTGACGGTGGCGGGCGCGGGGATTGCCGTTGTGGTGGGGCCGAACGGCTGCGGAAAGTCGAACATTCTGGACGGGGTGAGTTGGGTGCTGGGCGAGCAGAGCGCGAAGAGCCTGCGCGGCTCGCACATGCAGGACCTGATCTTTGCCGGAACCCCCGACCGCAAACCGCTGGGCATGGCGGAGGTGACGCTGACCATGATCGATCCCGAGGCCTACGAGGGGCCGGTTCCGGTGGAGCCGGAGGTGGCGATCGATCATGAAGGGCCCGCGGACTGGGACGAGGAGGAAGTACGCCGCCAGGGCGCGGCTGAGGCCGAGGAAATCGCCGCCAACGAGCAGCCGGGACAATTGATGGAAGAAGAGCCCGACGAGAAGCCGGCGGGCGCGCAGGCGCAGAGCGAAGGCGCGGAGCAGGGCTCGGCCGCGCCGCAGGGAGTGGTGCTGAAGATTCGCCGCCGCAAGTTCCAGAGCACGCCGCAAAAAGGCGAAGTGGTGATCACGCGGCGTCTGTTCCGCAGCGGCGAAAGCGAGTATCTGCTGAACGGCAAGCTGTGCCGCCTGCGCGACATTCAGGACATCTTCATGGGCACGGGCCTGGGGCCGGAGAGCTACGCCATCATCGGGCAGGAGCGCATTGGGCAACTGCTCAGCTCGAAGCCTTACGAGCGGCGAGCCATCATCGAAGAGGCGGCAGGCGTGACGCGCTTCAAGAACAAGAAGCGGCTGGCGGAGTTGCGTCTGGAAAGCGCGAAACAAAATCTGGCGCGCGTGGACGACATTTTTGAAGAAGTGACGCGCCAGATGAACAGCCTGAAGCGGCAGGCAGCGAAGGCGGAGCGATATGCCGCCGTGCGCGAGGAGCTGCGCGGACGGCTGCGCGTGGTGCTGGCCAGCCGCATGGCCGCGATGGACGCGGATCAGGCGCGGCTGGAACAGGAGATTGCGGCGCTCACGGAGCGCGTCAAGCTATCGGTGGAAGCGATTGGGCAACAGGAAGCGACCCAGCACACGCTGACCGAGCGCGGATATGAGCTGGACCGCGAGGGCGAGGCAACGCGAACCAAGGCCAGCGAAGCCGCCGTGGATCTGGAACGGGCCACGGCGCGCGAGCGGAGCAATACGGAGCGCGTGAGCGAGCTGGATATGCGGATTGCGGCGTCGGCGGCGGAGCTCGAACAGACGCGGACGCAAATGGCCGGAATCGAAGAGGAGCGCGCGCAGCAGCGCAGTTTCCTGGAGACGGCAGCCGGAGAGGCGCGCGAGTTCCATGAGAAAGTGGAGGCGCGCCAGGAGGAGGCCCGCGCCGCGGCAGAAGAAGTCTACACGGCGGAGCGCGAGATGGAAGCCGGCCGCCGCCGCACCATGCATCTGCTGACGCTGGCAGGCAACGCGCGCAATTCCACCGCGCAGGGCGAAGAGAGCTTGGCCGCGCTGGAGCGTGAAGCGGAGCGGCTCGACGGCGAGATGGGCCAGGCGCATGGCGAGCAGGAGAACCTGGGCGCGCAGATTGGCGAGTCGCGGCAGCGCTTTGAGACGGCAGATGCGGCTTTGAAACGGCTGGAGGAAGAGATTGCCGCGCTGCGCGAGACCCTGCAGGCCAAGCGGCAGGAGGAAGGCGCGCGGCGCGCCCTTGCCAACCAACTGCGCAGCGAGCAGGCGTCCGTGGCGGGGCGGCGCGACTCGCTCAACGCGCTCATTCGCAATCATGGCTACGCCACCGACACGGTGCGGAAACTGCTGAAGCCGGGAGCGCTGGGGCCGGCGGTGGCGCCGGTGGGCACGCTGGCGGACTTTCTGGAGGTGAGCGGAGAGCACGAAGGTGTGGTGGACGAGTTTCTGCGCGAAGAGCTGAATTACGTAGTGGTGGAGAGCTGGGGCGCGGCGGAAGAGGGTGTGCGCGTACTGAAGACCAGCGATGGCCGGGCGACGTTCCTGATTCACTCCGACGCGCAGGGCGAGCTGTTTGAGACCAGCGCGGGACCGGTCAAGGAGCCGGGACTGACGCCGCTGCGCGAGGCCATCAAGGTGCTGAACGGGTTTGGAAGGTCGCTGGAAGCGGTTCTGCCCAAGCTGCGGCACGGTTACCTTGTCGAGAATGCCATCGAAGCGCAGCGGCTGGCGTTGCGCTATACCTATGCCTACTTTCTGACGCCGGAGGGCGAGTGCTTTCACAGTTCGACGGTGACAGGCGGCAAGCCGGCCAGCGAAGGGCCACTGGCGCTGAAGCGCGAACTGCGCGAGATCGAAGGGCGGTTGTCGAGGCTGGAGACGGAACTGGCGCAGGCGGAGAAAGAGGCCGAGGCGCTCACGCGGGCGATCGAGGCGTTGACGGCGCAGGTGGAGGCGCGCGGCGAGGAGCGGCGGGGGGCCGAGAGCGAGGCGGCCAATCTGGGGGCTGCGCTGAAGCAGATGGAGGCCGAGGCGCAACGCATCGAGAGGCGATTGCAGGACTGGCAGGCGCAGGCGGCACGGAACAAGGATGCACGCGAGACGAAGCGGCAGACGATCACCGAGAAGCGCGAGGAGGCGGCACAGCTTGAGGCCGAGCATACGCAGGCAGAAAACAGCCTGAACACGCAACAAGCGCAACTGGAGGTTCTGCGCCAGAAACGCGAGACGCTACAACAGGAAGCGGCGCGGATGACGGCAGAGCTGGCCGGGCTGGAAGAGCGGCGGCGCGGCGCGGAAGCGGGGTTCCAGCGCATCGACCGGCTGTTTGCCGATCTCGAACGCCGCGTGCAGGCGATGGAGCAGCAGCGCGCGGCGGCGACAACGGAGCGCGAACAGCGCGTGAGCGAGAACGCCGAACTGGTGCAGCGGCAAACGGAGCTTTCCGCGGTGCGGGCCGAGGCGCTGGCCAAGGCGCAGGCGATTGGCGGGCAGGCGCAGACGTTGCGCCAGCAGTTGGCCGAGCTGGATACGCAGCTCAAGACCGGGCGGGCGGCGCTGGACCAGTTGCGCGAGGACCGCGCCGGTTTTTCCAGCGCGCTGGCCAAACTGCACTCCGATCTGGAGTATCTGGAGGCAAGCTGCCTGGCCGAGGTGAACGTGGAGGCGCAGGTGCTGCGCGCCGATGCGGAGATCGGGCGGTTGGCAGGCGAAGAGCTTGCCGCCGCGGAGGAGACCTGCCGCGCGCTGCGCCAGCGGCTCGACCAGATGGGGCCGGTGAACATGATGGCGCTCGACGAATACAAGGAAACGGCGGAGCGGCACGGATTCCTTGTGGTACAGCGCCAGGATCTGATCGAGTCCATCGAGAACACGCAGGAAACGATCAAAGAGATCGAAGCCATCTCGCGCACCAAGTTCGACGAGGCGCTGACCCGCATCAACGAGAATTTCGGCAAGGTCTTCGTGCGGCTGTTCCAGGGCGGGCAGGCGTTTCTGCGCGTGAGCGACGAAGAGAACCAGGACGAGAGCGGGCTGGATATTGTGGTTTCGCCGCCGGGCAAGAAGCTGCAGAATATTTTGCTGCTGTCGGGCGGCGAGAAGGCGCTTGCGGCGCTGGCGCTGCTGATCGGCGTCTTTCAGTTCCGGCCCAGCCCGTTCTGCGTGCTCGACGAGGTGGACGCGGCGCTGGACGAGACCAACGTGGGCCGCTTTGCCGACCTGTTGCACTCGCTCAGCCACGACACGCAGTTCCTGATTGTGACGCACTCCAAGCGCATGATGCAGACCGCCGATATGATCTACGGCGTAACCATGCAGGAGCCGGGCGTGTCGAAGGTCGTGAGCGTGAGGCTGGGGCACCGGGAGCAGAGGAGAGCAACGGCATAGCTTTCAGCTATCAGCTATCAGCTTCGTAAGCGAAGATAACCGCGCTCGACCAGAAGGCTTTCCTGAGGAGTTTGATATGCGGTCCATTCTGCATGGCGGGCATCGGTGTTCCCGCATTGCGGTAGGATAACGGATCGCGGCACGGGCAGATCCTCGAGCAAAGGGAGCGCGAAGGATGTTCCCACAAAGTGCGTTCGTACGGCACAGAAGCAAGAATGTTGAAAGAGCGCATTTCGAACAAAAAATCGCCCCCGATGGAATCCTTCGCATCGGAGGCGCTTGTAGTTTCTCTTACACAAGATAAAGACGGGGACCAGTAGCCGGCACTGGAGGTCGGTAGCGCGCAGCTACTGGTGATCCCTGCATAAAACGAGACTAGCCGCGGCTTCCCCTTTCCACTGCTGCCTCGTGTCGCCCGGCTCAAAGAGGGCTCAACTTACGCGCCCCCCGAACCATGTTGACGATGGTAGTGTCTCCCATGCGGGGAGGTCATTCCGTGACGGCCATCACAGGAGCTTGTGTTCCAATCGCAGCGCGGAATATGCGCCAATTCCTGCGTATGCGTGCCCAATTATAAGCACCATAGGCTGACCAATCCGGCTCCAGGACCAGGCTGCGAAGGATATTGACAAAGCGAGTTGGCCGCCCGACAATCGGAGATTCAGTTCCCCCCGAGGAAGACCTCCTATGGCAGCATTGCTCACAACCCATCTTGGCAGCACTCCCCTGCTTGGGCGGGGCAAGGTGCGCGACTTGTACGCCGTGGACGGCGCTTTGTTGCTGGTGGCCACGGACCGTATCTCAGCGTTCGACCACGTGCTGGCGACGGGAATTCCGGACAAAGGCAAGATCCTGACGCAGATTTCGCTTTTCTGGTTCGAACTGCTGAAGGACATGGTTCCGAATCACCTGATCGCGGCGGAGGTGGACGAGTTCCCTGCCGGGTTGCAGCAGTATGCCGATCAACTGAAGGGCCGCTCGATGCTGGTGAAGCGTGCGGAGATGTTTCCGGTGGAGTGCGTGGCGCGGGGCTACCTGACCGGGTCGGGGTGGAAGGAGTATCGGACATCGGGAACGGTGTGCGGAATTGGGCTGCCGCCGGGGCTTCTGGACGGATCGCGGCTGCCGGAGCCGGTGTTCACGCCGGCCACGAAGGCCGAGGGCGGAGAGCACGACGAGAATATTCCGTACGCGGCGGTGGAGAAGATTGTGGGGGCGGACGATGCCGCGGAATTGCGACGCCTGACGCTGGCCATCTACCGGCGGGCGACCGAGCACGCCGAGTCGTGCGGATTGATTTTGGCGGACACGAAATTCGAGTTTGGCAAGACCGCGGAAGGGATTATCCTTGCCGATGAGGTTTTGACGCCGGACTCGTCGCGCTTCTGGGATGGGAAGTCGTGGAAGCCCGGAGGCGCGCAGCCTTCGTTCGACAAGCAATTCGTACGCGATTACCTGGAAGGGATCCACTGGAACAAGCAAGCGCCGGCGCCGGGGTTGCCGGACGAAGTTGTGGAACGCACGCGGGCCAAGTATCTGGAAGTCTACCGGCGCTTGACGGGCCGGGAGATGGCGCTTTGAGCAGTTGAGCGGATACAAGGACGAGCACGGAGCCGATTATGAATTGGGCGGATTGGATCATCCTGGCGGTGCTGGCGGCAACGACGGTGGGCGGCCTTGCCCAAGGGTTTTTCCGCACCGCCTGCTCGCTGATCGGATTGATCTTCGGATTGACGCTGGCGTCATGGAACTACGCGCGCGTGGGTTCGATATTCATGCAGATGGTGAAGGTGGAAGCGCTCGCCAACGCCATAGGGTTCGTGGTGATCGCAGTGATCGTCATGATGATTGCGAACGTGATTGGCGGCCTGCTGGCGAAGACCTTCCGCTGGCTGGGTCTGGGGTGCCTGGATGGCTTGTTGGGAGCGCTCCTCGGATTTGCCCAGGGAGCCGTGCTGGTGGTGATTTGCATCCTGGCGACGGTGGCCTTCTTCCCAGGGGAGAAGTGGCTGTCCGATGCACGGCTGCCAAAGATGTTTATCGGGGCCTGCCACATGAGCGCGCGCATGACGCCGGGCGAACTCGGCAACCGTGTGCGTGAGGGTTTAAGATTGCTGGAACACGAATCGCCGCAGTGGATGCACCCCGGTGGTGTATCTTGATGGGATGTGCTGCAAGACTGCGCGGGGCGGTTTAGACTAGATTGACCGGGAAGGGCAAGAGGAAAGCGTGAGACGAGAACTGGACAGCCTGGTGACGCAAATGCACTCCAGCGGCATCCGCTACGACGAGGCGGTGCGCGAGTTTAAGAAGCAGTATCTGCGCGAGGTATTGCTGGCGCACCGGGGAAACCAGTGCAAGGCGGCGGAAGAGCTGGGCATGCACCGCAATACGCTGAGCCGGGCCATGGCGGATCTGGGGCTGGACCTGGCCGAAGTGCGCGCCGGGCTCAAGCGTCCGCCGCGGAGCGAGCGTCCTATATATAGCGCGTTTCGCCAAGGCTACCGCCAAGGCTGACAGCGCTGCCCGCAACGATGCAAAAAACACAACAGAACATCGAAGCCAATCTCGCGATCGAGCCGGATTTCGCCTGGGACGGGCAAGACGCCTATCTGTTCGACATAGACGGCACGCTGTTGCGGAGCCGGGACCGCGTACACTTCGATTCGGTGGCTGCGAGCGTGCAGCGGGTGACGGGATTCGAGGTCACGCTGTCGGGAATCCTGGTGCATGGCAGCACCGACACGGCGATTCTGCGCGAAGCGTGCCGCCAGGCGGGGGTTCCGGCCAAGGTTCTGGAAGAGCAATACGACGCGATTCTGGAAGCGATGCGGGATTGCGTGGCCGAGCGGCGCCAGGAACTGGATCCGGAGCTGATGCCTGGAGTGGAGGAGGCGCTGCGCCACCTGGCCAGCCGCGGCGCGCTACTGGGAGTGGCTTCGGGCAATCTGGAGGCCATCGGCTGGATCAAGATCGAGAAGGCGGGGCTGCGCGAGTGGTTCCGCTTTGGCGGCTTCAGCGATCGCTTTCCTGTCCGCGCGGAGTTGATTGGGCACGCAGCGCGGAAGGCCCGCGAGCTGGCAGGCCCCGAAGGGCGCCCCGATGCCAGGATTTGCGTGGTGGGGGACACACCGCGCGACATTGAGGCAGCCCATGCCAATTATCTCCCCATCGTTGCCGTCGCCACCGGAAAGTATAGTTTCGACGAGTTGCTGGAGTGCCATCCGGAGGCCTGCGTTTCTTCGCTGGCCGATCTGATGGCGATGGCCCCGAGCGCAGCATGAGAACACGGACGGCAAAACGGGGTGGGGAGGCGCGCAAGCGAGCATGGGCGCGGGCGAGGCTGTGGCTGGCAGGGTTGCTTCTGACGGCCGTTTCGTGCGGGTTGCCGGCGCAGACAGCAAGCACGTCAGGGGCCGGCGATCAAAGCGCGGCCGGAGGCGTAAGCGCACGAGCGAGCCAGAGCGCACCTGCCGGCCATAGCGCGACAACCGGCCAAACGGCGCCAGCGGCAAGCGAGATCCCCGCCCCCCAAAAAGAAGCCAGAGCGCCGCACAGCAGCGACCAGCGGCGAGCGGTGAAGCTTTACCTTGAGTCGAGCAGGCTTTTTTTGAACCGCCAGTTTGAAGAGGCGATGCAGGGTTTTGAGAAGGCGGCGGCGCTGGATTCCACGAACGCCGACTACCCGCTGGCGGCGCAGGTGGCCCGCAGTCATGCGGCGACGGCGCTGATTCAGGCCGCGGCCAAGGACCGGCTGCTGGGCGACGAATCGGCCGCACGCACCGCATTGGCGCACGCTCTGGCGCTCGACCCCACGAACTTCGAGGCCACCCAGCACCTGGACGAGCTAGCCGATGACGTGGCGCGCAGCCAGCCGAAATCGCCCAACGCGCAAGGCGCGGACCAAATGGCCGGCGAGGAGCCGCTTCTTCCGGCGCCGGCGGCGCACAGCTTCCACCTGCGCGCCGAACAGCGGCAGTTGATCGAGCAGGTGTTCAAGGCCTACGGGCTGATGGCCATGCTGGACGACAGCGTGCGATCGAGGGTGGTGCGGCTGGACGTGGATGACGTCAACTTCGAGGAATGCGCGCGCATCCTGGGCATGGCGACGCACACGTTTTTTGTTCCGCTCGACACGCACCACGCGCTGGTGGCTGACGATACGCGGGAAAACCGCCAGCGGCTGGCGCGCCAGCAGGCGGAGACGGTATACCTGGCCGGGCTGAACGACGATGAACTGAATGAAGTACTGTACGTGGCCAAGAACGTGTTTACGATGCAGCAGGCCGAGATATCGCAGTCGGAGCGGACCATCACGGTGAGAGCGCCGGCCATAGAGCTCGATGTATTCAACGCTACGCTTCGGGGTCTGTTGGACGGGCGCAGCCAGGTGCTGCTCGAGGTGCGCATGATCCAGGTGGCGCACACGAGCACGCGCAACACCGGAGCCCGGTTACCGCAGAGCATGTCGGCTTTCAATGTCTATGCCGAGGAGCAATCGATTCTGAACGCGAATCAGAGTCTGGTGCAAGAGATTATCTCCTCGGGGCTGGCGTCGCCGAACGATCCGCTGGCGATCCTTGCCGTCCTGATCGCCTCGGGGCAGGTTTCGAGTTCTCTGCTCTCGGGCGGATTCGCGGTGTTTGGCGGAGGGATCGGGGAGTCGGCGCTGGTGCCGGGCAGCGCCGCGTTCAACCTCGACCTGAACACGTCGGACTCGCGCGAACTGGACCAGGTTCAGCTCCAGTTGCAGGACGGCGAGGAAGGGACGGTCAAAGAGGGCGAGAAGTACCCCATCCAGACATCGAGCTACTCGAGCTTGTCGCCGGCCATCCCGAACATTGCGGGGTTGACGGGCGCGGGGAGCTCGAGCAGCCTCAGTTCCCTGCTCTCTTCGCTGACCAGTTCGGCCGCAATCATTCCCATGGTGCAGTACCAGGATCTGGGGCTGACTTTGAAGGCGACGCCCAGGGTGCAGCGCAACGGCGACGTTGCGCTGAGCATCGATATGAAGCTCGACGCACTGTCGGGCCAGTCGGTCGATGGAAATCCTGTACTGGACAACCGGGCGTACTCGGGCGTGGTGACGATCAAAGAGGGCGATGCGGCAGTGGTGGCGACCGAGGTGGACAAATCGCAGAGCCTGGCCGTGAGCGGAACGCCGGGGATCAGCGAGATTCCGGGGCTGAACGATCTGACAAGCAAGGACTTGCAGAAAAACTATGCGACGCTCGTGATCTTGATGACGCCGCACGTGGTTCGCGGCACGCAGGCGGCGGGTCACTCGGCGATGATGCGCGTGGAGAGAGGCCCGTAGTAGGCAGACGCGCCGAATTTATGGTTCTGAGTCACAACGATTCGCAATTCACTCAAACTACCCTCGAAACTTTCAGCTTCTTGCCGCCCCCTTTGCAGAAGGCTTGCGAGTTGGTACCATAACGCATCGGCCCCCATAGCTGGCCCCCTACCAGCTTCATCATTCGCATTCTTGAGATTCGCCACAGGAGTTATTACCTGCTTTGGCGCCGGCAGTCGCCCGCCAAAAGAGATCGAGCCTGTGCAGCGAGCAAGCTACACCGGAGGTAATCGATGCACGTGATGAAGGTTGCAGGATCAGCGGGATTCAATCGTGCTTCAGGGGGCCGCGAGCCAGGCGTCTCGAGACGCACATCGGCGGCCTTCGCAGGACTCATGGTCCTTCTCGCAACAGCAGCCGTAGCTCAAACACCTGCGCCCCCGGTGTTGAATGCGCCTTACCAGTGCGCCAATGGCATCACTTATACCGTGACGGTTTGCAAGCCATTCGGGGCGACGGATCAGTGGTGCGAGACAATCGAAAGGCAAAACGGCAACTTGGTGACGGCGATGGACAGCAGTTGGTCCTCGATGACCGGCAGGTTGAAGGGTTGCACGGTCGCCAGCGCACCCGCCAGCCCGCCGTCGAGCGCTCCAGCCGGATCTGGCGCTCAGCAAACGTTCAATCCGCCGTATCTGAAGGAATTCCCCACGGTTGACCAGATCATGGCGCAGATAAACGGCCCGAGCCCGCTGGATACCGCGAATCGGCAAGCGAGCGCGATGCACGATTTCGGGATGATGATCAGCGCTTTAGCCGGTCCGCGCGTCGCCCAGCAACAAATCACTCCGGATGAGGCGCGCCTGATCACCAATTATTTCAATGCGTACACAAACCTTGCCAAGACCACCGCAACTCAGCCGGATGCCTATGTCGGCAATCAAGATTTTACAGCTTCGCTGTTTCGCACATTTTCAATGCCGACCATCCAGCAACTGTGGGTGGCGGCGAACAGCCAGGCGCCCGGCCAGCCCGGCGGATCCAGCGCACAAACACTTCCGCCGACAAACGATCCCGCCCAGATCGCGATCCGCCGCTGCTTTGAGCTGGGCGGCGCCGGTTTGCAGTGTGTCGGCGCCGGAATGAGCCAGGGTCTGAAGCAGTTGATGGGCATCGACCTGAGCAAGCTGACAAGCTCAGGCAAGTCCGGCTTGATCATGCTGGGCACCTACACCGCATCCAGCGGATTGGCTTTCGACTTCAGTGGCGGCAATCTGGACATTGGCAATTGCGGCCAGATGGTGCGAGGCGCGCACAACTATTCGATGAGCGTCTCCGGCGCCAAATACCTGATTACGATCGCCAACCAACCGCAGTCGCTTCTTGTCACCCTCGGCGCCGACGGAAATGCCGCCGGCCCGGCTGCGCAAGACATCACCGGGCAGAAGGTCACCGGATATAACGTGGTGACCAATTTGAGAACTGGGGTCCAGGTCTCAAAAACGCCGATCTACGGGCCAATCACGGCACATTGCAGCATCGGCGCGTTGAAGGCGGGACCCGACGTGATTGTCGACTCGGGCATCACGTCCGGTGGCACTGGCATCCTGGGGGCGCTGGGCATGACGATGAGCTTGGTCGGCGGTGATTCTGCCCCACCTCAGCCAACTGTGCCGCCGGGTCCGCGCATGACTGGCGTTTTCAAGGGCGCCGGAGGGCTCAAGATTCAATTCAACGATGGCAGCGCTGTCATCGATTGCGCGCAGGCGCACGTCATGGCGCAGTACGACGTCTCACTCCAGGGTCGCGCTGCGGTCGTATCGGTCAAAAGCACGGGGACGAATCCCTTTAGCCTCACCGTCCATCCCGACGGTTCGCTCAGCGGCTCTCAGCCAGTCACGGTGAACGGGAAGCTGATGACAGCGATGGATGACAACGCAAATCCCATCTTCACGCCAACAACCGCAACCTGTAACCCGGGCGCATTGGCCGCGGCAAAGTAGCTGGGACGCGCCGCGTACGACGCGAGGATCATCCGAATCGTTGACCCGTACGCCCCATCCTTCCGCAGAAAACAGCGGAAAAGATGGGGCGCGGACAAATGCGTTATCTCTTCTTCTCGGTCGCATCACCGGCCGAAAGGCTGCGAAGTCTATTGGCCGGAGACGCCGTCGACCTTGATCTGGTAGTCGATGATCTTCTTCAAAATGTCGTAGGGCGCGTTGGCGGGAATCGCACGACCGCTTACGAAAAGGGTGGGCACTTCGTTGACGCCGAGATCCTTCCCCAGGTCCATGGAAGCATCGACGGTTGCCTTGCTCTCCGGCATAGCGGCGCAGGCGGAGACCTTGGCCGGATCGAGGCCCGCCTTGACTACAGCGCTATTGAGGGTGAGCGTTGCGCCATCAGGAGTGGCAAGCCCATCCTGACCGTCGAAAACGGCCGATGCGAACTGGAAGAAGGCCGAGCTGCCAGCCATTTTGGCCACACAGGCTCCGTATTTCGCCGCAATAACGGATTCCGGATGAACCTCCGGAAGGGGAAAGACCTGAAACACCATGCGCGCTTTGGGAAAATCGACGGTGAGCTTTTCCATGTTGGCCTGCGCCTCTTTGCAGTGCGGACACTGGAAGTCAGCAAACTCGACAAGCTCCAGATCCTTAGAGGCCGAGCCGCGATACGGACCGTTGGCGCGCTCCTGCAATTGCTGGCGGGCGCCGGCAAAGGGGCGTTCGCCGAAGGCGAGGATTTCGTCACCGGCAATGATGTGCTTGCCGTCGGGAAGAGTAAAAAACGAAAGAATCTGCGGCTGCTTCACTTTGCCGGTCTTGTCACCGATCAACACGACCACCTTGCTGTAGCCGTCGACAGTCGTCTTGAGAATGGCCTGCACCTGCCACATGCGGCTTTCGTCCCAGCCGAAGTTGGCCTGAAGAAAAGCGTTCACGACTCCCTTGGTGGGCGAGGCAGCAGTAAAGTTGTCTGGATCGGGCGTGGGGAACACCGGCGCCGCAGATGGGGCAGGCGCCGAAGGCGCATTGGCGGGCTGCTCCTGGGCTGGCTGTTCCTGGGCGGGCGGCGCGGGTTGGGCAGTTGTGGAATCGGGCGCCGGCGGCACATGCTGCTGGGCAACGATACGAAGAGCGGGAGCGAAGAGGATCATCAGCGCAGCGGCGCTGAGAAAACGCATGGACGGACGGATCAAGCGATTCTCCTTCAAAGGCGGGAAAGTTCCCTCCTTTTAGCTTATACCGGGGCCGAGGCTAGACCTGGGCCCGGCGGGCTGGCGGTATCTCGATTTCAGCATTGGCTGTCCATCAGTGACTAAAGCCCTCGCTTCTGTTGGCTGTTAAGGGCACGACTCGACAGGCTGCGGAAAAAGGCCGGATTTCCGGGCAAATCGTTGCAAAGCATCCCTCAGTGCCTAAAGGCCCCGCTGATTTGATCCCATTTACGGCACGACTGAAGTCGTGCCCTTTCAAGACATCGAGTTTTTCCGCAGCCTCTCAAGCCGCGCCTTTTAAAGGCATTCAGGGACTGACGCACTACCCGTTACACATGGACTTTGACGGCGATGGGGAACCTGCGGCCCATGCCGAACGACTTGGAGGTTACCTTCAGGACCGGAGCAGCCTGCTGACGCTTGTACTCGGAGCGCTCGATGAGGCGCACCGCTTGTTGGACGAGATCGAGGGGAAAGCCGTGCTCCCGTGCGATGCGCTCCGGCGTCTCGTAGCGCTCGACGTAGGCCTCAACGATGGGGTCGAGAATGTCGTAGGGCGGCAGGGAATCCGTGTCCATCTGGCCGGGACGAAGCTCGGCTGAAGGCGGCTTGGCGAGGATGGGCGCTGGGATCACTTCGCGCTCGCGGTTCAGCCAGCGGCAGACGGCATAGACGCGCGTCTTGACGAGATCGCCGATGACGGCCAGGGCGCCGACCATGTCGCCGTAGAGGGTGCAGTAACCCACGGCCATCTCGGACTTGTTGCCAGTGGTAAGGACCAGGGCGCCGAACTTATTGGAAAGCGCCATGAGGATGGCGCCGCGAATGCGGGGCTGGATGTTTTCCTCGGTGATGCCGGCCGGCAATCCGGCGAAGAGCGGCTCGAGCGCGCGGTTGAACTCGGCGAAGAGGGAGCTGATGCCGATGGTCTCAAAGCGAATGCCAAGGTTCGAGGCCAACTGGCGGCTGTCGTCGATGGAGCCCGAGGAAGAATAGGGACTGGGCATGCCGACGCCGATGACGTTCTCCGCGCCGAGAGCCTCCGCGGCGATGGCCGCCACCAGGGCTGAATCGATGCCGCCGCTGAGGCCGACGATGGCCTTGCGAAAACCACACTTACGCACGTAGTCGCGAGTGCCCAGCACGAGAGCGCGATAGGCGGCCTCGGTCTCATCGTCTTCGGGCAGAGGCACAGGCGAAGCGCTGAAGGGGTCGAGGACGACCAGGTCTTCCTGAAACGAGGCGGCCTGCGCAATGAGTTCACCGCGCGCATCGAGAGCCAGCGAGGAACCGTCGAAGATGAGGCTGTCGTTGCCGCCGACCTGGTTGCACATGAGCACGGGTATGGCGTCGCGGCGGGCGATGGCGGCCAGCATTTCGCGGCGGATGGCGCGCTTGTTGTGCCAGAACGGCGAGGAAGAAAGGTTGATATGCAGCGACGGATTCTGGCGCATGAGCTCTTCCATAGGATCGAGCGTGTAGAGGCGGCGCGGCCAGAAGTTCTTGTCGTTCCATGCGTCCTCGCAGATGGTGACGGCAAGGCGGACGCCTTCGAAGCCGATCACCTTCTGCGGCGGTGAGGGCGAGAAGTAGCGCTGCTCATCGAATACATCGTAAAAGGGCAGGAGGCGCTTGTATTGCTCGAGGAGTATCTGGCCGCGATCGAGGAGGACCGCGGCGTTGAAGGCCGGTTTGCCATCTTCGCCGCCGGTGGGCAGCGCCACGCCGGCCAGGACGGCGGTGGGGAGCCGGCGCGTGGCGGCAGCGAGCTCGCCGACCGCGGAACGGCAGCTGGCGAGGAAGCTGGGCTTTTCAAGGAAGTCGGCGGGGGGATAGCCGCAGATGGCGAGCTCGGAAAAGACGGTGAGGCGCGCGCCCAGATCCGCGGCGCGGCGGCTCACAGCGACGATCTTCTCAAGATTTCCGGTGAAATCTCCGACCGTGGGATCGATCTGGGCGAGCGCGATCTTCACAAACCAAGTGTAAATGTCAGGGCGGGCGCGAGACGGCCTTTGCGGGACGATCTCTTTCCGATGCAGAGGTTTGGAATGCACGCGGGAGAGAACCAACGGAAAGCAGTATGGGGCCGCCGTCTCGCTCTGTGCAGAGAAGGGCGGCCCAGCTTGCAGGCCCGGCGACCAAAAACCTTGAAGGCCAGGTTATTGGAGAACTTTGGCGTTATGCGACAGGCCCCCCAAATGGGGGATTTCTTTGCACGAAAGTAACCACCTAGAATCAAGATCGTACCTAATTGACCCATCCCTGAAGGGATGCCCAGGGCGGCCGACGAATTCTGTTGAACAGATCGTTTTTCGGGGGAACACCATCGAACCGCAATTGAGATTGGGCGACCTGCTGATCCGCGCCAACCTGGTGACGGAGAGGGACGTACGTGCGGCCCTGGAGCGGCAGGTATTGCAGGGCGGAACCCTGGGCGACAATCTGGTTGCAATTGGGGCGACCGACGGGCGTACGATCGAGCGGTTCATTCACCGCATCCCGCAGGAACCCGCGGACATAGCGGCGACGGGCATCAGCGACATCGATCTACTGACCCTCTTCATGAAGCTGGTATTTTCCGGCCGGCTGGAGAAGATCGGGGAGATCGCGGATGCCATAAAACTTCCGCAGCATATCGTGATGGACCTGGCGCGCATGGCGACGGAGCGGCAACTGCTCTACACGCTGGGCACGCAGAACTCGGACAGCATGATGGACATGCGGTATGCGCTGACGGAAGAGGGCAAACGATGGACCATCGACGCTCTGCAAAGGTCGGGATACATCGGCCCCGCGCCGGTGACGCTTGCGGAGTTTATCGACCGTGTAAACATACAGAAGCCGACCAATGAGCGTGTGTCGATGGAGCGCGTGCATGAAGCGATCAAGGCGTTGACGATCGACGAGACCATCGTGGAGCAGGCGGGGCCGGCATTAAACTCCGGCCGGGCGATTCTGCTCTACGGACCGCCGGGAAACGGCAAGACCTCGGTAGCCGTGAGTTTTGCGAGCGTTTTCCACGAGTCGATCCACGTGCCATACGCGATCACCGTCGAGGGCCAGATTATCCGCTTTTACGATCCACGGGTCCATATTCAGGCCACTCCCGAGGCGAGAGAAGCTGAGAACCCCGAGCTTGAGAACTTCCGCCGCGAGACGCACGACAGGCGTTGGGTCTCGTGTCGAAGGCCCTTCGTGATGGCCGGCGGCGAACTGACGCTGGACATGCTGGACCTGCGCTACGACGCAACCGGACATTACTACGAAGCGCCGCTGCACATGAAGGCGCTGGGCGGATGCTTCCTGATCGACGACTTCGGCCGGCAGTTCGTGGCTCCGAAAGACCTTCTGAACCGGTGGATCGTACCTATGGAGAGCCGGGTCGACTACCTGAAATTGCGCACGGGGGCCAGCTTCAGCATTCCTTTCGAGGAAATCGTGATCTTTGCGACCAATATGGATCCGGAAGACCTGATGGATGCGGCTTTTCTACGCCGGATTCCGTACAAGATCGAGGTGGGGCCGCCGAGCCTGGAGCAGTTCCGCAGTATCTTCGACAACGAATGCGAGCGGCACGGGCTGACTCTGAGCGATGAGACCTTCGATTTCATCGTGTACATGATCACAAAAGAAAAGAGCCTGGAACTGGCCGGATTCCAACCCATCTTCCTCATTGACCAGGTCGTGGCGACATGCCGCTTCCTGGGAAAGGACGCGGAGTTGAAGTCGCCTTTCATCGAATATGCGATCAACAATCTGCGCGTCAAGCGCAATCCGCAACCACGAACGGAACGCACGGTGCGGCCGGATGCACGAGAAATTCCGTCTGCCGAGAGAGCGCCGGCGGACGTAGACGTATACGGCCAGTATTCAACCCTCAAAAATCGGCGGGCCGACAGCCGCGACTAGGTACCAGTGCCGGAAAAGACCACGGCGATGGTGCGCATGATGATCTTGAAGTCCAGCCAGACGCTCCAGTTTTCGATGTAGGTGACGTCGAGCGAGACGTAGCTGGCGAAGGATGGATCCTGGCGGCCCTGCACCTGCCACAAGCCGGTGATGCCGGGGGTGACGTCGAGGCGGCGCAGGTGGTCGAGGTCGTACTTGCCGACCTCGCCGGCCAGCGGCGGACGCGGGCCGACAATGCTCATTTCGCCGCGCAGGACATTAAAGAACCGGGGCAGCTCATCGATCGAATACTTGCGCAGTAAACGGCCCAGGCGGGTGACGCGCGGGTCATTGGAGACTTTGAACAGCACGCCGTCGCGCTCGTTCATATGCATGAGTTCAGCGCGATGCTTGTCAGCGTCGCGAACCATGGTGCGGAACTTGATGCAGCGGAAGACGACGCCTTTCTTGCCGATGCGCTCCGAGGAGTAGAAAACGGCGCCGGGCGAATCCAGCTTGATGGCAATGGCGATGGCTAAAAGCAAGGGCGAAAGCGCCACAAGCGCCAGCGCGGAGAATACGGTGTCGAAGACGCGCTTGAAGATGAGTCCCAATTCCGGAACAGCGCCGCGGTGCAGCGGGATGGTGGGAAACTGGCCGATGTATTCAATGGGGCTGCTCCAGGCCAGGCCGTCGTAAAGATCGGGAACAACGCGCAAGTCCACGCCGTGGACGCGCGCTTGATCGAGCACATCCTGGACGATGCCGCGCTCGCCGGGGGTGGTGAAAAAGATCTCATCGATAAACTGCTTGCGTGCGTTCTGGAAGAGAGTATCCAGGCTGCCGACGACGCCGTCCGAGGCAACCCCCTGCTGGGATTTTGGGCCGGGCAGCTCGATGAAGCCCTTGAAGGTGTAACCCAAGTGCCGGATTTTCTCCAGGTGATGACGCAGGGCTTGTGCCTCAGGTCCAGTGCCGACGATGAGCACGTTCCGCGTATCCAGGCCTCGATCGAATCGCCGGTAGAGCAGAATGCGGTAGATCAGGCGCCGCAAGCCGACCGCGACGGTGACCAGAAGCACGGTGCCCAGTACGATGACTCGGGGGATATCCTCGGCTTGCACCAGGTAAAGCGCACCGGTGAGCAGCAAACCGGAGGTAAGGCAGGCCTGAGCGCTCATTCTCTGCTCGTGCAGGAAGTTGGTCATGTGCGTAGGCGTGTACAAATGCAACCGCCGGCTGGTGACGACAAGCGCAAAGATGAATCCGCAGAGCAGGGCCAGCAAAATACCCGTCGAACGGCCATGAATGAGCGTGCCGTGCCAAAAGTTTCTCGCGCCTTCCATGGGGGTGGCATGCAGCTTATACAGCGTGGCCACCACCGCGGCCGCGCAGACGGTGACGGCATCGATCGCCATCCACATCTTGGCCGTGCCCCGCGTAGGCCGTGTGTGGCCGGCCGCGACAGCCACCTCCGACTCGGCCGAGGAAGCCAAGGAAGTGGAAAGCTTTTGCCAGAAATCCGAACTAGCCATAAGAAATGCGCGGACCTCAAAGTTTCTGCAGCGCCTCAGTTCCGGCGAAACCATAGATCGTGTGTGCAGCGAGATAGCGTAAAGTGCCGCCGCTCGCTGGGGTGACGCCGGCCGATCTGCTTCGGCTCCATGACACACCTTCTTTGGTTTCGCGATAGAGAGTGCCGGGGCTAATTTGCAACGAGAGTGAAATAAGGGACAGTAAAGGCACGAGATGCTGCACGCGGAACCTGAACTGGAATCTCTGCTTCCAGGTATTCAGGGATTGACACCGGGCAACGCAAGAAGTTGCGAAACTTGAGCTGTCACGGTTTTCTGTTTCGCAGGAGCGGCATCGAATTCGCATCGGGTTACACCGCCCGGCAAGCGGGAAAGCACAATGGATGCCGCAGCGGGCTGCGCGTGAAAGCGACGAAACGAAATCCTGCGAGAACATGGCCTTGAAGCAAGAACCCGCAGCGCCCCCGTAAACAAGTATCAGGCAACGAAAAACATCGAAATCACGGGAATGACAGCTATACGTTGCAGACGAAACCCGTGGGGAACCTGCGCATCGTTTCTCTCGCCGATTTCTACGTAGTTTCAAACGCAATCGATCCACTTCAGCTTCGCGCAGGGAAGGCATAGTTAGCA
>JBEKXX010000053.1:0-19826 GCA_049511595.1 Occallatibacter sp. | reverse complement strand
ACCGCTCCCGCAGCGAACGCGGCCACTCGAGATTGCGATTGAGAACATATGCGCCCGCGCTGATCCACCCGGGATTTGGGCCGGGACCAGAACGGCGTTTTTCTTCGAATGCCACAATGCGCTTGTTTTCGACGGCGACACCGCCATAGCGGGCAACGTCAGGCTGGTGGACGACGGCGATGGTCACTGAGGCCCGTTCTTCGGAGTGGAACCGCATCATACCGGCGTAGTCCGCATCTAGGAACGTGTCGCCGTTGAGCGCGAGCACGGAATCTTCGCGGGCTTCGGCGAGCGCCAGACGAATCGCTCCGCCCGTGCCGAGCGGAGCATTTTCAATCACGTAGTCCACGCGCATGCCGTCGAATGCCGCGCCGAAACGATCCTGGATGACCGTATGCAGATGTCCCACCGAGAGCAAGGCGCGCGCACAGCCGGCGCGGCGCAACTGGGCGAGCAGGATTTCGAGGAAAGGCCGGCCTGCGACGGGCGCCATGGACTTGGGTACACCTTCAAGGCGCGAGGCCAGCCGCGTGCCCAGCCCGCCGGCGAGGACGATGGCTTCCATCCGGATTCAGTCCTTTGCCGCGGCGGTTGCAGCGGCCGCCCCGGCATGGCCCAGGGCAAAGTAGCGGCGCTCCACGATCATGCAGAAGATATGCTCGAGAGCCAGGTGGGCCTGTTGAATGTACATGGTGACATCGGAGGGAACGCGCAGGCAGTAGTCGCAGAGCGGGGGCATCTTGCCGCCCGTTCTTCCCGTCAACCCGATGGTGGATATGCCCATCTGGCGGCTCAACTCGAGCGCGCGCAAAACGTCCGGCGAGCTGCCTGAAGTGGAGATGCCCAGGAAAACGTCGCCCGGCTGTCCCAGGGCCTCAACCTGGCGCGCAAAGACGCGCTCAAAGCCATAATCGTTGCCGACGGCGGTGAGGATGGAGGAATCGGTGGTGAGCGCCACGGCGCGCATGGCCGGACGATCCTCGACAAGGCGGCTGACAAACTCCGCCACCAGATGCTGCGCGTCGGCTGCGCTGCCGCCGTTGCCGGCAACCATCAGCTTGCGGCCCGAGTGCAGCGCCTCCGCCGTGGCTTCCGCGGCTGCGGTCAGCGTGGCGTGCAACGCGGTGTCGCGCGCTACCGCCTCAATGACGCTCAGCCCCTCAAGCAACTTATCCCGCACCAGATCGGTCATAGCACTCTCCACACCGGAACGCCGCGCATAAGACAGCAGGCAAAGTCCTTGCCGCGGAGGGGCGGCATGGTCTCCGGCTGCAAGGTTCATCGTAAACCAGAATGCGGGCGGTTTGACCGCGGAAGGCACCAAGGAGAACCGCGAAGGCGGCGCGCAAAGACTGCCACGCTGCGGCCGCAGGCCTGGCCGCGGGCTTGCACAACTCCGCGGCCGGCGCTCGGGTTCAATGGCTCATCTCTTTGACAAAGAAGCTAGCCATGATGTGGTTGGCCTCGATCGCTTCAGGCAATTCCGGGTGATACCAGAAGCCGTGAGGGAGGGCGTCGAAGACTACCAGACGGGCGTCAACGCCATCGCGCAGAAAGGCGCGGTGCAGGTTCACCGTGCCGCTGAGCAGCAGGTCGCGTTCGCTGGTGACGAAGAGCGTAGGCGGCAGGCCGCGCAGGTCGGCATAGATGGGCGAGAGAACCGGATCGGCAGGATTGGTGCTGCCCACATACTCGTCGGGCACCTGCGGGCCCGGCGCAGGCGGATCGAGATGGCCCGAGAGGCCGGATAGCGTGTACATCGCCTCAGAGTCTCCAAGGCGCGCAAAATCTCCCGTGCCGCTGAAGATGCCGAGAGCAGCCGGCAAGGGCAGGCCCAACTGCTTGAGCCGGACGGCCACTTCGCCGGTGAGGATGGCCCCAGCCGAGGTCCCGTAAATGACGATGTGCTTGGGGCTGTATGTCTTCAAGAGTTCCCTGTAGACCGCCACTGCGTCGTCAACAGCTGCGGGAAAGGGATGCTCCGGCACCAGACGATAGAGAACGGCAACTACCTTGATTCCGGTGTAGCTGGCGATGGGAATCGACTCCTGGTAGGAGCCGGAGTCGGCATTGAAGCCGCCACCGTGCAGGTCCATGAGGACTTTGTTGCGGTTTTCAGCAGGAATGCCGTCGGGAGTGACGATGCGCACCGGAACTCCGGCGATTTTACTTTCGACAATTCGATTGGGACAGATCTTCGTCCAGGCGGCGCGGCCGGAGGCAGTGTAGGTTTCGAGGTGGGCGCGGCGCTCAGCCAGTGACTCCGGGGGCGCCTGGTCGGGCGCAGGGCTGGCCAGCATCTTTTGCGCCTCGGGGCTGATGGCCGTTGGAATGGGAACGACGCGGGTAATATGCGCCGTTCCCTGGGCGTCAATATAGCTGGTATCGCCGTTGGGCGCCTGGGCTGCGGTGGTGGGCGCGGGTTGCTGCGCGGCCAGAATAGCCGAAGCCAGCAGGACAAAGACAGCGGCAAGGCGAGACGTGGGATGCATGGCGAGGTTCCTCAGAATGAAATTTGCTCAACAGACACGCATTCTGCCACGGCGGGGCGCAGGGCGTCCACAACGGGGCAGTAGGCGTGACGCAACCGCTCCTGCACGACGAGCGGAGCAACTGCGTCCAGCGCTGCTTTCGCAGACCGCGAATCTTTAGCAGAGTTTCCGGGAAGGATGCGGCCGGCACAGGAGGACGCAATGCCCGTTCCCCTGTGCCGGCTGTTATCGGTTCGATTGTATTAGTGCGGCAGAACCAAAAGGCTGGCCTCCAGCAGCTTCTCCGTCAACCGGTCCAAGGCCAACGGGAATTTGTAAGAAACCGCCCGCACGCTCATGCCCATCATCGTGGCAGCCTCGACCTGGGTGTAGTCCTGAAGCACAACACGGCTCAACAACTCTCGATCCAGCGAGCCGAGCAGGCCCAGGCAGTTTTCGATGTCGAGGACGAAGATCAATGCATCCTCGAAGGTGCGGACCGGGCGGCTCGAAGCCCAACCCCGCGCGACCGGATCGCCCAGGATCGAAGGCGCCCTGCCGACCTGCATCGACGCATACAGGTAGCGCCGCAACAGGCTTTCGGTGTGTTTCCTGTAGAAGGCAAGGCTGGCTGGAGGTTTGTCCTGCGCCTCCGCCGGCCTTGCATGAGGCCGAGGCGCGGGTTTTTGTTCCCATTTTCTCCGTTCGATTTGCCAGACTGCCTGGGCAGTACTGGCTTCCCAAGGCATCGGCAACAGGAGCGCTGCGCTCATTGCGCACCTCCTGCCACATCAGCCACCGCCCACACTCTGGAAAGCTGCCGTCGGCTCGGCCGTCCGCGCCGCTTGCGGCTCTCCGGTGGTGGAAAGTCCCTCAGTTTTGTCTCACATTTCCTGCAATACACACTCCCTTGGGCCTGGGTACGGTACCAAAGACAACCACACCCCTCGCAAATTTTCAATTGCACGCGCACTTCCATGACTGATTCTCCGTATATGTTTCATCTCCCGGCGGAATTTTGTGGTGATGGTTATTCGCCGGGGTGAAGAGAACCAGGCTAGACAACTCAGGTTTCTCCTGTCCTGATGGGGGATTGCCGCCTGTGCTCTCTTGTTTTCTGTCATGACCATAGGCGCGCAGATCCTGGAATTTTCTCGACTGGCTCGCCGTCGGCGCCTTGATGGGGCGCCTCAGGATGGGAGTAGGAATAAACCGCCTCGATGGAATCTCGCCGGTTATCGTTCACTCGCCGCCGCAAGAGGCAGCAATTCGTCCCCGCCAAATCCGACGGCAACGAAATGCTTCCTGAAAAATTCCCACAAGTCAGTGCGTGATTTAGTAAACCCAATCTAGGGATATGCTTCCATTGCGTCAATGCTCCTCGGAGACTTTCCGCTCCCCAGCTTTTCAAATCCGGCCAAGATGCTAAGAATAAAGGCCAACCAGCCCTGATAACTTTTCCAAGGGAAAGCAAAGAGGATTCGCTCCTATTGCCGACGGCGAATTTTCCACATATGAACTTCACGCAGATGCACGAGCGCCTCCGCCTGGAACTGCTGCGCAGGATACAGCGGGGGACGCTCAGCGTATCGCTGCTGGCGCGGCAGACCGGATTTGGACAAGCGCATCTGTCCAACTTTCTGCATAGCCGGCGCCAGCTTTCCCTCGATGCCATGGATCGAATCCTGGCGGCGCAACGTTTGACGGTTGCCGATCTGTTGCCCTCCGCGCCTCGAGCGGCTGCCTGGCCGGAGGGAGAGGAGGGGAACGCCGTTCCGGTCGTCTCACACGCCGTGGCGCTCTTCGAACCGGTGATCCGGCCATCCGCCGTCGAGACGATGCTGCACCTGCCGGCCGCTGTCCTTCGATCCGCGCACTCGCGCGCCTCGAACGCTCGCCGCGCCTGGGAGCGGTTTGTCGCCGTGCGCGTGCCGTCCGGCGATGCCCTGCCGATGGACCCGCTGGTGCTGCCGGAAGCGATCGCGCTGATCGACCGGCACTACAACTCGCTGCTCCCCTACTGCCCTAATCGGCCCAACCTTTACGCGGTTCGCCGCGGCTCGCACCTGTCGCTTCGCTATGTGGATTTTCTCTCCAGCCGCCTTGTGTTGCGCCCGCACGATATTGCCTTCCCTGTGGAGCTTATCGAAGTGGACCCGGGAGAATCGCCAAACGACCTGCTCGTGGGCAGAATCGTTCTGATTTTGAATGAGTTATGAGGGGCAATCCGCGCGGTAGCGCGGCAGGGGATTCAGCCGGACGGCGCGGCGTCAACCCAGGGGATATTTTCCGCTGGCCAGATCGCTTGCGGCTGCGATGAGGTTTTCCGGGCGGCCGAGATCGCGCCAGTAGAATTCATCGGCGTGAAAGGCGATGATTTTTTCGCCCTGGGCCGCGAGACGCAGATAAGCGGGGACGATGGGGAACGCGCCTACCTCGGGCATCAGGGCGAAGATACGCGGCGAGAGGACGTGGATGCCAGAGAAGGCGAGAGCCTGGAATTTCTGCGCCGGCCTGGCCCATTCGGGCTGCCCATCGTTGCCGGGACGGCGGCCGCAGAGCTGACCCTGCTCATCGAAGAGGAGATAGCGCGAGGTTTCGCGCCGCTGAACGGCCAGAGTGGCCAAAGCGTTGTGTTCGGTGTGAAAACGCGCCATGCGCCCGAGATCGATGGTGCTGAGAACATCGACATTGTGGACGAGGAATGGTTCGTCCGCGCTCTCGCCGCCCTCAAGAAAGAACCAGGCGGCTTTTTTGAGGCCGCCGCCGGTGTCGAGCAGGACGTCTTCACGCGAGATTTCGATCCTCATGCCGAAGTTGCGGTTGGCCTCGAGGGTTTCGACGATCTGCGCCGCAAGGTGATGCACATTCACGATTACTTCGCGCACGCCAAAGGCGCGCAAGCGGGCGAGGGCGATTTCCAGAAGCGTGCGGCCGGCGACCGTGACCAGCGCCTTGGGGCGGTCATCGGTGAGCGGGCGCAGGCGGGCGCCCAGGCCGGCGGCGAGGATCATCGCCTTCATTTACCTGGCCTCCCCGATTTGCCTGGCTTCTCGAGCGCCGTGTGGCAAACGATGGCCTCCACGCCATTCATTCCGCGCAGATGTTTTGCCAACTGCTCCGCCAGATAGACCGAGCGGTGCTGGCCGCCGGTGCAGCCGAAGGAAACCATCAGGTTGGAGAAGCCGCGCCGGCGATAGTTGGCCACGCTGGCATCGACCAGCGAAACGGCGTGGGAGAGAAATTCGTGGACGCTCTCCTCGCGGTCGAGATAGGCGATGACTTCGGGGTCTCTTCCGGTGAGCGAGCGGAATTGCTCTTCGCGGCCGGGATTGGGCAAATTGCGCGCATCGAAGACGAATCCGCCGCCGTTGCCTGCTTCATCGAGAGGCATGGGGTGGTGGAAGGAGAAGCTGAAGATGCGCACGGTCAAGCCGGCGGCGGGCGCTGCGAGATCGCGGAGTTTTTCCGACGATGAAATCCTTTCAAGCGCGTCGAGCAGCGCAGGCAGGGCGACGGGTAGCTTGACGTGCTCGGCGAGCCAGCGCAGGTTCTTGAGCGCAAAGGGAACGCTCTCAAGGAAGTGCGGCTTGCGCTCATAAAAGCCGCGAAAGCCGTATGCGCCCAGTGCCTGCAGGATACGGACATAAACGAACGCGTAGTAGTGCTCCATGAAGGCTTCGCGCTTGAGGTCAATAAAGCCGGCGAGAGAGTCGAGATAGTCGTCGAGCAACTGCCGGCGCAGATCGGGCGGCAGATCGGCCTTGCCATCGTAAAGAAGAGATGCAATGTCGTACTGCAGCGCGCCCTTGCGTCCGCCCTGGTAGTCGAGAAACCAGGGCTCGCCGCTGCGCAGCATGACGTTGCGGCTTTGAAAATCGCGGTAGAGAAAATAATCGCGATCGGCGCTGAGCAGGAACCTGGTCAAGCGCGTGAAATCGACCTCGAGCGCCTGCTCGTTGAAGGGGATGCCGGCGAGGCGGAGAAAGTAGTACTTGAAGTAGTTCAGATCCCAAGCGATGGACTGGCGGTCGAAGCTCGCGCGCGGATAGCAGACCTTGTAGTTCAGGTCGCGGCCCGCCTGGACCTGAAAACGCGGCAAAACGGCCACGACTTTGCGATAGGCTTCAACCACCTGCGGAGAGATGGCGTCGCCGGAACGGTTGGCGCTGAGGAATTCGAATAGTGTCGTATCGCCGAGATCCTCTTCGAGGTAGGCGCCCTGGCTCAAATCCTCGGCATAAATCTCCGGCACCGGCAAGCCATGGCGGCGAAAATGCCGGGAAAACTCGAGAAAAGCTGCATTCTCTTCGCGCACGGAATAGAGAATGCCGATGGCGTTCTGCCCCGAGCCGTCAAGACGGACGATGACGCGTCCCGAGGCGCCGAGCTGGCCCTGTAACGGCAGCACGCGCTCGGCCGGCACATGAAAATGCTGCTCGAAGAGCCGTTGGAGAACATCCATGAGGGTCTTCCTTGGATGGATCAAGGTGCTTGGACAAAGATAGCCACGCGGGGGAAGCGGGCGCAAGGCGGGGGAGTATACCTTTGTCCTGTGTTAGAACTCGTGGGTCGTGTCGGCGTCCACGAACAATGTGAATTTCTGAATGAAGTTGAGGTGGATGGTTCCGGTGGGTCCATTGCGCTGCTTGGCGATGATGATCTCCGAATCCGAGGCATCGGCATCGGTTTTGGTTTCGTCGCGGTTGTAGTAGGACTCGCGGTGGATGAAGGCGACCACGTCTGCATCCTGCTCAATGGAACCCGACTCGCGCAGATCGCTGAGCATGGGGCGTTTGTCGTCGCTGCGGCGTTCGCTGGCGCGGGAGAGCTGCGAGAGCGCGACCACCGGTACCTTGAGTTCCTTGGCCATAGCTTTCAGGCCGCGCGTAATGGCCGAGACCTCCTGGACGCGGTTTTCGTAACCTTTCCGTTCGGACCCTGGCAGCGTGGCCGACATCAGTTGCAGATAGTCAACCACAATGAGATCGAGGCCGCCAGCATTCTGCCTGAGGCGGCGGGCTTTGGCGCGCATCTCGGCAAGTGTGATATTGGCTGCGTCGTCAACGAAGATTCGCGATTCGACCAAGTTGCCCAATGCCTTGGTCAGCTTCTCATGATCCTCCCCGGAAATGAAGCCTTCCCGCATGTTGTGCTGGTCGACCCACGCTTGAGAAGCAAGCATCCGCTTCAGGAGCGATTCTCTGCTCATTTCCAGGCTGAAGACGGCTACCACAGCCTGATGATGAACCGCGGCGTTCTGCGCGATGTTGATGGCCAGCGCGGTTTTACCCATGGAAGGCCGCGCGGCGATGATGATGAGCTCGCCCTTTTGCAGGCCCCTTGTCTTCGAGTCGAAGGATGTGAAGCCAGTGGCCAAGCCCGTAATCTCGCGGCTGTTCTTGTAGAGGTTATCGATGGTGCCGAAGGAGTCGCGGACGATGGTCTCGATGGGCTGCAGGCCCTGGTTGAGGCCGGTTTCGCTCACCTCAAGCAGTTGCGACCCGGTTTCGTCGAGAACGCCGATGGCATCCTGGCTCTGGTCGGCGGCTTTGGCGATGGCGGCCGAGCAGATGCCCATGAGGCGGCGCAACATGCTCTTGTCTTTGACGATGCGGATGTAGTCCTCGATGACGGGCCGGCGGGGCAACCCCTCGGTGAGCGAGGCCAGGTAGGCCACGCCGCCGACGGACTCGACCTCCTTGTAGCGGGCCAGTTCGTTGGCAAGCGTGACAATGTCCACGGCGCGGCCGGAATCCACTAACTCGCCCATGCGCAAGAAGATGCGGCGATGCGAGTCGAGCGAGAAGTCGTCGGCCTTGAGGACTTCGGCAGCCTCGGCGTGGGCGGCATTATCGAGCAGGATCGCGCCCAGGATGGTCTTTTCCGCGTCCAAGTTCGCGGGCAGGCCGGCTTCGAGGGTGAGGTCGGGGACGGTGGCCATATCAGTAGAGTTTGAGGCCGGCGAAGGCGGAGGGCAAGCTAGGATAACCGGCAGTATTTCAGGAAAAACGGAAAAGCACTGGGGCCGGATTTGCCTGGCTGCGGCTTATTGGGAGATAGGGCCCGGGCAGGACGGGCGGACAAGCCTGTATGACCGGCTGCGGCAGCGCGCCAACTGCTTCGCTCTACCCTGCGTTAATTCCAGATCACCATCTGCGACGTGCTTGTCAAATTGACTGTCGTCGACTTCCAGTAGGGAATAAACATCGGAAAGGCGTAGGTTACCTGCACCTTCACTGCATTTCCCGGAGCGTTGCATTCAGTGGCGCAAGCCGTCCACGTGGTGGGCGGTGAAGAGCTTGCGCTAAGCCACGTTGTGGTGGTGCTCAGGTTGCTTGACTTGATTCCTGGGTATGCAATGCCGCGTACGTAGGTTTGAATCTGCGCCGCGGTGATGCCGCAGTCAGACATTCCGGTGCAAGACGAGCCCCGGACAATAGAGTACCGCGTAGCCATGCGGGCGGCATCCGAGACAAAGTTTTGTGCGTAAAGCGCAAAGCACGTTTGCACGATGCCGAACAAGAGCGCCATCAGGAGGGACGCGGTGATCGCGTACTCAACTATGATTGACCCGGAACTGCCGCTGAGGCTTTTCCAGCGCCAACGCGGCGCGCATCGCCGCCCCAGAGACGAATGACGGGCCTGGAACTGTCCCGATGCAAGCCACCGGGTTGCGCGCCCGTTCGCAAATCGTTCCGGATCTGCTGGATTCGTCATTGCATGACCTTCTGGATCGCCTGGCCTTGAATGGTGAAAGAGGTTGGAATCGCAGGGATATGGAAAAAAGGCGTAAAAGTTGCCTGCGTCTGAACCGTCAGGATCGTCACAATGGCTGAACCGGAACAGTCTGTAGGCTTGCAGGTGGAGGCTGAGCCGTCGGCGCAGATGCAGGTATGCGACGCGCTTGTCGGTCCCAGGGCGATATTTGACGCGTCCGCGGAGGCCGCGTTTTGGATTCCGGTTACATCTCCGGCGGTCGTAGCGTTCTGCGCACCATACTGCACGCCGGCCAAGGCGGCGTTCGACACCTCAATCGACGTATAGGCGGCCATACTCATATCGAACGCGCCCAACAAGAGCAATGTCAGAAGAGGCAGAACGATTGCCAACTCGACGAGCGCATCGCCGTTCGTTTTTCCGGCTGCCCGAAAAAGGCGCTCCACCGAAGCCAGCCCTTTCCAAACGAAACTTTTTGAAGGCCGCATTGTTCACTCCACCATTGCAAGCTTGCTCAGCACAGAACTCTCATTGTCGATGGCCGCATAATTGGTCAGCGTTATGGATCCATTTCCCGTGGAACTGATCGAATCAGCGATCAGGTCGAGGGATACGGTGAGATTGCCGTTGCCAGCCAGAGTCACCGGCGCGCCGGGCATGTACATGATTCCCTGCACGTTGTCACCGCCGTTGCCGGTGAGGCTGACGCCGTTGTTGTTGCTCAAAGGCTCATAGTAAAGCAGGCCGCTGTAGGGTCCTGAAGTCGGCGCAGAGAGGTTCATGTTGCCATTTCCAACCACAGTGTTGCTCCCGCTCGCGATGAAGAAGGTTACGCCGGATCCCGTGAGAGCGCCGTTGCCCTGAAGGCTAAGGTTGCCGCCGATAATGTATTCCCCTGCGCCGATGGTTACCGCCCCGTTGCCCGAGGTGCTGAAGTTCCCTCCGATGGTGTAGTTCCCGGCTCCCAGAGTCAAAGACCCATTTGCGCTATTGGTCAAGTTGCCTGTGATCGTGTAGTTTCCAGCAGCCAGCGTCATGTTGCCGTTGCCACTATTTGTAATCGAGGTATAGGTTCCCGGCTGGATGGTCTTGTTGTTGTTGCTGCTATTGCTGGGATTGCACGCGGAGCTGCTCCCCGAGCAGGTTGACGTAGAAGCCGTCGGCGGAGTGACATTGATCGGGTCCGCCGCAGGCGCGATTCCCGTGGTCGGAGGGTTCGGCGTGATGCTTCCATTGCCATTGACCGTGTAGCCGCCGACAATGCCGATCGACTTGGCGGAAATGGAGCCATTCCCTTTCAACTGGAGCGCATCGCTCGCACTCGAATCGTCGTAAACCGCGCAATTCTGCGCAGTGAGGCTTCCATTGCCTTTCAGAGAGATATCAACGCCCGACTTTGCCAGCGCCCACATGCAGCCGCCATTGGCGCTTGAGCCCGCAACCGCCCTGGCAGATACGTTGATGGCGCCGAAACCAAACGTCTTCATAAAGAACGTCGGATAGGGCTCGCTGACAACAGCCTCAATGTATCCGGCTGCCTTGTGATAACCACTCGTCGGCGGATCGTTGATCGTCGCTGAGCCGGTCGCCAGCATTCCGTTCTGTGTTGCGGCTGCTGTCGCGTCGCTTTGTACTCTTGTCGATTCGCCGTACTTGTAATCGAGCGCTGCGGCGGCCGCGGCGGCGTCTGCCGCAATCTGCATCTGTACGCGGGCATGGAAGAGCATGCCTACATCGATCGCCATCGCCACAAATCCCATGAGGATGGTCAAACACATCGCGGTGAGGACAAGGACATTGCCGCTTTCGCTTTTTCTGAAGCTCATGAAAACCCCCTCAAGCCAAATCGGGAGGGCGCTGTCGCGTCCCTCATACCCTTGTTCGGCTTGCACCCAAGGCAACGACGGCTGCTGTGCGTTCACGCGGCACACCAAGTAATCAACCGGCCGAATCGGCCTATGAGCTTGATTATGTTCCCGAATCAGGGGAACCCGCGGGAACGATCTTCTTTCCGTGTTGCGCTCAGCCTCACTACTTGCTTCTTACGGCCTACCAGCCGCAAGGGGGAGATTGAGCTATTACGGTAACACCTTTATGTAGTGGCGGGAATAGCAAATTATCAGCGAAAGCCGGAATCTTTCGTCACCAGAAAAAACGCGCTGGTAATAGTCACCGGGCCGGGGCGGGAATGGCAATGCGCTGCCAGGCAGCGGCGGACGCCCCGGAATAGTGCAAAGCCACCTAGGAAGCGTTGAGCCGGGCGAAGATGGTGTCGAAGTTGCCGGATTCGGCGGCGAAGCGGAGGGTCTTCACGTTTTCGACGCAGATCTCGGGGGGCGTGGGCTGCGTCTTGAGGATCTCCATCACCTCGGCGATGAACTTCGAGAGCGGCATGGCGCGCGGGTTGTCTGCGCCGTCCATCAGGTGCGTGGCGACGTAGGGAGGGATCAACTCCAGAACCTCGATGTTGCTGTTGCGGAGCTGGCAGCGGAGCGACATGGTGTAGGAGTGGATGGCGGCCTTGGCGGCGCAGTAAGTGGGCGTGAGCGCGAGGGGCAGGAAGGCCAGCCCGGAAGAGACATTGAGGATGACGGCGCGGGGCTGCTTGTGAAGATGAGGCAGCAGAGCCGCCGTGAGGCGGATGGGGCCGAGCAGATTGGTGGCGACGATGGCTTCGGCGTCGGCCAGATCGGGCTGCTGCGCGAGAAGCTTCTCAGGCCGCATGATGCCGGCGTTGTTGATGAGCACGTTGAGCGCGGGAAACTCAGCGACCGCCCGTTCGGCAAAGGCGCGAAGGGCGGGGCGGTCTTCGATATCGAGCGCGAGCGACCTCATGCCGGGGTTGGCGGCGGTGGTTTCGTCGAGCGCCTGACGCCGGCGGCCGGCGATGACGACCTGGTTGCCAAGAGCATGGAAGGATTCCGCGAGGCCGCGGCCGATGCCGGAGCCCCCGCCGGTGATCAGGATGGTATTGCCGCTGGGATTCATAGGACGATCTGCCTCACACAAGCATGATAGCGGGGATGCGTGAATGGTGCGCGGTGAGGGCCGCAGGCATCGCGCGCGCAGTCAAACTGCCGAGCGCGATCAACCGTCGCCAGCACAACTAAGATCCGCGAAGCTCGTGGAGGCGGCGATCTTTGTTGAGCGCGGGTGGGAACCCTGGGCGAGCCGCAGCGTTGAAGGGATCAAAGTGGGCCGGCCCGAGCAAGTCAGTTACCACCTTGGGACCGGCCGGCTAAGGAGCGATTTAAATCACTCGCTGGCGCTCTGGCCCACCAGCATAATGAGACATCGATTACAAAGAGGCGGTTTTGCCGGAAACCCTTGTTGTCGACCTCGACTCATTTCGATCGGCGCACCGCCGATAGGAGTCGAAGGAGGGCGCCAAAGTGGCAACCCAACGATTCGACGGCGTTCGCCTGGCAGCAGTCTCGCCTTCGCTGCTCGCGCCTCCGTTGCACATGAGCAGCTATGCCGCTCCGCCGATGCAGACCCAGGGGGTGAAAGCCGGCGCCATTCGTACGGAGGCGGAGTGGCCTGCCGAGGCAATCGTGAACCTGCGCGATTTAGGCAGAGGGGTAGGTTGGGCCCTGGGGAT
This sequence comes from Occallatibacter sp., assembly GCA_049511595.1. GTDB lineage: Bacteria > Acidobacteriota > Terriglobia > Terriglobales > Acidobacteriaceae > Telmatobacter. The sequence goes on along the minus strand of JBEKXX010000053.1, from coordinate 7,034 downwards.
CGAAGGCGCGGCGGCGTTCATCATCTACGCGGTTTGGTATCTGCGGCATCTTTGGCTCTAAGCGGCCCTCGAGACATACTCTGAAAATTTGACGGGAAGCCGAAGCGCCCGCGGCAATGGCGAGAACGCGACGCGGGGAGGGAAAGCGCGCTGCCTGGCCTATGGGCTCGATAGAGGTTCAGCCGGTACACAATTGGTGTTATCCCGCAGGCTTTCTGCATTTTTCGCCCGCAAATCTGCGATGATAGCATGATGTGCCTGAGGGCACTTTGAGCAGATAGGAACCACCGTCAAAGTGAAACCCGCAATGCGCCGCGTGGCGCTGATCTACAACCCGGTTTCAGGCCAGTACTCCTCGCGCAGGGATGCGGCTGTGAGCGAAATCCTGAACGTGTTCCGCGAAGCCGGCATTGAGGTTGAGGCGTTCGAGACGGGCGCGCCGGGCAGCGCGATGCTGCTCGCTGAACGGGCCGTGCGCGAGGGCTGCGATGCGATTGTGGCTTGCGGCGGCGACGGCACGGTTCACGAGGTTGTACAGAGCCTGGTGGGAACCGACGTTGCGCTGGGGGTGGTTCCGCTGGGGACGGCCAACGCGCTGGCCTCCGATCTGGGATTGATTGCGCGGCCGGCCAAGGCGGCGCGTACGCTGCTCGATGCCGCGCCGACGCGAGTTTCCGTAGGGCGCATCCACTACCAGGACAGCACGGGCAATCCAGCCGCGCGCTACTTCATTGTCGCGGCGGGAATCGGGGCCGATGCGCTGCTGATGTCGCGGCTGGACACGCGGCTGAAGCGGCGGCTGGGCTACGTCCTCTACCTGATCGAGGCGTTCCACATCTGGGCGACTTCGTCGTTTCCGCTTTTCGAAGCGGCCCTGCCGGCGAATGGGAATGGGGACGGGCGCGTCGTGGAAGTGTCGCAGTTGCTGGCTGTGCGCGTGCGCTCATTTGGAGGCGTTCTGCGCACGCTAGCTCCCGGGGCCAGCCTGCGCAACGGAAGCCTGAGCCTGCTGGCGTTCAAGACGCAAAGCCGGCTGCGCTATCTTAGTTTCCTGCTTGCGGCCATTGCCGGGCGCCATACCTTCAACGGGGCCGTGGAACTGCTCGACACGCCGTCCATCGAGTGCCGCGCGCACCAAGGCAACGCGGATCCACTGTTTGTGGAAGCGGACGGAGAGGTTCTGGGCTCTTTGCCGGTGCGGCTCGAGGTTGTGCCTCACTCGCTTACCCTGCTGATCCCGCCGGGCGCGCAGCCGTGATGAGCGAAACATAGAGCCCCAGGAACGATTGCCAACGAGATCAGGCACGGACGGCTGCGGCAACTGCCCAGGGCCGGTGTTGGCTTTCGGCCACCCCGCGATGCGTGAGCGTGCCCAGCCAGGTATTCAGCCCTTCAGCCAATCCTGCATCCTGGCGGAGCGGCAGTCGGCTTCGGTGCTGGCCGCTTTCGAGACTGCGGTGCGCCGCTGCCACGACATCGTGAGCTGCCACCTGCTGGCCGGCCAATACGACTACATTCTGGTGGCTCGCGTGGCCGGAATCGACGATTACAACCGCCTGCACCAGAACGAGCTATCGCACCTGCCGGGCACGATCCGGCTGGAGACAAGCTTCGCGCCCAGGGATGTGCTGGAGACAGGCAGGGCGTAGGGGACCGATCTAGGCCATCGTTTCGCGCGCGTCGCGCCAGAGGTCAAGATCGCCTTCCTGCGCGTAGCGGTCGATCTCTTTCAACTCCGCGGCTGTAAACTTGAGCTTCTTCAGAGCATCGAGCGAGTCGTCGAGCTGCTCCACGTTACGCGCGCCGATGAGCGCAGAGGTGACGCGCTTGTCGCGCAGCACCCAGGCGATGGCCATTTGGGCGAGCGTCTGGCCGCGGCGGCGTGCAATTTCGTCGAGCGCTCGGGCACGCTTCAGATTCTTTTCGCTCAGGAACTCTTTGAGCAGCGACGAGTTTTCGGATCGGGCGCGCGAATCTGCCGGAACGCCTTTGAGGTACTTGCCGGTGAGCAGTCCCTGCGCGAGCGCCGAAAATGCGATGCAGCCGGCGCCCAGTTCGTCGAGCGTGGCCAGCAGGCTCTCTTCGATCCACCGATTGAGCATGGAGTACGACGGCTGATGAATGAGCAGCGGCACGCCCATTTGTTTAAGGATCTTCGCGGCTTGGCGCGTGCGCTCGGGGCTATAGGATGAGATGCCCACGTAAAGCGCTTTCCCCTGATGGACGGCGGAGGCAAGCGCGCCCATCGTTTCTTCGAGCGGACAGTCCTTCCACGGGCGATGCGCATAGAAGATGTCGACGTAGTCGAGGCCCATGCGCTTGAGACTGCCGTCGAGCGAGGCGAGCAGATATTTGCGCGAAGCGCCAATGCCGTAGGGGCCGGGCCACATGTCCCATCCGGCTTTTGTGGAGATGATGAGTTCGTTACGAAGGCCGCGGAAGTCCTTGCGAAGAATCGCGCCGAAGTTCTCTTCGGCGGAGCCGTAGGGAGGGCCGTAGTTATTGGCGAGATCGAAGTGCGTGACGCCGCGGTCGAAGGCGCGGCGGATCATGGCGCGGCCGGTTTCAAAGACATCGGCGCCGCCGAAGTTTTGCCAGAGGCCGAGGGTGATGGCCGGCAACACGAGACCGGAGCGGCCGCAGCGGCGGAAGGCGGCGTGGTCGTAGCGGGTGGGGTCGGGGGTATAGGCGGTTTCCATGGGGTTCCTTCTTATTGCTTTACTCTCTTCGCCCAGTATCCTGGGCGGCGCTTGGCGTGGGCGACGGCGACGATCTGGATATCGTGCAGGCGTTCGCGGAAGACCACAGAAAAAGGATAGCGGTTGAGGATTACACGGCGGGTGCCGTGAAGATACGGTGGGCAAATCAGCGGGCGGGTTCGCAAACTTCGATACGCTCCGCGAAGTTCCGCATCGAAGGCGAAAGCGGCAACTGGACCTTTGATCCAATAATACTCAAATGCTGCGTCGGCTTCTGCTTCAGCGTCCGGATGAAACGAATAGGGTTTCATCCCTTCCGGGCGGCTTGCCGTCGTCTTGCCTTGAGGCGGACATCCATGCGGGCAAGAACCTCATCGCCCGGGATCATCTTTACCGCGCCGGAGTCAATCTGGTCGAGACGGCGCTTGATCTCATCGCCCCAGGCGGATTCCACACCGGCGGCGGAGACGCTCTCATCGTCGATCAGAAGGAATTCCGCCAGCCACTCCCTTTCATCTGGAGGGAGTTGCCGGGCCTCGTCGAGGAGTCTTTGCGCGTTTGGACTCATGGGGAGATTGTAGCGCGAATTCGCGCTATCCAGCGGAGTACAGTTATGCATAGCGTTGCAACTCGACGGAAAAAAGCCCATGGCATTTAACCTGACTTCTCCCAACCGAATTTCCCAGCGATGCGATCTCAACGATTTGGACGGGTGGTACGCAAATGAACTCTCAAAAATAGAAACCGATAGCGTCAGAAAAGTCCTACTGATGGTGGGACAGAATCTGACTGACTTTGTTCGGTGGCCTCGTTCCGCCATCCTACTCTGGAAAGGATGCAATCGGGTTCCACCCACCGGGAAGACTCATCGCTACCACCAGTACACAGAATCGATCCGTACGCTTGCTCGTGCCAAGGCTACTTCGCTTGACGGAAGGCCTAATGGGCCTGCGATAGCAGCGTATTGTCTCAGCGGCGGTGAACGCCCGGAACGCTTCGGCAGTTCAAACAAGTGGTCGATTCATCACGTTTACTCCGGCAAATTTCTATATCCAGGTGCCACGAAAACGCTGCATGCAGCCAAGGAGGGTTTGCACTTCAGCCAAAGCGCGGGACTCATTGCGGTTCATCCAATCGCAGACGGCTTGGCGGATGAATTCCCGTTTTTCGCTTGGTTGTTGCGGGCTGAATCGTTTAACCGTTTCGGCTATGACCCTGACGGAGTATTTTCAAAAGGCCAAGATGAATTTGGCTTCCACGGCAATCCGAAAACTGAGGTCGTGGAAATCGACTCTCCTGTCTGAGTTACCTATTCCGCATTATCGATCTGCGCGCGCTGGAGTTTGTCGGAGTAATCCACGTAGACGGCTTTCCACGTAGTGAAGAAGTCGAGCGCGCCCGGCGTGAGCAACGGAAAAGATCGATCGGCATCACTTGCCGCGGCTTCGCGCAGTGTCTTGCTGGTGGCCGAGTATCGCCACCTTCTCGGCGATCCAGAGCTTGATCAAGGACTGATATGGCACGTCTAGTTTCCGCGCATGACTGCGAACGGTATCCAGCAGGTTCTCCGGCATACGCAGTGAAATCGACTCCGTGGAAGGCTTGAGCTTAGGGAACACAGCCAACTTCGCCTTGCTCCAATCCACGTATTCCGTGCTGTCGTTCCCGGGAGACTCCCAAAAGGCCCGTTCCGCTGCCTCGTTCGCGAATTTAGGGATTGGCTTTAAGCGCTTCCTCATAGACCCTCCTCTCTTTGCGGCTCGCTGCCCGAGCCGAAATCGGTCGAATCAGCGTACCGTCTCCACGCTCGGTAAAGGTGACGAACAGACAGCGATTCGCATCAGTCCGGCCCAGCGCGTGAAACCTCGGCTCCTGCCGGCTATGTTTTACGTCCGTCGCAACAATCAATGGCCTGTTGAGAAATGCCTGTTCAACTTCAGCCTTGGTTACACCGTGCTTTTCGTTCTTCCGTAAGTTTCCTTCATCCCAATCGAACCTTACGTATTCCATAGGATGCTTCCTTCGGGATCTTTACGAAGCTAATCCAGCAGTTCACCGTGTGTATATTTCTCCAATATACACTTCGAACGGCGAAAAGGCAAGAGCTCCCGAATGCCATTCCTTACTCCGCATTATCGATCTGCGCCCTCTGCAGCTTGCCGGAGTAATCCACGCAGGCGGCTTTCCAGGTGGTGAAGAAGTCGAGCGCGCCGAGGCCTTCGCGGTGGCCGTTGCCGGTGTGCTTGACGCCTCCGAAGGGGAGGTGCACCTCGGCGCCGATGGTGGGCGCGTTGATATAGGCGATGCCCGCTTCTAAATCGCGAATGGCGGCGAAGGCGCGGTTCACGTCCCGGGTGTAGAGCGCGGTCGAGAGGCCGTAGCCGATGGAGTTGGCGATTTCGCCGGGTTCAGGTTGAGGATGGTTTTGCCGCTTGCGGTCGGGAACCACTGGCCGCCGATCGGGTTGCGATACGTGGGGTAGGTCATGAGAGCCTCGGCGAACAGGGTTCAGGAATCAGGGCTCGGGGATCGGTGGCCGATCTCCCGGCGCAGGTTTCGATTCCCGGCCCGCTGTAATCCGCAGAACAGCATCATCCTGTTTCTCCCTTTCCGGCCAGCCGCCGGGGACCTGCCGGGCGGCAAGCGAATGCCTCACGGGAAGACGCCGGGGCTTCGCCCGACGATCCTGAATTTACGCTTTGCCTATTACTTTCGTGCGGTTTCTGCCGTCATAGCCGACTGGCCGTACAATAGGCATTGAGGCATATCCAAATTTTCAGCTTTTTGAGGTAGATTCAGTTTCTCCATGTCCTTCAACGGTTATCCTTCGCGCTCCTCGCGGTCCCATGGGATTCGCTCGCTCTTCAGCATGTTCTCCAGCGATCTGGCCATCGATCTAGGCACCGCGAACACGCTGGTCTACGCCGCCGGCAAGGGCATCGTGGTCAATGAACCGTCGATCGTGGCCATCAACAAGAACACCGGTGAAGTAGAGGCTGTGGGCAACAAGGCCAAGGAGATGCTGGGACGCACGCCGGGCAACATCGTGGCCATCAAGCCCATGAAGGACGGAGTGATCGCCGACTTCAAAATCACCGAGAAGATGCTCAACTACTTCATCCAGAAGGCGCACAACCGCAAGATGCTGGTGCATCCGCGGATCGTGATCGGCGTGCCCTCGGAGATTACGCAGGTGGAGAAGCGCGCCGTGGAGGACTCGGCCTACCGCGCCAAGGCGAGCGAAGTGTACCTGGTGGAGCAGGCCATGGTGGCGGCTATCGGCGCCGGGCTGCCCATCACCGAGCCCTCGGGAAACATGGTGGTGGATATCGGCGGCGGAACCACCGACATCGCGGTGATTTCGCTCAGCGGGATCGTCTATTCGCGTTCGGTGCGCATGGCCGGCAACCAGATGGACGAGGCCATTACCAACTATCTGAAGCGCAAGTACAACCTGCTGATCGGCGAGCGCACGGCGGAGCAGATCAAGATCGAGATCGGATCGGCCTTCCCGCTGGATAAGCCGCTGACGATGGAGATCAAGGGACGCAACCTGATCGAGGGCGTGCCTAAGACGATTACGATTGACGACAGCGAGATTCGCGAGGCTTTGGGCGAGTGCATCGCCGTGATCATGAACGCGATTCGCGTAGCGCTGGAGCGCACGCCGCCCGAACTCTCGGCCGACATCAGCGATCGCGGCATCGTGCTGACCGGCGGCGGCGCACTCATCAAGAATCTCGACAAGCGCATTCGCGAAGAGACCGGTCTGCCCGTTTCAGTGGCCGACGATCCGCTGGCTAGCGTAGTTCTCGGCACGGGCAAGATGCTCTCGGACTTCCGGCTGCTGCGCAAGATCAAGATCGACTAAAGACAGGGACTAGGGACGTAGGGACTAGGGACTAAGGGATTCGATAGGATCTTCGACATGGCCAGACTTCCAGAAGGCGAAGAACTGGAAAAACGGGCCCGTAAGCTTGGCGTTGATACGACTGGTGAACCGCGTACACAAAGTGCTTCCGGGCGATCCCCTCGGGCTGCTGATTACGAACTGCAACGACGAGTCATCGAAACTGAACGAAGCATTCGTGAATCGCGCCTTTGGTTACTAGCTGTGGTCTCTGCAATGGCTTCAGTGATCAGTGCTCTCAGTGCATTTGCAGCATTAGCCTGGAAGCGATGAGGTTTCCTTAGTCCTTACGTCCCTACGTCCCTAGTTGTGAGGTTTCAATAGGTTGTCCATCTGATCGTGACCTGTAAAGCTGGGTTTGTGAAGACTCAGGAATGCAGGAGACCAGATGGACTATCACCAGAATGCCCGAACCACGGTGTGGA
>JBEKXX010000052.1:0-19973 GCA_049511595.1 Occallatibacter sp. | reverse complement strand
TGTCTGATTCCCGCAGCATCCAACGCGTCGGTTTTTATCAGCGTAGGGTTTGCTCCCCCGGTGCTGCCGGTGTATGAACAGCCGCCGTGCCCGGAAGATGGTTGGCTGTGGACGCCGGGCTACTGGGCTTACGGTCCAGACGGCTACTACTGGGTACCTGGAACGTGGGTTCCGGCGCCATATGAGGGCGCGCTGTGGACGCCCGGCTACTGGGGATGGGGAGGCGGCCTGTATGTATGGCACCCCGGCTACTGGGGACGGCATGTGGGCTACTACGGCGGCGTGAACTACGGCTTCGGATTCTTCGGCATAGGATTTGCGGGCGGCGCGTGGGTTGGCGGAGCCTTCCGTTATAACACCGCTGTTATGCACGTGGGCCCTGGCATTCACAACACCTACGTGGATCGAACGGTGATCGAGCGCAATACCATCGTGAACAACAACCGCGTGGCCTACAGCGGCGGGCGGGGCGGCATCAATCATCCACCCACGCCGCAGGAGAATGCCTACTCGCGCGAGCAGCACATGGCGGCAACGCCGGTCCAGACGCAGCACGAGAGCGCGGCCATGCACAATGTGAACAACTATGCCAGCCATAACGGCGGGCGTCCGGCGAACGTAGCGACGTCGAGGCCGATGGGAGCCGGAGCGCACGGTCCGGCTTCAGGGGGCAACCACTACAACCCGCCGAATTCGAATACCGGAAACCACAACACGGGGCCGGGGAGTCCAGGCGCTCCAAGCACCAGGACCTACAACGCGTCCCATTCAAATACGGCGAATCGCCCTGCGCCGCAGCCGCAACCGCGCTCACAGCCAGAGTCGCGCCCTGCGCCGCAGCCGCAACCGCGCTCACAGCCAGAGTCGCGCCCCGCGCCGCAGCCGCGCTCACAGCCAGAGTCGCGCCCTGCGCCGCAGCAGCAACCGCGCTCACAGCCAGAGTCGCGCCCTGCGCCGCAGCCGCAACCGCGCTCACAGCCAGAGTCGCGCCCCGCGCCGCAGCCGCGCTCACAGCCAGAGTCGCGCCCCGCGCCGCAGCCGCATGCGCCCCCGCAGCACGGAGGGGGAGGCGGAAACCAGGGGCACGAGCACGGCCACTAGCGCAGGACGTTCGATCGCAGAGGAAAGGTCCACGGGGAAACGTGGGCCTTTTTGCGTGAGGCAGGCAGCGAGTGCCGGCACGAGGAGTTGCTAGTTGCCGGCCGTCTGGCTCCCGTTCGCCGCGTAGTAGCCTTCGCGGGTGATCACGGTCAAGTCGCCGTTGTTGGCCTTCAAAACAATTTTGTGGAATCCGCCCTCGGTATCGACCTGATCGGGCGTGTAGGTGAGCAGGTACTGCTGGCGGAGAGCGCCGGCGATGAGGCCGTAGATCTCTTCGAGATTGTCCTTCTTTTTGGCCTCGAAGTACTGGCCGCCGGTGCGCGAGGCGATCTCCTGCATGATCTTTTTACCGTCGACCTGGGGCGCGTTGGGACCGCCGTGCCGGCCGCCGCCGCCGGGATAACCGCCCCCACCGCCGGGATAACCGCCGCCGGGATAGCCTCCACCGGGATAGCCGCCGCCCATGCCGCCATGGCGCCCTCCGCCGGGAAAGCCGTTCTGCTGGCGCTCTTCTTCGCCCCTGAAGTAAATGGTGAAAACCTGCAAGCTGGCATGGTCTGCCGCGTCGATGGCGTCGTTGAGCGTCTCCTTGCTCCCGCGATCTACTCCATCGGAGAAGACCACCAGCGCTTTCCGCCCCTCTTTGGGTTTCATCAACTCATCCGAAGCCAGATAAATCGCGTCGTAAAGCTGTGTTCCGCTGCGCCCGTTTCCCGATTGTCCGTACCTGCGGTCGTCCGAGCTGGACTCAGGCCCCTGGGGATTGTTCCGCTCCTGCGACGTCGGCGCCATCTCGTCGAGTTCGCGGTGCAGCTTATCGCGAGAGTTGGTGAAGTCCTCGAGCAGCTCCACCTCGCGGTCAAAGTGGATCAGAAAGGCCTCGTCGCCGCGGACACCAGCCTTCGGATCGGCAGGCAGCATAAGGTCCACAAACTTCTCCGCGGCCTTACGCTCGCTGTCCATCGCCGAGTAGACGCTGCGGCTTGTATCTACAAGCAGACCCAGGCGGAAAGGAAGATTGCTCTGGGTGGTAAAGCTCTTGATGACCTGCGGACGGCCATCCTCGGTGAGCGTAAAGTCTTTGGCGGTCAGGTTGGTGACGAGCGCGCCGTGCTTATCGATCACCGTGACCGGCAGCAGAACCTCCCGCGCCTGCACCTTGATGCTGGTCATCGGTTGCGCAGTGGAGGGCTGCTGAGCCATGCCGGATCCGCACATGCAGGGAAGAGCAAGCACAGGAAAAACGAGGCAGAGTGAAGATTGGATTCTCATAGGACCTTGTCCGAAACGCACTTTCAACCATTTAGACGCGGCGGACTCCGGACCGTTGACCGATGGCGGCATCCGTACCCGCCTGGCGCGTGGCCCGGCCCTAACGCAAAAGCTCTTCGAGCGCCGTGCTGAGGTCCGTTTTGCCGTCGCGGTACTTGACGATGGCCGGAGCGTAGAGACTCAGGCCCCATTCCTTGCCTTTGCCCTTGTTCACGGCGCGCGCGCCGGGCACGACGACGGCATTCTGGGGAACGATGAGCGGCAGCTCGTCCGCAGCACGCAGAACGACGCCGTTCACCAGATCGAACAGGGGAGTGCCGCGCGTGAGAATGGTCCCCGCGGCCAGGACCGCGCCCTTGCGTACGATAGTTCCTTCGTAGACGCCGCAATTGCCGCCCACCAGCACATCGTCCTCGATGACCACCGGGATGGCATTCACCGGCTCCAGCACGCCGCCGATCTGCGCGGCCGCGCTCAGGTGAACGCGCTTGCCGATCTGCGCGCAGGAGCCGACGAGCGCGTGCGAGTCCACCATGGCGCCCTCGTCCACGTACGCACCTACGTTGATATACATGGGCGGCATGCAAACCACGCCGCCGGCGACAAACGCGCCACAACGCACAGACGATCCCCCCGGAACCAGCCGCACGCCGTCACTGGCGGCAAATCGCCGCGCCGGGTAGGTGTGCTTGTCCACAAAGGAGAGCCCGCCAGCGGCCCACTCCTCCAGTACGCCCAGGCGGAAACCGAGCAGGATGCCCTGCTTGACCCAGGCATTCACGCGCCATCCGGTGGGCGCCGCTACATCGGGCTCGGCGGCGCGCACCTCGCCGGCTTCCAGGGCTGAGCGCAACGCCAGGAAGGCCGCCATGGCCGCGGGATCGCCTGTAGCGGCCGGTCCGGCGGCGAAATACCGTCCAATTTCTCTCTCCAGATGGCTGAGGTTCATCGCAATCCGAGTGTATCAATCGATAGTGGAGAGCGAACAGCGGACAGTGAACAGAGAGCAGAGATTTTGAGAGCCATGGTGAGAGGCGGGCTCAGGGGAGGGCAGCGGTTTCCTGATGAGCCGAATCGACAGGGTCCTGTGTCGGCGGGGTTCTTGGCTGCCTGCTTGCGGAGATGGGCTGCAGGCGAAAGCAATTCTTCCCCGAGGGGATAAGCGCCAGTGGAATGGGCTCCTGCCCTGGCTGGCCATGGAAGTTTTTTGACTCGAGCCATGCGCTGAGCCGAGGGTCGCGGATCTCGGTTTGGCCCTGCCAGAACTCGGGAGCCAGGCCGCACTGAATGAGCAGATGGTCCAGAAGCAGCTCGATGACCCCGACGTCCCTGGGAAAGTAGCGGCGGACGTCGCCGGCCCCAACTTCAACACCGGTGAACGCGTGTCCCTTACATTGCGTTTTGACCACCATAGGTTCCCGCCGGGCGGCTGCGATGAGGTGCGATAAAAGCCGAATGAGGCAAGTTTAAGGAGGACGATTGCGTGGCGAGTGAAGCGATGAAGGAAAACTGCCTGTGGGGTTCCTGATTTGAGACAGGAGCTAAGTGAAGGCCACATCGGGAAGGACACCCACCCTTGGGGGAGGTTTTTCGCTGTTCTTGATTTCCCCGCATCGTGGAAGCGCGACCGTCCGTCCGTATGCGATACTCGAAACGGCATGTACAAACGAATCGTACTCAAGCTATCGGGAGAAGCGCTGGCAGGGGACCTCGGCTATGGTATTGACGCCGCAAAGGTGGCCGAGATTACCGGCGAACTGGCCGAAATTCACGCTCTGGGCGTCGAGATCGGCGTGGTGGTTGGCGGCGGCAATTTCTTCCGCGGCGTGGAGGAGCAGGCCAAGGAGATGGACCGCGTGAGCGCCGATAACATGGGCATGCTCTCTACCGTCATCAACGCCATCGCGCTGCAAGACGCCCTGGAGCAGCGCGAGGTGCAATGCCGGGTGATGACCGCGGTGTTCATGAACCAGATCGCCGAGCCGTATATCCGGCGGCGCGCGGTGCGGCATCTGGAAAAGGGCAGGGTGGTGATCTTCGCCGCGGGCACGGGGAATCCGTTCTTTTCCACCGATACGGCGGCCAGCCTGCGCGCCATGGAGATCAAGGCCGATGTGCTGCTGAAGGGCACCAAGGTGGAGGGCGTGTACAACGCCGACCCGGTGCGAGTGAAAGACGCCGTGAAGTACGACCGGATTACCTACATGCAGATTCTGCAGCAGGGCCTGAAGGTGATGGACCTGACCGCGGTGAGCATGTGCAAGGACAACAACCTGCCGATGATCGTCTTCAATATGAACCAGCCGGGAAACATCCGCCGCGTGGTGCTGGGCGAGAAGGTGGGATCGCTGGTCACGGCGTAGAGCAGGGGGTAGCCAGTAGGGAGTAGGGAGTAGGAGACCGAGCCGGGGCAACTGCCCGCTTTCTGATTCCGCCCTCATCCAACTATCCTTTATTCCCTGTTCCGTAATTCCTATTCCCTTCGTTTTTTTGTTCCCTTGGTCCCTGTCCTCCGGAGGCGTCTAACTGTTCGTGGAAACTTGCAAGCCAGCGCCGCTGAAAGCTTTGACAGGCTTGCGCTGCTTCGCGGCCATCAACATCGTCTTCTTTCACTTCTCCAATCCCCAGTGGTTCGGATTTCTGGCGCCGGTGGTCAATGCCGGCTTTATCTCGGTCAGCTACTTCATTCTGCTGTCGGGATTCGTGCTGGCCTATAACTATGCCGAGCGCGCGCGCAACGGGGAACTGGACCGCAAGCGCTTCTGGGAGGCGCGATTCACGCGCATCTATCCTATTTATTTTCTGAGCCTGCTGCTGAGCCTGAATTTGCTGCGCCCGGAGTACCGGACGCACACGCATGCGATGTTCTGGACCGGCGTGGTGCTGACGCCGCTGCTGCTGCAGGGCTTTGTTCCCGCCGTGGCCACGTTCCTGAACACGCCGGCGTGGACCATGTCGGCCGAGGCGTTCTACTATGTGCTCTTTCCCTGGCTGGCCAGGTGGAAGCGGCCGCAGCGCATGGCGCCGCACCTGGTGAAGATGGCCGGCGTGTGGGCGCTGGGCCTGGTTCCCGGCGCTCTTTACATGGCCTTCAATCCCGATGGAATCGCATGGCCAGACCGCTGGAGTTACGGCCCATGGCTGTGGGCGCTCAAGTACACGCCCTATTCGCACATGTTCAGCTTTATTTTCGGCGTGATGCTGGCCGACCTGGACCGGATGATCGGGCGTACAGGCCATTTGCGTTTTTGGCTGGGAATCATCGGGTTTGGCGGAATTTACGCGCTTCTGAGGCTGGGGCCGCTGATGCCGTACGCAATCATGCACGACGGATTGCTCATGCCGCTCTTCGCCTGCATCGTCCTCGGGCTGGCCGGAGAGAACCCTCTGGCCCGCGCGCTGGGCGCGCGGCCGCTGGTTTTTGTGGGTGAGGCCAGCTATTGCCTTTACCTGCTGCACTTCAACCTGTGGAACCTGGTTCACGGCTCGCACGTGCTGGATGCGCTGGGATTGAGCCGCTTCGATCCGTGGATCAGCTACTTGCTGTTGATTGCCCTGGCCATCTTCGCGCTGCATTTCGTGGAGAAGCCGGCGCAGCGCAAGCTGCGCGAGTGGATGCACGCGACATCGGTGCTACGGGGCAGTTGATCACTGAATCGTGACGCGTGCGAGCCATTGGCTTTGTGCCGTCTGGTGTTGGCTCACAGCAAAAAGCCCAGCCGCTGCGGCTGGGCTTTCCTGCAAGGAACCATTCTCCTTCTTACGGCGTGACCGACTGCGTGGAGTGGTTGCCGTGAGGAACGGCGGCCAGAGCTGTTGGATAGGCTCCGGTCGGGTACGGCGTAGCCTGCAGCGTGGAAAGGACTCCGGTATTGGGATCGAGACGGAAGCCGGAGACGGAGTTGCCCAGATGGTTTGCTGTATAGACAAACCGGGCGAGCGCTGGATCCACGATAATCGCAACCGGCTCCGTATCGGTTGTGTTGATCCCAGTGCTGGTGGTGCTGACCACCGCTGAGGGGGCTCCGGTGGACAGGAGGATGCTGTAGGCCGAAACCGTCGAATCCAGGGCGTTGCTGAGGTAGATATAAATGCCACGCGGATCGATCGTAACCGCGGAAGGTTCGGCGCCGCTCCTAAAGGGGCCGCTGACCATGAAATCCAGCGCGTCAGAGGAGAGAACGGTGTAACCGATTAGCTCGTTGGATGCGAAGTCGGTGACGTAGACGAAGCGGTTCACGGGATCGGTGGCGAGGGCGGACGGCTTGACGCCTGCCTGATACGGACTGTTGGCAACGGCGGTCAGAGCGCCGCCGGATCCTACGGCGTACCCGAAGAGCCAGCCAGGGTTGGCATTGCTCGTCGTGCTTCCGCCCGGATTGTAGGCGGACTGGTCATAAGCAGCCACGTAAACGGCGCCGCTGTTGGCAAGCACAGTCACGCCGGTGGGTACGATCGTGTCGCCGGCGTATCCCGGAACGGCGAGCTGCACAGTCGCTACCGCAGAGCCGATGGTCCCGGAACTGAGGGAGTACTCCGTGAGCGTGGCGGAGCTGGTCCCCGACACCACATACAAGTAGGTGTTGGCGGAGTTGACTGCAATGGAGACGGGGACAGTGGCCAGGGTCACCGAGTCCTTCTGCGTCAGAACCCCGTGGTCATCGATGCTGAAGTGAACCACCGTCTTGTTGCCCTGGTTGGCGACGTAGAGGTTGTAGTAGTCGGAGGTGGTAGTCATCGCCACCGGGTTCGTCCCGCCCGAAGGGACGGTGGGTTGTCCGGCGCGCAGGGCGCCGGATTCGGAGTCTACCGCGTAGGTGTAGATCTCTCCAGCGCTGCCCGGCGAGGCGCCCGCGGAACACGCCACGTAAACATAGTCGATGGTGACAAGCTCGCAGGCAGTCAGGAGGGTGGCCACGATCAGGCCGATTCCAGAGACCAGAAAAAGCTGGCTCAATTTGCTGAACTTCATTCGCTTCCTTCGTCGTGGGCCCGTCACGACAAGCCCCTCAAAAAACTCGTTTAGGTTGCCCCTATCATCATTGTAAAAGCCGGATGCGGGGAGTTGCCACCGGATACTTCTCCCGAGCGCAACGATCTCGGGCTCTCACTGCTGGACTCCGGCCCCCGTGCCGTTGTGCGGAATAGCTACTACAGCGGTTGGTTCCGAGTTCGTCGCGTAGGGAGAGAGTTGCGAATCGAGCAGCGTCCCGGCCGTGGTGCTCAACTCAAAGCCGGAGACGGTACTGTCTAAAAAGTTGGCAGTGTAGAGGAAATGATTCGTCGAGGGATCGATTCCAATGGCCACCGGCTGCAGGCCGGTGGAAAAAGTGCCAATGGAGGCGAGCGCGCCACTGCTCATGGAGTAGGCGGTCACTGTTGCGTCAAGCGAGTTGGCCACATAAGCGAAGGGATAGGAAGGATCGACGACGATGGCGGAGGGCTGATTGCCGGCCTGGAATGGACTGCCGCTGAGAGGGACGAGAGCACCTGCAACCGCGGCCGTGCCTGGCGCAACCGAGTAACCCCGGACATCCCCCTTGGCAAAGTCCGTTACATACACATAGGAGCCGGAGGCGTCGCTGGCGATGGCCGAGGGCCGAACACCGGCCGCGAAAGGCGAGCCGCTCAAGGGTGTGAGCACGCCGCCGGAACCGACGGAGAATGCGAAGATATAGCCCACGTAAGGCGTCACCGAGGAGTCGTATGCGGTGACGTAAACATAAGCGCCGGAGGCGAGGACGTTGACGGCAGTAGGCACAATCACGTGAGAGGCGCTGGCGCCCGTGAGCGTCAAAGGCCAATATTGCCCGTTTACGGCGGAGTTTGTGGCTGCTGCTCCCAGCGCCACCGGCGTGGAACCGCTCGCGGCCGTAAGCGGAAAGACGCCGATCGAACCGGAGCAAGGCTCCGCGCCCGAGCAGAGGGCAAGCGGCTGGTACAGATCGACGATAAACAAATTCGACTGGTTCACGGCGATGGCCAACGGAAAGATCCCCGGCGTATTCACGGTGTTGTAGGGATAGAGCTTGCCATCGGAACCGATGACGAATTGAACGATGGTGTTGTCGTCCTCGTTGACTACGAAGAGGCTGCTGTAATCGACGGAAACGGCCTCCGCAACCGGGTTACGCCCTTGGGAAGGGAAGGGCGATGTGGGAATCTGGCGCATGCGGCCCGATTCGGAGTTGATTTCAAAGACGTTGATTTCGCCGTAGTTGTCGGCGCCGGCGGCCCTGGCGCTGGCGACGTAAACAAAATCGACGGTCAAGGTTTGCGTCAGCTGCGAGCAGGCAGTCACGAGCGCTGCCGCCACTAGGCTGGCCGCCGCGGCCAGCACAAGCTGGCTCGATCTGTTCCACTTCATGCGCATCTTTCGTCAGCGGGCTGTTGTGCGAGCCCTTCCATCCTGCGGTTTTCGAAATCGAATCCCAGCGCAAGCGGTGGCGCCGGCGCCGGCATTCGGCCAGGAACTGTTTGCAGACCCTTGATTCGCGCAGGCTCCGCAGTCCCGAGTCTGGCGGTAGGACCAGCCCGCCTAGCCACGTCTGCCAAGGCCGGCGGACACAAGCCGGCCCTAACTTGTGCGTCCGTTAACCAGGCACCAGGTGGCCGGACCCTCGAGCTTGTACGTGCTGGTCACGCGCATACTGTTCAGGTCGCCGGTGTTGGGATCGATCACGCGCCCAGTCACGGTGGAGTCGTATTCGTTGGCTTCGTAGATGAACTGGCTGGAGGGGTCCTCCACGATGCACTGCGGGCCCGAGCCTGAACCGAAGGGCTCTTCGGCGATGAAGCTTAACTGCCACGAAGGCGAATTCGAAACAAAATACGCGGCAATGCCGCTTCCCGGATTCGGGCCTATCGTGTTGTTCCCCTGGTTCGCCACGTAAACAAACCTGCCCTTCTGCTCGACGAGCAGGTAGATAGGATTGGCGAGCGTGGGGTCGTCGGGGACTATGCCGCTTGCCTCAGCCTGCAGCGCGCCTCCGCCGCCCAGCGTAAAGGGCAGAATCTGGCTCGGTGAGGTGGTGGACGCGCCGTTGAACGTAGTGGTGATGGGCTCGTTATCGAGCACGTACATGATGGTCGAGGAACCCACGATAGCCGTGCCTTGCGAGATGCCCAGCGATTGGGAACTGTTCTGGCTTAGCGTCAGTTGCCCGGTGCTGCTCGAGTAGCTGTAAGGAAAAACCGAGGTTCCGCCGGTGTAGGGATAGGAAGTGGGAGCCGCGGAGCCGAAAAGCGTGAGGAGCACGTTGCCGGAGAGCACGCAGTCGACGGGGCTGCCCGGAACCGGGAAATAGGTGATCGGCTGTCCGTTGGCCGCCGTCACCTGGGCATTTTCAATCAACGACAAACGGCCGGTGGTCTGGTCGATCTTAAAGACCGTGATGTCGCCGCAGGTGGTGGTCGAGGGCCCCAGCGCCAGTGTGCAGGAGTTGGTAGGAACGCCGTTCACCAGCGTGGTAACTCCGCTGTCGGGCGCGTCGTGGTCCAGCACAAAGAGATAGTTCCCCGAGGCGTCGGCAAAAAGCCGGAACGGATTCACGCCTTGGGAAAAGAAGGTCTCCTGCGGAGTGAGGATGGCGTTTCCGCCGACTGCAAACTCAACGATGTTCGAGTTTTCGCACTCGTTCGCGCCCGTGCCGTAGCAGTCCCCGCTGCCCGAGGCATTTGCGCCGCGGTTCAGGACATAAAGAAACCGGCTGCTGTCGGTGAGAAAAGCGCGAACCGGGTTGGCGCCACCCGAGGAAACCGGCAGGCCGTTGATGGGCGTCAACTGGCCCGTGTTGTGATCGATCTTATAGCCGGAGATGATGCCGTTGTTGCCGGTTGAAGCGGTGACGGTTCCCGTCACATATAAGAAGCCAACCGTATAACTCTGTATGCAAGACGTCACACCAAAAACAACGGCCGCCGAGAGAGCGCCCATCCAAAGCGCCTTGCCGAATTTCGTTAACTTCATGCTATTCCTTCATCCTGGCCAGGCGTGTGCCGCCAAGTTTCGTCGTTCCCGAGCAGTGCTGGGTTGGGATGGAATCCCTGATGCATTGTAAAAGGCGAGGGCGGGTTGTGCCTAGTTTCCTCCTCGAATCCGGCAAAATCGTGTTTGACGGGGTGCCGCGGCGCCAAACGCGGCGCCCGATCGTGGGTTCTGCCGCCTGCCTGCCGATTTTTCCAAGAGCGACCGCCAATTGGACGGGTTCTGGCAGAAAAGGTTAACGATCCTCGGCGGGTTCATCCGCGCAGGGCGCGGCTGGCGCGCGCCGGGACGCTGGACAATGAGCGCATGAGAAACCGCTTGACGATCGTCGCGCGGGTTCTGGCGGAATGCAACCTTGCCGGCTCCTCATGTCCGCGGAATACGGCCCCGGCGCATGACGTCCACGTGCGCGTTTCTGTCCGGCAAAGACCGCAGGGATACGGAAGCTGTGGCGGCGAAGCTGCCGTAGACGAGGCGGAAGGCAGGCCTCGCCGGGATTGACCGGCGTACAAGAAAGCTGTACATTCAATTCGAGGGAATTTGTATGCCGACCCAGACCACATACAGTGCGCTCCGTGCAAATCTGGCGTCGTATCTCGACCGCGTGACGGACGACCGCGAGGTCGTAGTGGTGAAGCGGCGCGGCGCGCGGGATGTGGCTATCATCGCCGCCGACGAGCTGGCGGGATTGGAAGAGACGGCGTACCTTCTGCGTTCGCCAGCGAACGCGAGGCGGCTGCGTGAGGCGCTTGCGGAATCTAAGAAAAACGATAAAAAAGCGATTCAGGGCAAGCCTGCGGCTGTAGCCCTGAAGGAACTGCGCCGCTCGGTGGGCCTGTAATCGGATTCTGACGCAGGAGGATAGCCCCGGCGATGAGCGAGAGAGTTGAGCGGGGAGTCGACTTCTTGCCTAAGTTCCGCGAAGACCTCGCTTGGTGGATCAAGAATGACAGAAAGGCGGCGCTGAAGACGCTGGAACTCGTGGAGGCAATCGTTGCCGATCCATTCGGCGGCATCGGCAAGCCCGAGCCGCTACAGCATGAGTTGGCCGGTTGCTGGAGCCGCAGGATCACGCGGGAGCATCGGCTGGTGTATCGCGTCACCGCTGGCCGCATCGACTTTCTTCAGGCGCGGTATCACTACCGGTAAGGACTGGCGGCTTCGTCCTCAATTTAAGCGGACAGGAGATGCCCTCGTAAATGGCTGAAGTTGAGAGCTTCCAGCCCGGACTCACTCATCTTTTGGACGAGCCGTGCGTCGTCGGTAACGATCAAGAATAGACCGGAGACGAGTGCAAGAGCGCTATCGGTCAGACCGAGGAAATGAAAATCTGGCCTCTGGGCTGCATCCATGCTTGGTATGGTTAGCTCGTCAATCTCAGCGAAGGTCTCATAAAACTTCTTCAGACACGCAGACTTCGTTTTTTCCGGCAGATCGTTTGCGAGATTGCTTACCTCTGTCAGGACATGGGGCGTGGTTACAGACTTCTTGAATACATTCTTGAGCCCAAGCAGTAAGCGATAGTCTTCCGCATTATATTTGGAAAGCTTCTTGTATTTTCCGTCTCCGACCAGTCGCAGATCGTAGCTGCCAACCAGATAAAGAAGCGCCAGATTTGCATCGATCAGTAGGCCCCTGTTCTTGTATTTGTCGATCAGAAGCTCCTGGTAAGAACTCATTGCTTCCAAACCTTCAAAGACTGTGCCTGACCGGTCTCAGAATCAATCGCTATTGTCTTGAATAATCGAGGCGCTCCCCCGCCCATGACCTGAGCTAAGGTTCCAGGTTCTCCTGTCGTGAAGGAAATAACCACGGACCAGCCGCCCGACCTTGCTTCTACTTCCTCAAGCCGAATGTCCTTCGCTTGAGGGAACAAATCCTTGGTGAAGGCGAAAGCAGCCTGTACCGCGCCCTTCATTTCAACCTTGCGGCCTGTCGCTGCCGGTGGTGGCCCAAGCTTGCTCGCCCGCTTCGAATTCGGAGGCGGTGGTATCCCTCCTGTCGCGATACTCTTCCTGCTTGTCTTTGTGCTATCCATTACTGTCCACCTCGAAATCAGCTCAATCATAACGCATTCCCGCATTCAACAAAGCCGGTTCTTTACATCCCTCCCCGCCCCCTGCCAAACTGAAGCGTGGACACCCAGACAGTCGTCATCCTCGATTTCGGGTCGCAGTATACGCAACTGATCGCGCGGCGCATCCGCGAGCAGAATGTGTTCTCGATCGTGCTGCCGTGCACGGCTCCTCTGAGCGAAATTGATGCCCACAAGCCCATCGGGTTGATTCTTTCGGGCGGGCCGTCGTCGGTGTACGACGCGGACGCTCCGGCCGCTGATCCGCGCGTGCTGGAACTTGGCGTTCCCGTTCTGGGCGTCTGTTATGGACTGCATTTCATCGTGCATCATCTCGGCGGCAAGGTGCGCTCGGCGCCCAAGCGCGAGTACGGCCACGCGGAGGTCCAGATCGAAGACACGGCATCGCCGCTGTTCGCGGGGCTGCCGCCATCGATCCAGGTTTGGATGAGTCACGGCGACGAAGCGCTGGAGCTGCCCGCGGGGTTCCGCCGCGTAGCCGTTACATCGAACGCGCTGGCCGCGATCGCCAACGAGGAACGCCGCATCTGGGCCGTGCAGTTTCATCCCGAGGTGCATCACACGCCGCTGGGTCCGCAGTTGATCGGGAACTTTCTTTCGATCTGCGGGGCGCGCGGGGATTGGACGCCGGCGCACTTCATCGAGAGCACTGTAACCGCGATCCGCGAAAAGGTCGGTGCGGGGCACGTGATCTGCGGCCTGTCGGGCGGAGTGGATTCGTCTGTCGCCGCGATGCTGGTGCACAGGGCCATCGGCAGCCAGTTGACCTGCATCTTCGTGAACAATGGCGTGCTGCGCAAAAACGAGTTCACGAGCGTACAGGCGAACCTGCGCGGCAAGCTGGGGCTGAACATCGTGGCCGTGAACGCCAGCGCGCGCTTTCTGGAGCGACTGGCCGGCGTCACCGATCCGGAGGTGAAACGCAAGCGCATCGGGGCGGAGTTTATCGCGGTCTTCGAGGAGGAGGCGGGCCGCATCGCGCAGGAGACGGGCGGTGTGGACTGGCTGGTGCAGGGCACGCTCTATCCCGACGTGATCGAATCGAGCAGCGTGAAAGGGCCGAGCCAGACCATCAAGAGCCACCACAACGTGGGCGGACTGCCGGAGCGGATGAAGCTCAAATTGATAGAACCGCTGCGCGACTTGTTCAAAGATGAGGTCCGGCGCATCGGGCGCGATTTGGGGCTCCCGGAGGAGATCCTGAGCCGGCAGCCGTTTCCGGGGCCGGGGCTGGCGGTGCGCATCCTGGGCGAGGTGACGCCGGAACGCGTAGCCCTGCTGCAGGAGGCCGACGAGATCGTGGTGGCCGAGATCAAGGCTGCCGGACTGTACACAAGGATCTGGCAGAGCTTTGCCGTGCTGCTGCCGGTGATGAGCGTGGGCGTGATGGGCGACCAGCGGACTTACGCCTACACTTGCGCCATCCGCGCCGTGCACTCCGAAGACGGCATGACCGCCGACTGGACGCCGCTGCCGTACGAGCTGCTGAAGCGCATCTCGAATCGAATTGTGAACGAGGTGCGCGGCATTAACCGAGTGGTGTACGACGTGACGTCAAAGCCGCCGGGAACGATCGAGTGGGAGTGACTGACCGTTACGGCAACTGCGCCCGGTGGCGCCTGGCGTGCCGCATTCGCCCATGCTCATCGCCGGTCTGGCCATTTGCTAGAGTGGGATTGCGAGCGGTCGATGGCGCCAGGTAGCCGAACGACTGCCTTGAACAACATGCCGACGAGTTTAGAATTCGGTTCTCCGGAAAATTCACGGCTCCCTGTGGTCCCGGAAATGGCGCCGTTTCGCATCGATCCGCAATTCACGGCGCGGGTTTGGGGGTTTCGCGATTTGCGTCCCTGGTACGACCGTGCGGCCGAGGGCGATCCAATCGGCGAAGTGTGGCTTACGGGCGACGATTGCCTGGTTGCGACCGGTCCCCACTCGGGCAAGCGTCTGGCCGCGCTTTTTGAGGAGGCGCATGAGGCTCTCCTGGGCGAGCACGCGCCTTCGCCAGACTCGCCCCTGCTGATCAAAACGATTTTCGCCCGGGAAAAGCTGAGCGTACAGGTGCATCCCGACGACGAGATGGCGCGGAAGTACGGCCAGCCGCGCGGTAAGGCCGAGTGCTGGTATGCGCTGGCGGCCGAGCCGGGAGCCGAGGTGGCTGTGGGCGTGAAGCCCGGCACGACGCTGGCCGAAATCGAGGAGGGAATTGGCGCGGGAACGCTGGAAGAGAGCCTGAATATGGTCCCGGTGGTGGCCGGAGACATGATCTTCGTGGACGCCGGTACAGTGCACGCTATCTGGCCCGGATCGATCCTGCTGGAGACGCAGCAGAACTGCGACCTGACCTATCGCATGTTCGATTACGGACGCGGCCGCGAGCTGCACATCGCGAAATCCCTCGAAGCCGTGCGGCTGACCACGCGCGCCGGCAAGGTGACGCCGCGCCAGCTCGCCGACCGCACCGTGCTGATCGATGTGGAGTACTTTCGCATCGAGCGAATCCCCGTCAACGGCAGCAGGACGAGTGACAGCCTGCGCAGCGCAGACGGGAAGCGCGGTATCGCCTACCTGTTTGCAGCCGCGGGATCGGCACGCCTGAGGGGCGCCGGATTCGAGCCGGTGGAGCTGCCCCCGCGCGGCATCGTTGCCGTGCCTGCGGCTTCGCCGGAGTTTGTGCTCGAAGGCGCGGGCGGCCCGGATGACGCCCTCGACCTGATCCGGATCGCGCCCAACTGGCCCGAAATGGCCCAATGACCGCAAACCGTCTATGGGATTGCGAGGCGCCGCTCCGATGTAGGCATTTGCACAATGTTTGCGCCGTCCCCCCGGTTTTCAGGCAGAATCTAAAGTGATATGAACTTCCGATTCGCACTACCGTCCGATCTTCGCGGCGCCGTCGATGCGGCCGCCGCCGACTGGCAAGCCAACCGCAAAGTCAAGCGCTTCTGGCAAAGGGACCCGTCGTTGTGGACTCGCGATGGCGAGGAAAAATGGATGGGCTGGATCGACATTGTGGAGCGGCAGAAGCAGGATCTGGGCTCGTTCGCGGAACTGGGCGGCGATGTGAAGAGCTCCGACTTTCAATCGGTCCTCTTGCTCGGGATGGGCGGGTCCAGTTTGTGCCCTGAAGTGCTGGCCAAGACCTTCGGCCGGCAGCCGGGCTTTCCGGAGCTGCGCATCGTCGACTCCACCGATCCGGCGCAGGTGAAGGCTGCGTGCGACGAGGTGAACCTCGCCGAAACTCTGGTGATCGTCGCGAGCAAGTCCGGCTCCACGCTCGAGCCCAACATCCTATTGCAATTCTTCTACGACGAGATGCGCAGAGCCGTGGGCTCAGAGGATGCGGCAAGCCACTTTGTGGCCATCACCGACCCCGGTTCGAAGATGGAGCAGGTGGCCAGGAAGAACGGTTTCCGCAACATCCTATATGGCGATCCGCAGATTGGCGGACGCTATTCCGCGCTCTCAAACTTCGGCGTGGCGGCGGCAACCGTGGCTGGCCTGAATATCGGTAAGCTGCTCGAAGAGGCGGGCAAAGCTGTGGCCGGCGCACACCAGCCTTTACCGGACAATGCCGGCGTGCAGCTTGGATTGCTGCTGGGCGCGGCGGCGAACGCGGGACGCGACAAGATCACCATCTTCACCTCGCCGGAGATTTACGACCTGGGCGCGTGGCTGGAGCAGTTGATCGCCGAATCCACCGGCAAGCAGGGGAAGGGAATTACGCCCGTCGACCGCGAGGCCATCGGCGCGCCCGGCGTCTACGGCGGCGACCGCTTCTTTGTCTATGTGCGACTGAAAGGCACGGCCGATGCCAGCCAGGACGACAAAGTCGCCGCCCTTGAAGCCGCCGGCCACCCGGTCGTTTCCATCGAGATTGCCGATCTCTACGAGATCTTCGGGCAGTTCTTCACATGGGAGATTGCGACGGCCGTTGCCGGCTCGGTGATGGGCATCAACCCGTTCAACCAGCCGGACGTGGAGTCGGCGAAGGTAGAGACCCGCGCTTTGACCTCTGAATACGAAAAGACTGGCACTCTACCGCAGCGCAAGCCGTTCCTCACGGGAAAGGACGACGCGGGAACCCCGTTTGCGCTCTACGCCACCGGCGAGTACGCGGCCAAGCTGAAGGCCGCGGCTCCCAGTGCAACCCTCGCCGGAATTCTGCGCGCGCACCTGGATCAGCTTCGTGCCGGCGACTACTTCGCTACGGTGGCTTTTCTGCCCATGTTCGGTGAGCATGAGGCGGCTATTCAGGAGTTCCGGCACACAGTGCGCGACCGAAAGCGCGTGGCCACCTGCCTCGGCTTCGGCCCGCGCTTCCTGCACTCCACCGGGCAGGACTACAAGGGCGGCCCGAACACGGGCGTCTTCCTGCAGATCACCGCGGACCATGCCGGGGATATAGACATTCCCTACCAGAAGTACAGCTTTGGCGTGGTCATCGACGCTCAGGCGGCCGGGGATCTGGCGGTGCTGGAATCGCGCGGACGCCGGGCCCTCAGGGTTCATCTGGGAGCCGGAGTGTCCGCGGGGCTTAAGGCCCTGGGCGCGGCGGTGAACGAGGCGCTGACATAGGAAACTTTCTGCCGGAGACGGGGTTTAACCCGGTAACAGGCTCAGCCGAGTCTCGTCTAACGGGTTGGGCCGGAGAAGCAGGTTCGATATGCCATTTCCCCCAGCGCGGCATCGAGCCGTCGGGGAATGACGGCAGAGGAGAAGATGAGAATGAATCGACCCTTGATGCAGAAGGTGAGCACGCAGCTCATGGCATGGGTAGGGGTGACCGTGCTGTGCGCCATGACCGCGCTTGCGCAGGATGCGGGCGCGGCGGCGCAACCTCAGGATCAGCCGGCGGCACAACAGGGGCAGCGCACGGACGGACAGATTGAGATGGATGTGGTGCATGCGCTCGATGCTTCGGCGGCCCTGAAAAACGACTTGATCACCGCGGCAACCATTCAGGGAGAGGTCACGCTTTCCGGAACGGTTTCGAGCGAAGCGTCGAAGCAGTTGGCCGAGTCGATCGCTGCGCACGTAGACGGCGTGACCAGGGTGCACAACAACCTGCAGATTGGCAATCCGGGCGCGGAGGCGCAGCCCATGCAGCCGGCTCCGCCCCCCGATGAAATGCCCGACGCCGACCAGTCGCAGGCGCAGCAGAATATGGCGGGCCTGCCGCCTCCGGGTCCTGCTCCGGACCAGGGTCAGTCTCAGGCCCCGGCGCCGTATCCGCAGCAGCCGGCTTATCCGCAGCAAGGCGGCTATCCGCAGCAGGGTGGTTATCCGCCGCCTCCGCCACAGCGGCCTCAATACCAGAGTCCGCAGTACTCGCAATATCCGCAGTACCCGCCCGCGCCTGCTGCTCCGGCCTATGAGCAGCCCAGGGGACCTGTGACCATTCCGCCGGGAACTTTACTTCAGGTGCGGACAAGCGAGCCGGTGGATAGCAAGAGGGCCAAGGATGGCGAGCCGGTGCAATTTACGGTGATTCAGGACGTGGCCATCGGCGGCGTTCTGGCCATTCCGCGCGGCGCCGTCGTGCACGGCGTAGTCACCGAGAGCCAGAATGCGGGCTCGGGCAAATTGGCCGGGAGTTCGGTGCTGGCGCTGACCCTCACCTCGCTCGATCTGGGGGGACGAAACTACCCGCTCACTTCCGATCAGTTCAAGGTGAAGGGGCCGAATAAGGCGGGCCAGACGGTGAGAAACGCCGTGGGCGCCGGCATAATCGGCACCATTATTGGCTGCGCGGTGGGCCGCGGCGCGGGATGCGCCATCGGCGCAGGCGCCGGCGTGGCCGCGGGTACGGCTGCTTCGGCCGCCTCGCCCGGACCGCGCGTGTGGATTCCCGCCGAGGCGTTGGTCACGTTCCACATCGATTCACCGCTCACGGTTGCGCCGGTGAGCCCGCAAGAAGCGGCGCGGCTGGCCGAGGGTCTCTATCCCGGAGGGCCTAGCCTCTACCGGCGCGGACCTTACGGGCCCCGGTACTACGCCGGCTACGGCTATGCGGGCTACCCGTACGGATATCCGGCAGTCTACTACCGGCCATACTACCTGGTCGGCGGGGCCTACTATTGGCGGTAAGTACGAGTGGCTCAGGGACGTAGGAACTCGGGAGCAGTCAAAAAGAAATTGCGGAGGAAAGGCACAAGGGGCATCCTGTTTGCGGGGTGCCCCTTGTGCGTTGGCGCGCGACGATCCCCCGCGCGACGGCCGCTCCACGCCGTCGTCTATAATGGCAGAGTCGTATCGAGCGAGAACTGCGCATCCGCAGCCGCGCCGCAGGAGCAGCAGACTCTGTGCCGCCCTCCGCCGGTTCAGTCTGCCTGCGCGTAGAGAGTTGAAGGTCCAGGTTCATCCATGATTCGTTTCCTGCAAACAGAAAGCCGCATGGTCAAGGCGCTGATCGTGGTTGTCATCGGCGCCGCTTCTATCACCATGGTGTTATACCTGATCCCCGGCCTCAGCGGCATGGGCTCATCGTCGCCCGACACGTACGCTGTCGTCTATCCGCACTGGTATAGCCGGATTTTCTCCTCCGGCGACGCCATAAAACAGGCGCGCGTGGAGCAGATCGCGGAACAACAGTTGCAGCAGCGCGATCCGCAGTACGCCGGCAATCCCATGATCGTGCAGTACTACGAGCAGCAGATAGGCCAGCAATTGGTGCAGCAGGAGGTGCTTTTACAGGAGGCTAACAAGCTCGGGATCCACGCCGGCGACGATGACGTGCGCAAGTATCTGCGCACCGGCCAGACGGGCGAGGTTCTCTACCCCGATGGCAAGTACATCGGCGACGAGGCCTACCGGCAGTTGATCGACGAGCGGCTGCACGAGTCAGTGACGGATTTCGAGAACCAGATCAAAGCCGAGATTACGATCCGCCGGCTGGAGGCCCTCATCACGGGCGCGATCGCGGTGAGCGACCAGGAAGTCCGTGAGGCTTACCGCAAGCAGAACATCAAGATCAAGTTCGACTACGCTGTGATCTCGGCTGACGGCCTGCGCAAGACGATCGATCCCTCGGATAGCGAGCTGGAGGCATTCTTTAAGACGAACGCGGCGCGCTATGCGCAGGCGGCGCCGGAGGAGCGCAAGATCGCTTACTTCGCGTTCACCGAGAGCCAGGTTCCCGGCGGCGTTGCGCCGCCCAGCCAGCAAGCCATTCAGCAGTATTACAACCAGCACCAGAGCGACTATTCGGCGCCGGAGCAGGCGCGCTCCCGCCACATTCTGATCAGCGTGCCCGCTGGCGCCGACGCCAAGACCGATGCCGCGGCCAAGGCCAAGGCGGAGATGATTCTGAAACTGCTGAAGGCGGGCGGAAGCTGGGCCGAGCTGGCCAAGAAGTACTCCGACGATCCAGGCAGCAAGAACTCCGGCGGCGAACTGGGCTTTGCGCAGCGGGGCAAGATGGTGCCGGAGTTCGACAATGCGATCTTCAACCAGAAGATCGGCGACATCGAGATTGTAAAGAGCAGCTTCGGCTATCACATTGTGCAGGTGGAAGAG
>JBEKXX010000051.1:0-20137 GCA_049511595.1 Occallatibacter sp. | reverse complement strand
TGGGAGGCCGATTCTGCACGAATCCAGGTTCCATGCCTGGTCCACCGGGCCCTTGCGCGCACGCCCAACCTCCAGCCATCAACACTCCCGCTAAAGCCAAAACCAGTCGTAAAGTTTTCAGTATCCTCATTGGTTTCTCCCCTTGTGTCGCAAGGGATCCTTTCTCGCCTTCTCTGTGTCCTCTTTTTTCTTTGGGTTTCTTAATTGGTTCCGTTCTCTTCCACCAGTTGCGCCAGAGGCTCCATGGCCGCCGGCACCTCCCGCGAAACATCTCTGTCTACCGTCGCCAGCAAGTCCGAATCCTCTTTGTTTGCCTTCGTATTCGCCGGCGTGGGCCGCGCGGCCGCCTCAATTGGGGCACTCGCAGGCACAGACTGCCTGGCTGCCGTGCGCTCCTGCGCGGTCTTTTGCGCCGCTGCTTTAATCGCCGCAATCCGCGCCAGTTCCAGCCGCTGATGGCGCTCGTGTACGACTCCTGCCGCCGCGCCCGCCGCTAGCACGCATCCCAGCGCCAAGCCCGTCGCCAGCCGCCAGCCAGGCCGCGCCGCGTTCACCACGGTTCGCGGCCGGTTGTACGCAGCTTCACTCCAGGCATGCACGCTGGCCTTGAAGTTGTTCAGCGCCTCGGCCACGGCCGGATCTTCGATCTCCCCCGCAAATTTATCCCTCAAATTCATAGTGTTCCTCTCAACTCCGCGCGCACTCTCCCCAACGCCCGCGAAAGGTGCGCCTTCACCGTACCCTCGCTCAATCCTGTAGCTTGCGCGATCTCGCTCAACTCCCGCTCCTCAACGTAACGCAGCAAAAACACCGTGCGCTGCCGTTCGCTCAGGCGCTTAACCGCCTTCCAAACCTGCGCCACCTGTTCCCGCGCCAGCATCTGCTGCTCGGCATTCCGCTCTCCGTTCGGCAGCCATTCGCCGGCCTCGTCCAGCTCCACGGCGTGAGCCTGCGTATGCCGCCAGAACTGCATCCGCCGGTTGCGCCAGTAGTCCTTTTGCAGGTTGATGGCAATCCGCATCAACCAGGTCATCGCGCTCGAATCGCCGCGGAAATGCTTCCAATTCCGGTGCGCCTTCAGGAAGCACTCCTGGGTCAGCGTCTCCGCCAGATCCACGTCCTGCAGAGAAGCCAGCAGGAACCGGAAGATCTGCGGCCGATGGCTTTCGACGATGCTCGCAAACTCGCGCGCGGCCATCTCCTCTGCCGCTTCCGCGGTGATCGGCTTTACGGCTGTTCCTGCTGCCATCACTTTGGTAGACGCTCTGTTGCGGCGCAAGTTTACAACCCCCCATCCATTTTCGTGCCGAATCCGACGCCAGTATAGGTGCAGACAGGCTGCAACGAGCCCGAAAATTCAGTGTTCTGTTGCGAAATCGCCGTGCGCCGGTTCTTTCCATTGCGCAGTGCTCTTTGGCCGTGCCGGTTGCCGCAGACCCATTTGAACGACGGTATAATCTGTTGCTGCGGCGGGTGTTTCCCGCTTTCAATTGAATGGAGAATCGAATGATTTCGCGACGGAACTTTGTTGGCGGGCTGGCCGCGGGCGTGGCGGGTTCGACGTTTGCCTCCACGGCCAAAAGCTACGCCCGGATTCTGGGCGCCAACGATCGCCTGAACTTTGCCATGATCGGCCTCAACGGCCGCGGCCACGCGCATCTCTCTTCGTTGCGGGCCAACAGCAAGACGGCTCGCGTCGCGTATGTCTGCGACGTCGATTCCGCGATCCTGGCCAAATTCGCCGCGGAAGCTGGGCAAACGCTCGGCTACGCGCCCAGAGCCGAAGGCGATTTTCGCCACGCTCTCGAGTCCGCTGAGGTCGACGCCATCACCATCGCCGCGCCCGACCACTGGCACACGCCCATGGCCGTGCTCGGGCTCAAGGCCGGCAAGCACGTCTACGTCGAAAAGCCCTCCAGCCACAACCCGCGCGAAGGCGAGCTGCTGGTCGCCGCGCAAAAAAAATATGGCAAGCTGGTCCAGGTCGGCGATCAGCAGCGCTCCTCCGCCTTCACCATCAAGCTTATCCAGCAGATTCATGACGGGCTCATCGGCGATGCTTATCTTGCCAAAGCCTGGTACGTCAACACGCGCGGCTCGATGGGCTTCGGCAAGGTCGTGCCTGTGCCCGTCTCGCTCAACTGGAACCTGTGGCAGGGCCCCGCGCCGCGCAGTGAATACAAGGACAATATTCATCCCTACAACTGGCATTGGCTGCGCCGCTATGGCACCGGCGAAACCCTGAACAACGGCACCCACGAGGTGGACATCTGCCGCTGGGCCCTCAAAGCGGAATACCCCCAGACCGTCACCGCGACCGGCGGCCGCTACCAATTCCAGGACGACTGGGAGTTCTACGACACCATCGTCACCGATTTCGGGTACCCCGGAAAAACCATCTCCTGGGAGGGCCGGAGCCGCCAGGGAATGCGTCTCTACGGCCGCGAACGCGGGTCGGTCATCTACGGCGCTAAGGGCTCGGTGGTTCTCGACCGCGACGGCTACGACGTGTTCGACTGGAAGGGCAAGCAGACAGACGCCTATCGCATCGGCCATGACACCTCAACCAGCGACCTGATCGGCGCCGATTCCATGACCGACGCCCACTTCGCCAACTTCATCGCCGCCATTCGCGGCCAGGAAGAGCTCCACTCGCCCATCGCGGTCGCCAACGTCACCGCCACTATGCTCTTGCTTTCCAACATCGCCTGGTTCGCCGGCCGCCTGCTGCGGCTCGACACTGAAACCGCGCACATCCTCAACGATCCCGAGGCCATGAAATTCTGGGCTCGCACCTACGAACCGGGTTGGGAAGTCACGGTCTAAGGAGACATCGCAATGCCCATCGCATCTTCGCCCGCTGCGCAAGCGGGAACCATCACTCTCGGCGGCGATCTGACCGTCAACCGCATGGGTTTCGGCGCCATGCGCATCACCGGAAAAGGCATCTGGGGCCCTCCCGCCAACGTTGCCGCAGCGCTTGCCACCCTCCGCCGCGCCGTCGAACTGGGCGTCAACTTTATCGACACCGCCGACTCTTACGGCCCCGACGTCTCTGAAGAGCTGATCGCGCAGGCGCTCTGGCCCTACCCGGCCGGTCTCGTCATCACCACCAAAGCCGGATGGACGCGCCACGGCCCCGGCGTCTGGCAGCACAACGCCAGCCCGGCGCACATCGAGCAGGCCATCGAAGGCAGCCTCAAGCGCCTGCGCCTGGAGCGCATTGACGTCTACCAGCTTCATATTCCCGATCCCGCGGTTTCGTTCGACGCTTCAATTGAGGCTCTGGCGCGGCTCAAGGAGCAGGGCAAGATCCGTCACGTGGGTCTATCCAACGTCACGCTCGAACACATTCAGCGCGCGCGGAAGATTGTTCCCATCGTGTGCGTGCAGAACCGCTACAGCTTTTCCGACCGCGAGTGGGATTTTGTGCTCGACTACTGCGAGGCCAACGGCATCGCCTTTCTGCCCTGGGGGCCGATGGCGCAAGGCCACAAGGCCAACGAGGTTGTAGAAAAGATCGCCGCCGCGCGCCAGGTTTCCACGGGGGTCGTCTCATTGGCCTGGCTGCTGCGGCGCTCGCCGGTCACGCTGCCTATCCCGGGAACGAGCAACGTGAAGCACCTCGAAGAGAACGTGAGCGCGGCGGCGTTTCGGCTCACCGACGCTGAATTCGCGGAGCTTACCGTGGTGGTTACGAAGCCCTACTGGCTGCGGGGGTGAGCGAGCCGCCTTACGGCTCCTTGCGGTGCCGCCGGTTGTGCTCCGCGCCGCGCATCAGCAGCACTAGGGGGATGTTGGCCAGGAAGAAAATCCCCATGAGGTGAAAGGCGTCCTCATAGCTGAGCAGCGCAGCCTGCTGACCGAGCAGCCTATAGACGAGGCCGCCGGCCTTGTGCGCTGCCGTCACATGATCGAATCCCTGATGCGCCAGGAAAGGCGTGAGGCGCGCAAAGGTCTGCTGTCCGATGGCGCTCGATGCCGTGATCTTATCGCCGAGGACTTGCTGGTGAAACTGGCTGCGGCGCGCCACCAGCGTGGTCACGAACGAGATGCCAATGCTGGAGCCGATATTGCGCATGGTGTTGTAGAGGCTCGTGCCATAGCTCGTCTCCGCTTTGGGAATCGGACTCATGGTTAGCGTGGTGAGAGGCACGAAGAGGAAGCCCAGACCAAAGCCCTGCACGATCTGAATCCAGAAGATGTCCCAGGTTCCGGAGTCGAGCGTCATCCGCGCGTATCCGAAGAAGCAAACGCCCGCGAGGGCAAAGGCAAAGATCAGCATCCAGCGCGCGTCCCATCCCTTGCCCAGCAGATAACCGACCACAGGCATGCACAGCGCGGTGCCGATGCCGCGCGGGCTGTTCCAGATTCCCGCCGTTGTCGCCGTCCAGCCCAGCAAGGTCTGCATAAACAGCGGCAGCAGGACCAGGCTGCCGTAGAGAACGAACCCCATCAAGGTGGCCAAAGCGACGCCCGAGGCAAAGGTGCGGGAGCGCAGCAGAGCGAAGTGCACAATCGGGTCCTTTGCCCGCAGCTCGCGAAGCACAAAGGCCGTGAGGCAAACCACGGCGATTACGCACAGCGCGCGAATCAGGTTGGATCCGAACCAGTCCTTCTCCTGCCCCTTGTCGAGCATGATTTGCAGTGCGCCCATGCCCACGGCCAACATGCCGATGCCCCAGGCATCCATGCCCAGGGAGCGGCGCCTCAGGTAGTGCGGATCGACGACGTACTGCGAGATGAGGAGCAGGCTGAGGACGCCCACCGGCAAATTGATGAAGAAGACCCAGCGCCAGGTCCAGGTGTCGGTGATCCAGCCGCCCAGCGTAGGACCCATGATAGGCGCGGCAATAATCCCCAGGCTCCAGAAGGCCATTGCCTTGCCTTGCTCCCTGCCCGGGAACTCCTCGAGGAGCACGGCCTGAGAAAGCGGCTGCAGCCCGCCGCCGGTAAAGCCCTGCAAAACACGAAAAACAATCAACATGGGCAGATTGGGAGCCAGCCCGCACATCAGGCTCGAAATCGTGAACCCGGTCACGGCAAGCAGCAGCAGCCGCTTGCGGCCCAGCACGCCGGCCAGCCATCCCGTAATCGGCAGAACGATGGCGTTGGCCACCAGGTAGGAGGTCAGCACCCACGTCGCCTCATCCACGCTCGAGGAAAGCGAGCCGGCGATGTGCGGCAGGCTGACGTTGACCACCGATGTGTCGAGTAGTTGCATCACCGCGCTCGACATCACGGCGATGGCCGTCATCCAGCGGTGCGGAGAAATTGCCTGGCCTTCGAGGGATGAACGGACAACAACCGTTCGCGCGGCATCCTCTTGAGGGTCTGCGATCGCCGCGGCGCCTGCCATGCCGAGAGTTGGGAAATCAGCCACGATTACCCGATCTCTGCCGGGTGGCGGACAGTTGGCTGCGAGTTATGATCCCTGAGGCAAATCCGCCGGCAGACACCACGGCGCCAATGCTCCCTGCGCACAGCCAAACCTCCGCGCCCTCGCGCCGTCCGGCCGTCGAGAGGGGCTCCCAATCAGTCGATGGAAACACTAGTCGAAGATTAATCCCGGTCTTGCACAGCGTCAATCGTCGCAGGGCGTCGCGTGAGACCTCGGCAACAGGAACCTGAACCTCATCCCGTGCTGAAGAGCGCTCGATGGATTGCGGCGCAAGCCGGGTTAGGGCCCTACGAAAACCCCGTGTTTGCATGCGCTTGTCAAATAGCGCCCAGGGACCATCGATCTCCCATTTTTCACAGGTGGATTCTATTCTCTGGATGTCCGCTCTTGTTTTTTGCACCTGCTCTGTGATCTACTTCACTGTGGGTTGACCTTTCCGGGCGCCATCTAGTCCATATCATGTGTATTCTCAGGCAATTGGACTGAGGTCCCCAGCTTGTCGGCGTTTCTTTTCTGCGTGGCAACTGACGTGCTTATAAAGCAATAGGCGTAGCGAAAATCCCACCATGGAGACAAGCCTCCTTAACCGCGTGCAGGCAACGCTGTTGGCCTTGGCTACAGCGGCGCTGTTCGTGCTGGCCGTGTTCAACCTTCTCCAGGAGCGGGCGTTCCAGCAGCCCGACGACGGAGTGTGGTGGCGCGAGGCCGCCGGAGGCCTCCGAGCCGAAAAGGTTCTGCCGGATAAGCCCGGTCAGCGTGCAGGCATCCAGGTGGGAGACCTGCTGACGGGCGTGAGCGACAGTCCCACCACGGGCGTCACGGCCGTCACACGCGTTGCCGATCTGGAGCGCGCGCTCTACACCGCCGGTTCTTACGGCCAGGTCTACTACACCATCACGCGCGACGGCATTCCCCTCGATGCGCCGGTCAAAATGATCCCCGAGCCGCTGGATCGCAGCCTGGAGCTGGGCCTGCGCATCATCGGGCTGATTTATCTCTTCATTGGCTTCTACGTTCTCTTCCGCCGCTGGGGCGCACCCCGGTCCACGCATTTCTTCCTCTTCTGCCTGGTGTCTTTCGCCCTCTACGCGCTCAAATACACTACCAAGCTCGACACGCTGGATTGGGCCGTCTTCTGGACGAATGTAGTGGCTGAGGCGCTGCAGCCTGCGCTCTTCCTGCACTTTGCGCTCAGCTTCCCCGAGGAGCGGTTCAAGCGCCTCCGTCGTCGCTGGCTTCTGCCGATCGTCTACGCTCCCGGCGCCGGGCTGCTCGCCTTGTGGCTCTGGTCGATCGGAACGCGCGAGGCCACCAAGCTCCTTCTCGACCGGCTCAACCAGATCGCCACCGCTTACGACGCCATTTTCTACGTGCTTGCCGCGCTGCTCTTCCTGCGCAGTTACAGCCGCGCCACCACGCCGCTGCTGCGCCAGCAGTTGAAGTGGGTTACGCGTGGCACCCTGCTCGCGGTGCTTCCATTCACTTGCTTCTATGCCATTCCCTATCTTCTGCACCTGAATCCGCCGCAACTACTGACCAATCTGGCCGGTCTCTCGCTGGTGTTCTTGCCGCTCACCTTCGCCTGGGCCATCGTCCGCTACCGCCTGATGGACACCGACCTGATCTTCAAGCGCGGCGTCGCCTACACGCTGGCCACGGCTCTCATTCTCGGTGGATACTTCGGCATCATTGCGCTCATCGCCGAAGTGGTTCATGAGCGCCTGCCTGAAACCATGCTCGAGTGGCGCGAGTGGGCGCTGGTCATCGCGATTCTGGTCACGGCTGCCGTCTTCGATCCCCTCAAGCGCCGCATTCAGGGCTGGGTCGACCGCGCCTTCGACCGCCATCGCTACGACTACCGCAGTGCCCTTGTCGAGTTCGGCCGCGGCCTCAGCTCCGAAACCGATCTCCAGGCCCTGCTGAATTCCATCGTCGAGCAGTTGCCGCGCACTCTTCTGGTCGCCCGCGTTGCCATCTTCCTCACCGAGGAGTCTGGCCGCCTGCGCCTGGCTGCTTCTCACGGCCTGCCCGAAGAGATCAACGTCGCTCAGGACGATCTGGCCCTCGGCTTCCTCAACTTCGACCGCGCCAAGGACCACTCGCACATCTTTTTTGAGAATGCTCAAGCCGTCCTTCATCTGCCGCCGGATCAACAGCGCGCCGCGGCCTTGCTCGACCTGAACTACTACCTGCCGTGCCGCGTGGCCCCTGTGCATCTCGAGAACGGAGAGGCCGCCAGCCGCACCATCGCCGTCATCGGCCTCGGCCGCACGCTGGGCGGCGACTTCCTGTCGAGCGAAGACGTCGAGCTGCTCGAATCGCTGGCCAGCTACATCGGCATCGCCCTGCAGAACGCCAGCCTGTACGCGCGCCTGGAGGAGAAGATCGCCGAGTTCGAGCGCCTCAAGGAGTTCAACGAGAACATCGTCGAGTCCATCAACGTGGGCATCTTCGCCACCGATCTCGGCGACCGCATCGAAAGCTGGAATGCGCAGATGGAGGCCATGTACGCCCTCAGCCGCGCTGAGGCCATCGGCCAGGAACTGGGCTCTGTTTTCCCGGCGGAATTTATTGAGGCATTGGAAGGTTTCGGCAGCGAGCAGGGCGTGCACCACCTCTATAAGTTCCCCCTCACCACGCGCGCCGGCGAGCAGCGCACCACCAACATCGCCATTGCGCCGCTGCTCTCGCGCGACTTCGTTCCCGTGGGCCGCATCGTCCTGGTGGACGACATCACCGAGCGCGTCACCCTCGAAACCCAGCTAGCCCAGGCCGATAAACTCAGCTCCATCGGCCTGCTCGCCGCCGGAGTCGCGCACGAGATCAATACGCCGCTGGCCGTCATTTCCTCCTACGCCCAGATGCTCGCCAAGCAACTGCGCGGCGATGCGCGCCTCGGCCCCGTGCTCGACAAGATCACGCAGCAGAGCTTCCGTGCCGCCGAAATCGCCAACGGCCTGCTCAACTTCTCCCGCACTTCGACCACCGAGTTCCGCTCCACCGATCTGAATCAGGTGATTCGCGACACGCTTTCGCTGCTCGAACACCAGTTCAAGACCGCGCTGATTCTTGTCGATCTCGATCTCGTCGGCGATCTTCCGCCCATCCACGGCAATCCCGGAAAACTGCAGCAGGTTTTCCTTAATCTGCTGCTGAACGCCAAGGACGCCATGCCCGGCGGTGGGCAGTTGCGCGTGGCTACGCTCGTCAATGGCCAGGTCGAGGCCATTATCACTGACTCCGGCTCCGGCATCGCGCCCGAGCACCTCAAGCGAATCTACGACCCCTTCTTTACCACCAAGAACCTGTCGGGCGACCGGCGAGGCACCGGCCTTGGCCTCTCGGTCTCTTACGGCATCATTCAGGAACACGCCGGCAAAATCCATGTGGAAAGCGCGGTCGGCTCCGGCACCACGTTCTATCTCGAGTTTCCCCTATTAAGGAATTCCGTCCATGCCTGAGCGCGCAGCAGAGGATACATTGCCAACGAACGTGCCGGTTTCGGCCCCGGCAAGCGACGGCGCTGTTCCCGCGGCCTCCATCCTTGTGGTCGATGATGAGGCCGGCATCCGGGAATCGCTGGAAGTGTTGCTTTCACTCGAAAACTACGCCGTTCAAACCGCGGCCAACGGCGAGCAAGGACTGCGCCTGCTCGATCAAAGGGCCTTCGACCTGGTCCTGCTCGACCTCGCCTTGCCCGGCCAGAGCGGCCTCGAACTCCTGCCCCAGTTCAAGGAGCGGCAGCCCGACCTGCCCATCATCATGATCACGGCCTACGGCACCGTGGATAACGTCGTCGAGGCCATCCGCGCCGGCGCGGAGAACTTCATCCAGAAGCCCTGGGACAACGAGAAGCTGCTCGCCGACATCCGCTCCGCCGTAGCCCGACGACGCGCCGAGGAGGAAAACCTTCAGCTCAAGCGAACCCTCAAGCAGCGCTACAACTTCGCCAACATCGTGGGCAAAAGCGAGTCCATGCTGAAGGTCTTCGACCTCGTCGCGCAGGTCGCGCCCAGCCGCTCCACCGTCCTCATTCAGGGCGAGAGCGGCACCGGCAAGGAGATCATCGCCAAGGCCATCCATGCCAACTCGCCGCGCCGCGACAAGCCTTTCGTCCCCATCAACACCGGCGCTATGCCCTCCGAGCTGCTCGAGTCTACGCTCTTCGGGCATGTCAAGGGCGCCTTCACGTCGGCCATTGCCTCCAAGAAAGGCCTCTTCGAGGTGGCCAACGGCGGTACGCTCTTCCTCGACGAGATCGCCACCATGGGCCTCGACACGCAGTCCAAGATTCTGCGCGTGCTCCAGGACAAGCGCTTCATGCACCTCGGCGGCATTCAGGAGATCCAGGTGGACGTGCGCATTCTTGCCGCCACCAACGTCGATCTGCGCCAGGCCGTCCGCGATGGCCGCTTCCGCGAGGATCTCTTTTACCGCCTCAACGTCATCGCCGTCGATCTGCCGCCCTTGCGCGCCCGCCGTGAAGACATTCCGCTGCTCGTCCAGCACTTCCTCGACTTCTACGCCAGCGAGAACAGCTTCGCCTCGCGCAAACTCTCGCCCGACGCCATGCGCGCCCTCATGGATTACGACTGGCCCGGTAACGTGCGCGAACTCGAGAACGCCATCGAGCGCGGCGTCGTGCTCTCCTCCGGCCCCGTCATCGGCGCCGAGCTGCTCCCCGGACACATCACCGGACGCAGCTTCCAGGACGCTCTCCTCGAGCACAATCCCAACTCCTCGCTCTTCGACATCCTCGAGGTCATCGAGCGCCGCATCATCATCGAAAAACTCGAGCGCTCGAATTGGAACCAGACCGAAGCCGCCGAGCAGTTCCGCATCCCCCTCTCTACCCTCAACCAGAAGATCAAGCGCCTCAACATCGAGATCCGCAAAAAGACAGGGAATAGGGAGTAGGGACCAGGGAACAGTGCCGCCGAGGCAGAGCGTATAATTCGACGTTGACCGAAACCTTGGAGAATCCAACGCAAGTGAGGGATGGAATGCCCCGTTCGCTCGCAGTCGCTTTGCTTGCCACAATCTGCGCCATTCACGCAATAGCTCAGGGAACGCCCCAAAGCCCGTCCGGAGGAGGGCCGAGTGCAGGTCC
Organism: Occallatibacter sp.; assembly: GCA_049511595.1. Taxonomy (GTDB): domain Bacteria; phylum Acidobacteriota; class Terriglobia; order Terriglobales; family Acidobacteriaceae; genus Telmatobacter. The sequence continues at coordinate 9,626 of JBEKXX010000051.1, read as the reverse complement.
GCAATCCAGAACCGAAAGCGTGGCCAATGGGTGGGCCGAAATCGTTGCGCACGCTCGCCCTGCGGTCGTGGTTATAGAAACTGACAAGGGCTTGGCTAGCGGATTCGTAATCAAGCCTGACGGGACCATAGTTACCAATCACCACGTCGTGGCCGACGCTACAGCGATGGTGGTCAAACTCGCATCGGGGGAGGTTTACAGGAACGTGTACCTTCTCAGCTCAGACCCTATCGATGATCTCGCATTCCTCAAGATCGAAGCGGTTGACCTTCCGACGATACCGTTGGGCAACTCGAACGATGTGCAGGTAGGTGAGGAGGTGCTACTGGTCGGCGCTCCGCAGGGGCTTGAGCAAACGGTATCAAATGGCTTAATTAGTGGCATCCGCCTCGACGAAGGCGTTCGCGTCCTACAGACATCAGCGGCGGCAAGTCCCGGAAGCAGCGGCGGACCCTTGTTAAATCGGAACGGGGAAGCAGTTGGAGTTATGTCCTTCAAGGTCGTGAATGGGGAGAACCTGAATTTCACGATCCCGATTAATTACGTGCGTGGAAAGTTGGGTACCCTAACTTCATCGAACTCGCAAGCATTTGCGCCGCTGCAAGGTCAGGCGGAAAAACACCGAGGCGTTTGGGTTGCCGGGCATGGTTCTGGTGAGTTTGAGAGCGTCTCTATGGACATTCTCGACTTCCTAGGCACAAATGGCGTGGAGATCGCCAATGACGGGATGCAAAAGTTTACAAACGCAAGAGAAACTGGTTATATGCCGCTGTCCACCCTAATCGAGATGCTACCGAAGACTGGTGCCGACAGTTTGTTGTACGTTAGGGTGGAATCGGCTCTTTCGTTGGGCAACCCGACAGCCACGGTCTATTTTCAGTGCTTTGACGCTTCGGGGCATCTTTTGTGGGATGAAACAGCTTCGGATGTGCTAGCCAACGGGGCGAACACTCTTTTTCATCCCTCTGGTTGGAAACGCAAGCTAGCTCGCCATATCGGCAAACCGGGACTGCCATTAAAGCCGGGCCAAGAGGAACGGCCACCGGAACCTAAGAGGTAGTCGCGTAGAGTGAGAATCTGCGAGTTACCGGCTGATCCCTGACCCCTGAAACCTGACACCTGCCATGACCTACTTCCTCTTCAAATCCGAGCCCGGTGTCTACTCCTTCGACGACCTGCTGCGCGACGGCGAGACCGTGTGGGACGGCGTCACGAATCCCACCGCGGTCAAGCACCTGCGCGAGATGAAGCCCGGAACGAAGTGGATTTTCTATCACACCGGCGACGAACGCACGGCTGTCGGGATGGGCACGGTCCTGAGCGTTGACTCGACCGACCCCAAAGTTCCCATCGTCCGCGTCAAGACGGGCAAGCGCCTGAAGCACCCGAAGACCCTCGCCCAAATCAAGGCAGAGAAGCTCTTTGCCCACTCCCCGCTCCTGCTCATCGGCCGCCTCTCCGTCGTCCCGCTCACCAAAGAGCAGTGGGGTTGGTTTGTCGCCTGAGCTGCTTGTCGTCTCACCCTGTTTCAGGATATATTACTGGATATAAGTAGGAGGACGTCATGGGTAGCCCATCGCAGGCACGCGCAGTTGAAAATTATCGCAAGCGCCTGAGCAAACGCGGTATGGCGCGTTTCGAGGTGCTGGCTCTGAAGAAGGACCGTGAGCTGATCCGTGAGGTGGCCCGCAAACTGGCGGAAACCACTCCGGAAGCCGAGAAGATGCGTGCCTCAATGCGTCAAACCATCTCAGAGAAGGCCAGCACTAAGGGTGGCATCCTGGAAATCTTGCGCAGTTGGCCACTGGCTGAACTCGACCTCACGCGCCCATTCGAAGAAGGACGAAAGCTCGACCTGTGAGCCGATACCTGCTCGACACAAATATCCTCAGTAATCCGACCAAACCCTCGCCGTCCTCGTCGCTGCTGGCCTGGCTGGACGAGCAGGAGCAGGAAAATCTCTATATTGCATCCATGACTGTGGCCGAGATTTGGCGAGGAGTACGGGAAAGGCAGGCGGGCAAAAGGCGATCGGAGTTGGAGCGTTGGTTCTTTGGGGCAAGCGGCCCGCAAGCGGCATTCGCAGGACACATACTGCCGTTTGACGAAAAGGCCGGTCTAATCTGGGGACACTTGATGGCCGAAGGAACGAATGCGGGCCGTCCGCGAAGCGGCCTCGACATGATCTTCGCAGCCATCGCTGAAGCCAACGACTGCATCCTGGTGACGGACAACGAAAAACACTTCGCAGGATTGAAATTCATCAACCCGATGCGGTCTGGAGGCTGAGTTGAGCGCCCAGCTCACTTCTCGGGACCTAAGATCATCGATGATGCCTTCGCAGCAAGCTGCAGATATCGATCAGCGTCCTCCCGCGTCAACTCGAAGGGAGGGGTTTGCGCCATCTTGTGAGCAGCCGCCTGATCTCGCAGGTTCCTCAAGCGCGTGACTAATTCATCGCTGCCGGCCGGTAGCTTTCCATCCCGCACAAGCCATAGGACAAAGCTTGGCGCGTTTATACGCGGTGTGTCGGCCCCTTGAATGAATCCCGATTGCGCCGCCGCATCCTCCACCAATATCCACGCTTCCATTATTGCGGCGCGTGGGGAGACATCGGCGATCCGACGCAGTTGTTCGAGCTTGGAATCTATATCTGAAGAGGAACGATAAGAAAAGCGGGCCGTTTGTTCAATGACATCCGCCTTCTTCTCGGCCTCCGCCAATGCGAGCTTAAACTCCAAATCCCTGTACTTGAAATGGGAGATCCGGCTCAAAAGTAATCGAAGCTCTCTCTTGAACATGAACGCAACCAACAACACAACCACCGGCCAAGCGAGGCCAGTGACTAGCTGAACGACCATCTTGATAATGTCCATTTACGGCGCGCCTTGCTTAGACCCTACCCCTACTCCCTGACTTTTTCTCCCAGCCACGCCCTCGTGTTCAGCAGCTGCCGCTGATCCAGCGCCCATACCTTTCCCGTCATCTCATCCGGCGCTCTGCCCTCGCGCGCCGACCGCTCGAACTCGCTGGCCATGGCCTGCATCTTCGCGTCCAGATCGTCGAGGAAGTTCAGCACCAGGGCTTCGGGAATCATGGGCAGCTTGGGCGAGCCGAACTCCAGCTTGCCGTGATGTGCCAGGATCATGTGCAGCACCAGCGTGCGCAGCCGGTCGGGAAATCCGGGTAACCCGGCAATCGTCTTCTCCACCAGGTCCACACCCATCTGGATATGCCCCAGCAGCACGCCTTCCACCGTGTAGTCGAATCCAGTCTCCCAACTCAGCTCGCGGATCTTGCCGATATCGTGCAACACAACGCCTGTGACAAGCAGATCGCGGTCGAGCATGGGATAATGCGCCGCCACGCGGTCGGCCAATCCCAGCAGGCTCACCACGTGCTCCAGAAGCCCTCCCAGCCACGCATGATGCAGTTGCCGCGCCGCTGGCGCTTCGCGGTACGCCTGCGCCATCGCGGGATCGTCCAGCACCGCATCCAGCAGCCGCTTCAAATCGGGATTCGTAAGGCTCGCGACACTCGCTTCGAGCGCGGTCCACAGCTCGTCCACATTGCGCGTGGTCGCGGGCAGCATGTCCATCTTGTCCGCCTCGCCCTCGAGCGCCAGGCGCAGTTGATCCACCTTCACTTGCGTACGATCCTCGTACTTCGAAACGCTGCCGCGCGCCTTCACCAGATCGCCGCGCTCGAATTCTCTGGCGATGCGCGGGTCGCCCGGATCCCACACGCGCCCTTCGATTTGCCCGGTCTTGTCGCCCAGGATCAGGTTCAGGTACGGCTTGTTTTGCTTTGTGGTTCGTTGCTGCTTGGCCAGAACGAGAAAAAAGCTTTCGAAGAGCTTTCCCTCGTCAAAGCCCATCAGATCGGCGATGTAGATGTCTTTCATTCTGCCGAGAAGATTAACGCAATTGGCCTGCGCTGCCAAAAAATCCCGCTCCGGGCCGAAATGCCACGCACGCCAAAAACACCGCGGGCCCGGGAATCGGCTCCCAGGCCCGCCCTTGGTTCTCTTGTCTGAGCCGTGGCGCTATAACCCGGTCGGCTGTGAGTCCGGCTGAGGCTGGGGCGCCGTAGGGTGGTCGGCAGGCGCAGGCGCTCCGGGCACGGCAGGAATGGGCGTCGGCTGCTGCACCGGCTTGGGCTGGGACTCCTCAGGGTTCTTCTTCTTGTTCGCCAGGCGGGTCTTCTCCGCGACGGCGTTGGCTGCTTTCTTCTTCTTCTTGTTCGATGTGTCGCCCGCGATGCCCAGCGGAGCCGATTGTGTCTGCTGGTCGGCAACCTCGGCCGCACCTGGTGGCGTGGGCCCTGCTGAACCCGCCTGCGCCTCACCTCTGCCCGCCGTTGACTTCTTTGGCGCTCGCGCGCGATCGCTGAACCGGGTCCTCTGTGGCGTGGGAGCGGTAGGCTCCAGCGGATTGGCCGGCTGCTCCGTGCTCGAGGCCGTCTCCGGCAGCGCGCCCGCATTCTCCGTGGCCGTATTGCTTGTGGCGGCGGGCAGCGTTTCGCGCGGCGCCTGCCCATAGCGGATCTTTTCTCGCTTGCCGGGCTTCTCTGTGGCGGCTTCTTCCTTCTTTCTGCTCTTCTTCTTTTTCTCGGCCGCCGCCGGTGTTGTTGACGCTGCGTTTGTCTCCGTCGCCGAGGCCTGTTCTGCTGGTGGCGCGGCCGCTCCCGGTTTCTGCCGGAACGTGTGCGTGCTCTCGCGGAACCGCGTCCGCTCCACCTTAGCCTTCTTCTTGGGTGCTGGCGGCACGTACGCGCTGAAGGAGATGCTCGAATGCAGTTCGGCGGGCGTCGCACCGGCGTCGACATATCCCTGCTTGATCTGGATGAAGGCCTCATTCCTCATCTTGCTCAGATAGTCGCGTATCGCCGGCTCCATCAGGCTCATGTAATACGCCTGTCCCACGTCATCCTGCACGTCCTTGAAGGGCCGTGGCCCGCCGGGGGTGTGTTGTATCACTTTCAGGATGATGTAGCCCTGCCGCGTGAGAATCGGTTCGGTGTACTGCCCCGCGCTCAGGCCGAATGTCTTGTCCTCAAGCACTTTGGGCAGTTGGCCCCGCTTGTACTGCCCCAGATCGCCGCCCGAGGCAGCCGTCGAACCTTCGCTGAAGCTCCGCGCCAACTGCGCAAAGTCGCCGCCCGCGTGCAGCCTGGCTTCTATGTCGTCGGCCTTCGCCTTGGCCGCCGCCACCTTGGCCGGATCGTCCTCGTCCGCCTGCCCCATCGCGATGAGAATCTCGCCCAGCCGCACGCTTTCCGGCTGCGCATAATCCTGTTTGTGCGCCTCGTAGTACCGCTCCACCTCGCCCAGCGTGATCTGGATGTGTTCCCCAACCTCCTGCCGCATCACCTCCTGGGTGATGATCTGGTTGCGGATGCTGGCCTTGAAGTCCTCGAACGAAACGCCCTGTTCTTTGGCCGCTTTCTCGAGGTCCTCCATCGAGTCCAGGTTGTATTGCTTGCGATACTCGTCCAGGCGCTTCACCAGTTCTGTCTCGCCGGTTATGCTCAGTTCCTTGCCCTTCGAGAGCCACAGTTGCTGGTCGATCAGGTTGCGCAGCAGATCCTTGCGCGCCGTTGCCATCTCCTGCATCGATGCGCCGCGCTGCCGCCCCGCCTGGTCCAGCTCGTTCAGCGCGCGTTCGTAGTCTGACTGGGTGATGATCTGGTCGTTGACGCGGACGATGATGTCCTCCACCGTCGTTCCGCCATAGGGGCTCTCTGGCTCGTTGGCCTGGCCCCGCGTCAGGCTGGCGACCACAAGCAGCGCCGTGGCGATCGCGAGCGCTGCGCAAATGCGAAGATGTCTCAAAGTCATAAAATCGGGTACCGGCCGGGTGGCTGGCGCGTGTTCCTCTGCCGCCTGATGCATAGACGCCATTGTAAATCCCCGGAGAGCAGAAACGGAAAGCGGGCGCACGGCCGCTGCTGCTTTCGCCAGCCCATAGGGCCTCGTTTTCCAGCAAGTAGACTCCGCAACCCTCTGCTACCGCGCCGGGTCCGTACGCGTCAAATCCTACGGTGCTATACTTTAGCCGAAGACGGTCTCGCGGCCTCAGTGCGAGCGGCTCTTCCATCTCGCCGGCCTTGCCGTTAACGGGCAAGGTCAATTTTTATCGAGCGCCGATCCGGCAGCTGGCGGATTCGCTCTCGGGCGAGGGGGAGTTCGCCGCCAGGCACACGGCGCGTTTGCCGTCCGGAGGTTCGGTTTGTCTATGACCCCCCGTGCGCGACGCGCACTGTTCGCCATCACCCTCTTTTTCGCCGTCTGCGCCGTGGCCGGCTCCGTTCTCGAGCGCCGCGTGGGCGCTCAAGCCTCGCAGGATGAGAGCCAGCTCCGCGACAGCCTGAAATCCTTCACCGATGTCTACGCGGTCGTGGAGCAGAACTACGCCGAGCCCATCACTTCCGGTAAAGCCGATGACGCCATTTACGACGGCGCCATCCCGGGCATGTTACAGGTTCTCGACCCGCACTCGCACTTCTACGATCCCAAAGCCTACGCCCGCATGCGCGAAGACCAGCGCGGCCACTACTACGGCGTAGGCATGATCATCCGGCAGCAAAACGACGATGGCAAAACCAACGTTTATGTCGTGACCCCGTATGAGGACACGCCCTCCTACCGCGCCGGCATCCACCCCGGCGACCTGATTGCCGCGATCGACGGCAAATCCACTGACGGCTGGACCGCCGATGAGGTAGCCAAGGCGCTCAAAGGCCCCAAGGGCACGCACGTCCAGGTCTCGATGGTTCGCTACGGCCAGCCCAAGCCGCTGATTTTCGACCTCGTCCGCGACGAAATTCCCCACCCCTCCATCGATCTCAAGTTCGAAATCCGCCCCGGCGTTGGCTACATCCATCTCACTGAGTTCCAGGAAACCACCGGCGAGGAGATGGACGACGCCATCAATAGCTTTGGCGACCTGAAGGGCCTGGTGCTCGATCTGCGCGAGAATCCCGGCGGCCTGCTAAGCCAGGCCGTGGACGTCTGCGACCGGCTGCTCGCCAAAGGCCAAACCATCGTCACCCAGCGCGGGCGCGCCTACTCCGATCAGAACTACGTGGCCACTCACGGCAACGGCGGCAAAACCTTTCCCATCGTTGTGCTGGTCAACCGCGATACTGCCTCCGCCGCTGAAATTGTCTCCGGCGCGTTGCAGGACCACGACCGCGCCCTCATCGTGGGTGAAACCACCTTCGGCAAAGGCCTGGTGCAGACCGTCTACAACCTCAGCGAAGACACCGGCCTCGCCCTCACCACGTATCACTACTACACGCCCTCCGGCCGCCTGATTCAGCGCAATTACCAGGGGGTCTCGCTTTACGACTACTACAATCACGCCGGCGGCGGGCCCGCTTCCGACTCCAGCAACCGCGAGGTCAAGCTCACTGACTCCGGCCGCACCGTCTACGGCGGCGGCGGCATCGCCCCCGACGAGAAGATCGAGCCGCTCAAGACCAATCGCTTCCAGGACGAGCTCGACTATAAGGACGTCTTCTTCCGCTTCGCGCCGGTTTACGTGGCCACGCACACCGTCGACAAGAACTTCCAGGTCGACGCCGCCGTCCTGGCCGACTTCAAGAAGTTTCTCACCGCACAGGACATTGTCTGGAACGACGCCGACCTGAACGGTTGCATGGACTGGCTGAAAGCGCACATCCAGCAGGACATCGTCACCATCCAATTCGGCCAGCTCGCCGGTCTGCGCGTCATCGCCGACTGGGATCCCATGGTCCAGAAGGCGCTCGGCTACATGCCGGAAGCCCAGGCCCTCGAGGATAACGCGCACAAGGTCCTCGCTGAAAAGGCGCAGGCCCGCGCCGCGGAAACACCGGGCGCGGCTTCGCAGCCGTAAGCCCGCATCCCCGCTTCCATTCATGCCAAAAGGCCATCCCCTGCGGATGGCCTTTTGCATCCCTCGATTCGCCCGCGGCGCTCACCTCCCGGCCCGCGCCGGATTGCATTGCGGAAGGGCCTCGCGCCCGGCGCAAAACTGCTCGCACCTGCACACTCTCCCCATCGCCGGCGCTCCAGCCGCAAGACGATTCAGGCGCGAAAACCGCCGGCTACTTCGGCGGCGCTGGCGGCGGCGCAAAAATCTCGCGCCTCTGCCCCGGTTCCGGTTTCGGCTTCGGCTTGGGAGCCTTCTTCGTCTCTTTTCTTCCCTTGTCTTTGTTTCCCATGCACGCAAGCATGACACAGAAGCGGGCGTCTGAAAAGCCCCGAATGCCGCATCGCCATCCGCGCGGAATCTGTCCGGCTCTTGCCATCCCAAGAGGGGCGCAGTTGAATTACGGTCTGGCTTTCGTCTCGGCCCGCCCCGGTGCATGGACGATACTCTCTATATGCAGTGGCCGCTCAAGCCCGTGGGCGCGAACCAGGACGCCGTCACCATCTCCCCTGGCCCACGCTTCAAAGCAGCTCTCATCCTCGCCATCCTCGCGGACGTATTCCAGATCGCCGTCTTTCCGCTCTTCGTCGAGGGCGCCGCCTCGCCTCCTGACGACATCCTCGATCTCTGCATCGCAGGCGTGCTCACCCTTCTCCTCGGCTGGCACTGGGAGTTTGCGCCGTCGTTTCTCGCCAAGCTCGTGCCTGGTGTCGATTTTGTTCCTCTCTGGACGCTCGCCGTCGCCAACGTGTACCGCAAATCGAAGCGAGCCGTGGTTTCGGTGGAAGCAGACGTGCCCCAACCCCCGGCGGGAACTACCCCGCCTTAACCCTGAGCAGAAAGCCTGAAGCGGCGCGCCGCGACGGCCGCTCCACAGAGCGCTCTCCGGTAATGGTCAGCTTGGCTGTGTCTTGAAAGGGCACAACGGGGCGTCCTCTGAGCCTCGCGCCGCAAATCTTGGTTGTGTCTTGAAAGGGCACGACTTCAGAGCCTTCCCTGAGCTTGCCGAAGGGTGCCGCAAATCGCGTCAAATAAATCGGGGCCTTATTGAGGACTGCATAAGTAATGTCCGTGCAAACGCGCCGGAGGCGCAGTGTTTGTTAGCCCCGCGCTTCAGCGTGGGGAAAGCGGTATCCACAGATGCATTCCGGAGTCCCGTAGGGACGGCGCAAGGACTTATGCAGGATTCAATCGCCCCTGAGGGAAAGCTTCTCCAAATTGACCCACTACCTGCTCTCTGCGCGCCGTGACAGCTCCGCCTCACGCGATTTCCGATTGCAAATCCACTGGCGCAGGCGCACCGGCAAGCGTCACGAATCGCTCGGGCCGGCAACAAGCTTTCTCCAGCTGCGCCAGGTCCGCCTGCATCTCCCGGTCTGCGCCCAGCGATTCCAGCGTGGCTTGCAGAATCGCGGCCGCTCCGGCATCCGCGGGCCGCTCGATTCTATAGTGCATCCATTTGCCCTCGCGCCGCGCCTTCACGATCCCCGCCCGGCGCAGATACGCAAGGTGCCGCGACACCTTCGGCTGGCTCTGCTTCAGGATCTCCACGAAGTAGCACACGCACACTTCGCGCCCGCCCATCAGGTTCAGCAGGCGCAGCCGTGTGCGGTCGCCCAGAGCGGCAAACAGGCGAGGCAGGTCAAAGGATTGAGGACCGCGTCCCATATCTCTAAATATACGCCTTGACAAATATAATCGCCGGAAATA
>JBEKXX010000050.1:0-20293 GCA_049511595.1 Occallatibacter sp. | reverse complement strand
GGACATGTAGGGTTGCTATGTGTTGAAGAATGACCACTTATGTGCACCAGCTTGCCTTGGAGCGCCAAGGAATCTTGGTTCGCGCTGGCGCGGGCAGGTGCTGCCGCGAATGACTCCTTGTTCTTTCCCTCACGAGGCGTCGCGCATGACGCGTGGGGCCGTGCCGCCCAATCGAGCCCTTTGAGGAGTGCCGCAGGCCAGATCGGCTTTCATTCGGACCTCCTCGATGCGCTATCCTGTCCTCGGAAGCGGCGCAGAATTCCCGGCCCGCACACCGGCATCCCATGGCGTTCATCCCGATCGACCGTACCGTCAAACAAATCGTGCTCACCGTACAGGAATACTCCCTGTTTGCGGGGCGAGCCTTTCTCAATCTTTTCCGCCCTCCCATCTACTGGACCGACTTCCTCATTCAATCCGACATCATTGGCTTCGGTTCGCTGCCCATCGTGATTCTCTCCGGCTTCTTTACCGGGGGCGTGCTCGCGTTGCAGTCCTCGGCTACACTTTCAGCCTTTGGCGCTGCCGCCGTCACGGGCCAATTCGTAAGCCTCACCATGGTTCGCGAGCTCGGCGCGGTGCTCACCGGCATCATGGTTTCCGGGCGCAATGCATCCTCGATAGCCAGCGAACTCGGCTCCATGGTCGTCACCGAGCAAATCGACGCCATGCGCGCATTGGGCGTTGACCCAATGCGTAAGCTCGTCACCCCGCGTATCTTCGCCAGCATCGCCATGCTTTTCTTCCTCACTATTGTGGCCGACGCGTTCGGCATTGCAGGCGGCGCCGCTGTCACCGTCTTCCTCAATCATCAGGACGGAACCCAGTACTTTCATATGGCCTACGAACATCTTCACTACCCCGATATTATTCAGGGCCTGGTGAAACCCCTCTTCTTCGGCTACCTCCTCGGCTCCATCGGCTGCTTCTACGGCATGAGAACCACCGGGGGCACCGAAGGCGTTGGCCGTGCCACGATCTCGGCGGTGGTCAACTCTTCCGTGCTCATCATCGCTGTCGATTTCCTCATCACCCACGTGCTGCTCGCCATCTTTGCCTGATGAACCACGCTGCCGCTTCTGCGCCTTCATCGCCGGCTCCAGAGCCGGACGCTGGCCCCGTCGTCGCGCTGCGCGGCGTTTCCATAGCCTTCGATGGCCCCCCGGTGCTTAAGGACATCACCTTTTCCGTAGCGCCCGCGGAAACGCGCATCGTGCTCGGGCCCGCCGGCGTGGGCAAGAGCGTGCTGCTCAAACTCATCCTCGGGCTGCTTCGCCCGCAGAATGGCAGCGTCCTGCTCTTCGGCGAAGACATCTCCCGCATGTCCGAGGAGAAGCTCTTTCCCTTGCGCTCTCGCGCCGGAATGGTCTTCCAGGAGGGAGCGCTTTTCGATTCTCTTACCGTGCGCGACAATGTCGCCTATCAGCTGATTCAGGAGCACGTGCCCGACGAAGATATCGACAGCCGGGTCCGCGAGGCGCTCAGCTTTGTCGGTTTGGAAGAAACCTTCGGCCTTTATCCCCCCAGCCTTTCGGGCGGCATGAAGCGGCGCGTGGCCATCGCGCGCGCCCTCATCCACCAACCTGAGCTGATCCTCTACGACTCGCCTACAGGCGGCCTCGATCCTGTCACCTCTACCACCATCATCGAACTCATCGTCAAGCAACGAGACGTCCATGCGGCCCCTGCTCTCTTGGTTACCCACCGCCTTCAAGACGCCTTCACCCTTTGCAACCATCGCTTCGATACGGAACAGAATCGCATGGTTCCGCTCCCCGCAGGACAGACCAATCCCAATACCACCTTTCTCATGCTCGAAGAGGGGCGTCTGATCTTCGATGGTTCGCTTGACGAACTCCTCCACAGCCAGATCAGCTTTGTCCGCGAGTTCCTGGAATAGAGACGAAAAAGTAGCCGTTGGTTCGTACGCGGCTCATAGGCCTGCAACGGAACAGTCCTGCGTCAACTGCGCCGTGGAAGCGTCTGCTCGCGAGCTGCATTTGAAAACTGCACATCGTTCCCTGTTTCTCGCTGCAATCCGGTGCGTGACCGCGCGTCTCCTCGATCTCGCTGAAAATGAACACGCCGCCACCGACCCCGCCGATATCGGTTCCACGATAGCCGCGGTCCGCGCTGCCAAGCGCATCGAACTCGTCGGCAGGCGCTCCATCGCCTTCGACGAAGCGGCAGCAAATCGCGCAGCGCATCGAGCAGCGAATTAACGCTCGCGCGTTCGGCGAATTCGATTCCATCGCGCTCCACTTTCCATCTGCGCTTCAAATTTCAACTCGAATTCTGCTCCGACGATCAATTCACCTCCGGAACGATGTTGATCTTTTTTTTACTCTCACGTCGTTTTTTTCTTGACATCGATGTTTCATGAATCTATACATTTTTCATCTGCAGTTTCTAAATTGCAGAATCGATGCAACCCATCGAAAAGGGAGAATAGGCAAATGGCAACCAAGAAAGCAGCCAAGAAGGCACCCGCCAAGAAGGCGGCCAAGAAGGCCGTGAAGAAGGCCGCGAAGAAAAAGTAGCGGATCGAACAACCCAAAAGGCAACACTTTAGGGGGACGCTCAAAGGCGTTCCCCTTAGTGTTTATGCGCACAAAACTGCGTGCCCCTGCAAAACGCCGTACACTGCTGTTGAAGAAAGAGCCTGACGAAGACCATGACCCGCCGCCGCTGGATCGCCGAACATTGGGACGAGGCAACCGCTACGCTTGCTGGCGCGCAGGCCGAACACTTGGCGCGCGTCCTCCGCGCCCGGCCGGGCATGGAGGCGGATGTGGTGGCCGGCGGCCGCGTCTTTCACGCGCAGATTGCCGCGGTTACTCTGGCCGGAGAAAAGAGCGAAGTTCGCTTCAACCTCACCGCCGAGCTTCAGGCCGATCCCGCGCTGCCCGTTACTTTGGTGATGGCCATCTACAAGTTCGACCGCATGGAGTGGGCAATCGAGAAGGCCACCGAGTTCGGCGTCGCCGCAGTGGCGCCGGTGGTCGCGCGCCGTACCGAAAAGCACCTGGCTCAAGGGGCAGGAAAGCGCGTCGAACGCTGGCGCCGCATCGCGCACGAAGCGGCGCAGCAGGCGCGCCGCTCCGACGTGCCGACGATCTACGGCCCTGTAGCTCTGGCTACGCATGTGCGGGCCGCTTCCGCAGCCACGCGCATTGTGCTCGCCGAGCAGGAGCGGACGGCCACACTGCGTCGCGTAGTCGAGGAAGCCATCGACGCAACGAATGAGGAGATGCCCACGCTCGAAATCGCTATCGGTCCCGAAGGCGGATGGGCTCCAGCGGAAGAAGCTCTATTCGATACCAACGGCTGGCGCGCCGCGTCGCTCGGTCCGCGCATCTTGCGCGCGGAAACCGCCGCCATCGCCGCGCTGGCCGTGGCGGCTTCGTTGCTCGAGTGATTCTGGCGCCGTGCGCGGTGAACCGGCCGCAGAGTGCTTGCCTGCGCGCGACTCATGTGGAAAAAGCGGGACAAATTCCATGCGAACGGGTCTTTGCCGGTGCACAGACGGCTCCGCGTCTTGCGATGGAAAAGAAGAAAGCGCCACAGTAACCCGGCTGCTCGCTTGCGGCTACAGATGCTCGTAGTGCAGCAGCAGCCCCGCAAGCGCCGCTCCGGCAAGATCGCCAACAATGGGAATCGGCGCGTATCGCCAGTTCGATCCGCCCTTGCCCAGCAGCACGAAGACCAGCGTGCCCATAAACTCGCCAAACCAGATCGAGTGCATCCAACCTACCATGCCGGGGTTTATGCGGCTGCCGCACCCACGCTAAAGACACAGAGCGCAGTCCGAACTTCCAATTGAGAGACCAGAGTGTTCTCCGTTGCCGGGCCCGCCTTCGCCAAGAGCAGCGGCGGCAAGTGAGAGCCAAGGCAAACTAGAATGACGGCTAGCGGCCATTGTGCCGAGGGCTGAACTATGACGCGCGGAATTTTTGTTGGACTCTCGACCATCGACATCGTCTACGGCGTCGACGAGTTTCCTGCGACGAACGAAAAAATCACGGCGCGGAGTCAGAACCTGTACGTAGGCGGGCCGGCCACCAATGCGGCGGTCGCATTCGCTCACTTTGGCGGCCAAGCGGCGCTGGTGACGGCAGTAGGCCGAAATGCTCTGGCCATCAGCATACGCGAAGAGCTGCAGAAATTTTCGATACAGCTCGCCGATTTGCATCCGGATTTCGAGGGTATCCCCGTCCTCTCGTCGGTCACTGTTGACAGGAACGGCAACCGCAGCGTCGTTTCGGCCAACGCCACGCGCGTCCCAACGCCTCCGGCGGAGGTTGACCGGAGCCTTTGCGGACAGGCGCGCATCGTTCTGGTTGACGGGCACTACATGCAGGCATGCCATGCGTGGGCCATAGCGGCGCGCACCCAGAGAACCCCGGTCGTGCTTGATGGAGGAAGCTGGAAGGAAGGAACGGAAGAACTTCTCAAGAGCGTGCACACTGCCATCTGTTCGGCCGATTTTCTGCCGCCGGGCTGCGCGTCCAGAAGCGAAGTCATCGAGTTCCTGAAGAACCACGGAGTGGCGAACATTGCGATTACGGATGGGGCCGAGCCGATCCAGTTTGCGTCAGCCCACTCTTCCGGAACTATCCGCGTCCCGCAGGTCGAGGCGGTCGACACGATGGGAGCAGGAGACATCTTTCACGGGGCGTATTGCTATTTCGCGGCCTCGGGGTCCGGCTTCGTTGAGGCTTTGGCGGAGGCTGCGAAGGTTGCTTCGGAGTCCTGCCGGTACGCGGGAACGAGGGAGTGGATGAACCATCTTCCGGACTCCGGCGCGTGAGGAACATCGCCGCAGCTTGTCTTCAGTTTGTGGAGATCCGAACGATGGAACGGATCAGAACCACGTTTTCTTCTTGTAGTCGAGATAGGCGGTCCCGAATTTTTCCGTCAGCACCCGTTCCTCCGTGCGGCTGCGATGCATCTGGAGGGGTATGAGAACGACAAGAAAGAAGAGTAGCCATGGTTGTGCGGTCCAAATGATTATGCCCAGGAACACAAGAGCGCCAAAAAAGTATATGGGGTTCCGGATGCGGGAATAGAGACCGTTGGTGACCAGCGTGACAGCTTTGGCGCGCACGCTGAAGGCGCGTCCCAGTTGCATTCGCGCCACCGCCAGCAGCAAGAAAGACGGGAGCGCAATCGCGATGCCTGCGATGCGCGGAACGGTCCAAGGAAGCCTGGAGATGTGCATGGCAAACAGCACCATGCCGACAGTGACCAGAACAAGCGTGACGATATTGAGCTTCAAGTTTGGTCTCCCGGTCCTGAGGTTTAACACTATCTTACGGCGATCGTGGCACCAAACCGCACAGGGGCGTACTGAGGTTTTAGCATCGTAGCAACGATCGTGGGCGCGGGAAGAAATGCTTTGGTCGCGCAGCAGCACGCGGATTTTCCGGAGGGGTTGGGAGATGAAGAGGGCCGGCAAACTGATTCTTGGAGGGTTGATGATGGCCGCGACTGCCAATGCGCAAAAGCCCCAGGTCGCGCATTGGGCCATCGTGGTGCATGGCGGAGCCGGCGACATTCATCGCGGGACGCTGAACGCTGAGCGCGACAAGGCCTATCGAGACTCACTTGCCATCGCCGTCCAGGCAGGCACCGCGATTCTGGATCGCGGAGGCTCGTCGCTCGATGCCGTTGAGGCTGCCATCCGCGTTCTTGAAGACGATCCGCTCTTCAACGCCGGCCGCGGAGCGGTCTTTGCTGCCGACGGCACAAACCAGATGGACTCGGCCATTATGGACGGTGCAACCCTTCGCGCAGGCGCCGTGGCCGACGTTACGCGCACGCGCCATCCCATCAGCCTGGCGCGCGCGGTCATGGAGAAGACGCCCTACGTTTTCCTCGTCGGTACCGGCGCCGACGCATTCTCCGTGCAAGCCGGATTGGAACAGGAGCCCCCTGGCTACTTCTTCACGGAGAGCCGCTGGCAATCGCTGGTCAAGCAATTGCAAAAGGAGGGCAAGCCCATTCCACCCCGTCCGGTAGGCGCGCCGCCTGGCGCAGCCGTGCCAATGGCCCAGTTGCAAGAAGCGGCCGGCATGCATCGGTACGGTACCGTTGGCGTGGTGGCGCTCGACCGGCAGGGCAACATCGCAGCCGGCACTTCGACCGGCGGCTTGCAGGGCAAGATGCCGGGCCGCGTCGGCGACTCGCCTCTGATCGGCGCCGGCACATACGCTTCCAATCAATCGTGTGCGGTTTCCGGCACCGGCGTGGGCGAATTTTTCATCCGCTACACGGTTGCTCGCGAGGTCTGCGCTCTGGTTCAGTACAAGGGCTTCACGCTGCAACAAGCCGCCGACGAGGTCATTCACAAACAGCTTGCCCCGATTCACGGCGACGGCGGGGTGATCGCAATTGCTCCCGACGGCCAGCTTGCCTGGAGTTTCAACACGCCCGGCATGTTCCGCGCCCGGCAGGTGGAGGGCGGGAAGGTCGAAGTGCACATCTATAACGATGAGCCTTGATCGGGGCCGGAGCCCGTTCGCACATTGTATGTTCACGACGACGCGAATCTCGCGTAGACTCTGGTCATGGCGCTCGAATTCACCACCTCGTATGTTCAAGACGCGCTGTCGCTCTTCCGCTACTACAAGAGGCTGGCCGAACGTGCCATGGAGCAGGTCACCGACGAGCAACTCTTCGCCGTCCTGGACCGCGAGGCCAACTCGATCGCGATCATCGTGAAGCATATGGCGGGCAACATGCGCTCCCGCTGGACCGATTTCTTGACCACCGACGGCGAAAAGCCCAGCCGCGATCGCGACAGCGAATTCGTCGACCCGCCCTCCAAGCGCAAAGATTTGCTTGCAACATGGGAGGACGGTTGGAACCGGCTTTTCACGGCACTCGAGCCGCTTACCGACGCCGACCTTGGGCGCACCGTGACCATCCGCGGCGAAGCGCACTCCGTGATGCAGGCCATCAATCGGCAATTGGCGCACTACCCGCATCACGTGGGTCAGATTGTGCTGCTGGCGAAGCATTTTGCGTGCGACCGCTGGCAGTCGCTCAGCGTGCCGAGAAACAAGTCGGCCGAGTTCAACCGCAAGGTGGCTGCCGGAGAATTAAGCCAGCGCTGACGGCGCGTGATATTCCACACTACAGTATCCCCGCGCGCCCCTGTAGAATGTTGCGCATGGAAACCATTCAGTACAACCTGCCGCAAAGCCACATTCCGCAAGCCTGGTACAACATCCTGCCCGACCTGCCCAAACCCCTGGCGCCGCCTTTGCATCCAGGCACGCTGCAGCCCCTCGGTCCTGCCGATTTGGCCCCGCTGTTTCCCATGGCCCTGATCCTTCAGGAGGTCAGCACCGAGCACGAGATCGAGATTCCCGGAGAGGTTCGCCAGATTTACGCGCAATGGCGTCCCGCGCCGCTGATCCGTGCGCGGCGCCTGGAGAAGGCGCTCGATACGCCTGCGCGGATCTATTACAAATACGAAGGCGTCAGTCCGGCCGGCTCGCACAAACTCAATACCGCCGTTGCGCAGGCCTGGTACAACAAGCAGGAAGGCGTAAAATACCTTTCCACCGAGACCGGCGCCGGCCAGTGGGGCTCGGCTCTGGCCATGGCGTGCGCCTTCCTCGGCCTCGATTGCAAGGTCTTCATGGTGCGCGTCAGTTACGACCAGAAACCTTACCGCCGCGCCCTCATAGAAGCCTTCGGCGCCTCGGTCACAGCGAGCCCCAGCACGGAGACGGAATCGGGCCGCGCCATTCTTGCCGCGCATCCAAACTCCAACGGTTCGCTGGGTATCGCGATCTCCGAGGCCGTCGAGGTGGCCGCCAAGGATCCCCACACCAAGTACGCGCTCGGCAGCGTGTTGAATCACGTACTGCTCCACCAGACCGTCATCGGACAGGAAGCCATCGAGCAGATGTCGATGGCCGGCGACGAACCCGATGTCATCATCGGCTGTACCGGCGGCGGATCAAACTTTGCCGGTCTCGTGATGCCCTTCCTGGGCCGCAAGCTCAAGGGAAAGTGCCACGCGCGCGTTTTGGCCGTCGAACCGGCCGCCTGCCCCAGCCTAACCAAGGGCCGCTTCACTTACGACTTCGGCGACACCGGCCATCTCACGCCTCTGGTTAAGATGCATACGCTCGGCAGCACGTTTATTCCTCCGGGCATTCACGCCGGCGGCCTTCGCTATCACGGCATGGCGCCCCTGGTCTCACACGTCCTCGATCTCGGCTTGGCCGAGGCCACAACTGTCCAGCAGTTGGACGCATTTGCCGCCGGCATTCAATTTGCCCGCGCCGAAGGCATCGTCCCTGCGCCCGAGGCCAACCACGCCATCGCTGAGGCCATACGCCAGGCCCTCGAAGCCAAAGCGGAAAGCAAGGCGCGCACCATTCTCTTCGGCCTTAGCGGCCATGGTCATTTCGACATGCAGTCCTACATCGACTACCAAGCCGGTAAACTGGAGAATTACGACTATCCGGAGGAAGAAATCGCTATGGCGCTTGCGGGCCTGCCTGTGGTTCCATAGCTGCCTGATTCCGTTTTTTGGTTCGCCCTGTATCTCCTTCGAGTCGCGATCTATTCCTTTCGCTTGTATCGACGCCAAAATGCGTTGAAGATAGCAGAGGGCGGATTCCCGGCATGCAATACAACACGAAATAATCAACCCAGGAGGCTGTGATTCGGATGAAGATTTGGATGCAAGGCGCGGTCGTAGTGGTCGTGGCGGCTGCACTGTGTGGCGCAACGGCCCAAGCGCAGACCGATGTAGCGTTGAGCGGCTTCAGGACCTTCACCAGCAGCAGCAGCGGCTTCGGCACACAGCAGACGCCGTCAAACTCCGAAGGCGGGCTGCTGGAAGTGCGCCACATCGTCAATCCACTTGTCGGTTTCGAGTTCAGTTATTCGTTCGCAGAAGCAAACGAGACCTATACCTCCTCTACTTCCACTCCGCCAAACTGCTATCCCATCTGCGGAAGTCTAGAGGTTTCAGGCAAGGCGAACGAACCCGCCATTAATTGGATATTCTCCGTCAAGAAAGGGAACATCAGACCATTCGCTCTGGGTGGTGTGGGAATGATGATCACGGTGCCCGGCAATAGCCCCTACACGATCAATACGGTCGTCAGGCCGGTCTTCATCTATGGCGGCGGCCTGGATTGGAGTTCTCTTCCGCATTTTGGTCTGCGCTTGCAAGTCCGGGGCAACATGACGAAGGCGCCCAATCTCTCCGATGAATTCACGTCAACCGCCAAATATACCCAGATCTACGAGCCTATGGCTGGCGTGTACTACCGCTTCTAACGCCTCTTCGCAGTCGCAACAGATCAAAGCTCTGTCGGCGCTCCGGCGTGTGCTCTCCCGCGGATAGGGGCGGAGATCGCCCGTGAACTATTGCTCGGCGTTCTGCGCCAATTACCCACCTGCGCCATGTTGTCGCATCCAAATCGATGCAAGCAGCTAAGAACTGATCGCTAAGTGCGCAATTTACACATCATGAATGCCGGAGGCCATCGTGCCGTGGACACTGTTCCGGTAGCTGCGCCGCCAATCGAACTGGCCACATCGGCAGTCCTCTCGCCTGCTACGCGTCTTTTTAGCTCGATTGACGCATGCGGCGGAGACGATGATCGGAGCGTACCTCCGGTTCTGACTGGATCGCAAGGTTTCAGTGGCAGAGTTTGCAATTGTCAACTCACTTTTCGCCTCTGACCCGCCTCTACTCGCTTACCCGCGCTGTGTTACCGTTGCAATACGGCGTCCCTTCGCCGGAGTGACCTATGCGTCTGGCCTTTCGTGACGGCGATTGGCAGCAAGTGGTTGCAATGCAAAGACATCGGAGACACTGGGCAGAAGATAACGAATGCAACAGCCGGAATCGTCATCGACTATACTCGCTGTGAGCCCGGCTCCGCTTGCCGGGCCGGAATCGAATCCTGCATCTGCATCGGATTCCGAGCCGCAAGGCGCAGCACACACACAGCATCGGGTTCCACGCTGGCTCGAGCGCGTCGAATTGTTCTTGCGCGTCATGTTACAGATGTATATCGGATTGGCGGTCTGCTACTGGCCATGGTCGCGCACGTTTTGGGACCAGAACGCGCTCTTTCTGCATTTTCCCCGGCTTGCTGACTTTGCCGCCTACGGCGCGGTGCGTGGCATCGTCTCAGGACTCGGTCTCTTGAATCTTTGGATTGCGTTTCACGACGCCATTCGTCACCGGGATGGTTGAGTTATGAAGGACAAAGCGAAGCAAACGAGCCCGTCTGCCGCGGCGAGAGCGAGCAAACAGGAAATGGTGCACGCGCCGGTGAACCAAACGGGTTCCGGCGCCGCCTCTCGCTCCACGGCCGTTTCCCAGACAATGTTAGACGCAGTGATTCCCGGCAACGGAGCACCGCCGCCGCTGGAGCGCGCACCGCTCGCCTATGAAAATTCGGGGTTCTTGAACAGCGCTGACGGGCGCCTGATCCGCATCGTGTCGGAATTCCTCGAGCCTCTGGCCCGATTCCGCCGCGAGCAGATTCAGGATACGGTGGTCTTCTTCGGCTCGGCGCGCTTTCGCGGGCGCGAAGAAGCCGATCATGCCTTGGAACTGCTAGAAAACACCGGCTCTACGCGCCCGGCTCCCAGTGAAGAGCAACCTGCCAAGGCTCCGGAGATCGCGGCAGGCAAAGCCACTGAGTTGCAGCGCAAACGCGCCGTGGCCGCGGTCGAAATGGCCCGCTACTATGAAGACGCGCGCCGGCTTGCCCAGCTTCTCACGCAGTGGGCTAAGACCATCCCCTCGCGCAAGCACCGCTTCGTCGTCACTTCTGGCGGTGGCCCCGGCATTATGGAGGCGGCGAATCGCGGCGCTTACGAGGCCGGCGGCAAAACCATCGGCATGAATATCCTGCTACCCTTCGAGCAGAGGCCGAACCCTTACATCACGCCTTCGCTCAACTTCGAGTTCCACTACTTTTTTATGCGCAAGCTTTGGTTTGCTTATCTGTCCAAAGCACTGGTCGTTTTTCCCGGCGGATTCGGTACGCTCGATGAAATGTTCGAGATTCTCACCCTCACCCAAACCCATAAACTGACCAAAAAGGTCACGGTACTCATCTACGGGCCGGAGTATTGGAAGAAGGTCTTCAACCTTGAGGCTTTGGTGGATACTGGCGCCATCTCTCCCAAGGACATCGAGCTGTTCCAATATGCCGATTCGCCCGAGCAAGCCTTCGAACTGCTCAAGAAGGGCCTGACTGAACACCACCTCGCGGCCGAGGCAGCGATGGCTGCGACCGCACAGCCTGAGAACAAAAAGCCGCTACACAACGAAGATTTGATGGCAGGCTTGAACATGGACGACTTTCTCGGTCCCGAGCTCGCCCAAACTCGGAAATGAACGGTTTCAGGCCTTTATGGGCCCTTGATCGTCGATCCGGCCGTGCCTTTTGGGGGCGGACTCGCGCTCGACAGCGCTCTTCGGCTTCGGCGCCTCCAAGCATCGTTTTGAGGTTTCACTGAAAATTCACGGGAGTCTTCCCGCTTGCATCACCGATTGGGCGCTGACATGCTGCTGACACAAAGAACCGCGGGCGTTCCCAATGTTTCGCCTGCCCACATAGCGGATCAACCGTACAGGAGATACTGGACTTTCCCCCATTCCTCTCAATACTTTGGTAACTCACTTGATTCCATTGCGGCCTCAATTGAAGGGCATTTCGCATGCCCTTAACCGGAAATTCATGACCGGGAACGGATACTGACTGTGGAAATCCGAAGAAACCGTGGAGCCGACATGCCCGATTCAACCATCTCGTATCTCTGGCGCGACCAGAACGCCCCCAAGGGATTTCGGACAGGTGTTTCCTTGCACAGTCACACCAACCAATCGCGCGAGACGCTGGATTTCCTGGCCAATTTCGGCAACCAGTACCCGGTAATGCGCCCGCTGCTGTCCCGGCTGGAACGGCGCGCCGAGCAGATGCACGGTATCCGCGTTGACTACGCCGCCAGCTATTGGACGCCACCCATGACTCCCAAGCTGGCTTTTGACCTGGAGACACGGCAGATCGAGAAGCTTGGCCTGGCGCCGATGGTTTCAATCAGCGACCACGACAACATCAAGGCGCCAATGCTTCTGCGCACGGTGCCCAGCGCGCGGCAGATTCCGGTGTCGGTGGAGTGGAGCGCGCCCTACGGCAACATGCAGTCCTTCCATCTGGGCATCCACAACCTGCCCAGCGCCCGCGCGGCGGAGTGGATGGCAACGCTCGAGGAATTCACTGCACATCCCGGCGATGCGCGGCTGACCGAGATTCTGGCCGCCCTTCATCGCGAACCGAACGTGCTGGTGGTCTTCAACCATCCCCTGTGGGACCTGTACCTGATCGGCAAAGAGAAGCATCAGTTTCTGGTCAACGAGTTTCTGCAGAAGAACGGCGCGTTTCTTCACGCACTGGAACTGAATGGCCTGCGCAACTGGGACGAGAACCGCGCGGTGCGGCGCCTGGCGGAAAAGTGGAACATGGCGCTCGTCTCCGGCGGCGACCGTCACGGCGTGGAGCCCAACGCGAACATCAACCTGACCAGCGCCGCCAGTTTCACCGAGTTTGTACACGAGGTGCGGCGGGAGAAGAAAAGTAACATCCTCTTCCTTCCGCAATACGCCGAGCCGTGGAAGCATCGCATCCTGCAATCGACCATCGATGCAGTGCGCCACTACCCCGAGTTCCCGCAAGGCGCGCGCTGGTGGGATGAGCGCGTCTATCATCCCGGCGCGAACGGCGTGATCAGGCCGCTCAGCGAACTCTGGCCAAAGGGATCCGCGCCGCGCCTCATCGGCGCAGGAATAGCACTCGTCCAGCTCATGGGTAAGGGACTCGTGGCCGGCGGATTGCGTATGGCCTGGAGCGAATCGAACCAGTTGCGCCTCGCCCTGGGCGAGCACGAATTCTGACTAAGAGCAGCGGAGTTAGCGTGGTTAGCGGAGCTAGCAAAGACACCTCCGTCGCTTGTAGTGACTCTGCTAGCTCCACTTGCAGCATGGCCGCTCCAGTCCCGCGCGTCGCGTACTTTCCCGATTCGTTCCACGAAGTGAATGGAGTGGCCCACACCAGCCGCCACTTTGAGGCCTTCGCACGGCGGCGCAAGCTCCCCTTTCTTTGCGTGCGCGCCGGGGAGCGGCCGCAAGCTTTGGTGGAAGATGGCAATGTTTGGACCCTCGAACTGCCTCGCGGCTTTCTCTCCTTCGCTCTCGAAAAGGATCTGCGCTTCGATCCCGCGTTTTTGCGCCACGTCCCTCTCATCGGCGATGTGCTGGAGCGGTTCCAGCCCGACCTGATCCACATTACCGGCCCCAGCGAGATCGGCATGTTGGGGGCGGGGCTGGCCCACCACCTGCGCCTGCCGCTCGCCGCCAGTTGGCACACCAACGTCCACGAGTACGCCGTACGCCGCGCGAACTGGTTCCTGCGCTTGCTGCCCGAGCGCCAATCCGCCGCGACTGGCCAGAAGATCGAGGACCTAGCCATGGCGGCCGCGGCGAAGTTCTATTCCGGGGCGCAGATTCTCTTCGCACCCAATCCCGAACTATGCTCGCTGCTAGAGCGCGCTACAGGCCACCCCTGCCGGCTGATGCTGCGCGGTGTTGACGCGGAACTCTTCCATCCCTCCAAACGCACGCGCAATCCCGAGGACCGCGACCGCATCCTCGGTTTCGTCGGCCGCCTTTCCATCGAGAAAAACATTGGCCTCCTCGTGAAGATTCAGCAGGAGCTGGATCTCATGGGCGTGACGAACGTCCGCTTTGTCATCGTCGGCCACGGTGGCGACGAAGGTTGGTTGCACGAGCGTCTGGCGCGAGCTGAGTTCACTGGTGTTTTGCACGGAGAAGCGCTTGCCGCCGCCTACGCCAATATGGACCTCTTCGTCTTCCCCTCGCACACCGACACTTTTGGCAACGTCGTGCTTGAGGCTTTGGCCAGCGGCGTGCCCGCCATCGTCACTCCCGACGGCGGCCCAAAGACGATCGTGCGCGACGGGGAAACCGGCCGCATTGTGGCGGACGATCGGTTTGCCGCTACCATCGCCGCTATGCTCGCCGATCCCGCCCGCCTGGCCCGAATGCGCCAGGCCGCGCACGCCTACGCGCTCACAGCAAGTTGGGACTCGGTGTTTGAAGGCATCTACAGGAATTATGAAACCATCCTGCCCGCGAGGAAGGCTGCCGCCAAGGCCGTATAGAAACCGCCCGCGCCTATATCCTAAATATTTAGGTTGACAAACTCCAGCGACGGTCCTATACTCCTATTTGTTTAGGAGAAAACGATGACGGGGCGCAGGCCGGGATTCAAGTCCCTTACACCTCTCGAGCTCAAGATCATGCAGGTTCTTTGGAGCGACGGGCCAAGCAATGTACTGAACGTGCAAAGACGCCTGATTCCCGAAGACGACCTTGCCTATAACACCGTCCAGACCATGCTGAATATCCTCCATCGCAAGGGCAGGGTCCGGCGCAGCCTGGCAGGGCGCGCATACGTTTATCGTGCCGCCGCCTCGCGCGAAAAGGTTCTAGGCCAGGCGCTCCGTGACTTCGTGGAGCGCGCATTCGGCGGTTCCCCTGAAGCGCTCGTGATGAGCCTGATCAAAAGCCATCAGGTCGATCTGGAAAAGATTGCAGAGTTGAGCCAACGGTTGGCGGCACAGCAGGGAGGAGAACGCGATGAGTAGCGCTGGATTCATCGTCTCTTACCTGATCAATTCTGTTTGGGAAGTTACCTTGATTGCTGGAGCCGGGTGGCTGATCGCCCGCCTGCTCAAGAGGCTCGGCTCGCGGGCGGAACACGTAACTTGGGTTTCGACTTTGGCGATCGCAATTCTCGCCCCCGCGGCTCCCCTTCTCCGTTCACTGTTCTCTCTTCTCCCCATGCGAAGCTACGCGAGCGGGCATCTTTCAATCGCGCTTGCCGCCTCCCCAAGCGGTGGAACAACCCTCAAAGGCTTCTATTTCCTGCCTGCGGCCGTCGTCTGGCCTTTATCGGCGCTCTACCTCGTCTCGCTGCTCTATTTCGCTTTGAAGCTTGCGTGGTCATTGCACCGTACTTGTGCGCTGCTTCGAAGCGCCCGCCCGCTGCTGTTGACGCCTCAGCAGGATGAAATATGGCGTCATTGCAAGCAAATATTTTCGTTAAGCAGCGCCCGAATCCTCAGCTCGCCGGGGATTTCAGGCCCTGTCGTTCTGGGATGGCGCGAGCCTGCGTTGCTCGTGCCGGCCGGGTTCACCGCGCACTGTACACCGCCCGACCTTCTTACTGCGCTGGCCCATGAATGCGCGCACGCGAAGCGGCGCGACTTCCAGAAAAATCTCTTCTATGAGGCGGTAAGTCTGGTCCTTGCCTTCCACCCAGCCCTATGGGCAATCAAAGCCCAGATCGCTCAGACGCGCGAGATGGTCTGCGACGGCATGGTCACGGAAAGAGTCGTCGATTCACGCACCTACGCTCATTCTCTCTTACGGCTCGCTGGCATGGCAGCCATTGCCTCGCGGGCTTCCACTGCTCACGCTATCGGCATCTTCGATGCAAACATCCTGGAGAAACGAATCATGAGTACGAATCTCAAGAAGCAGAAAGTCAGTTGCGTTCTGAAATATGGTCTGATCGTTCCTGCAATGCTCTTCCTTCTGTCCGTAGCTGTTGGCGCAGCAGCAATGGCGGTGGTCATCGAGCCACAATCGCCTTCGCAAAATTCAAACCAGGCGAGCCCGTACGGCCACATCTACAAAGTCGGCAAAGATGTCACCGCGCCAGTCGTACTCAAATCCATCGAAGCAAAATTCCCAAAGTCGGCCCAGGGTACCAAAGTAGGTTTCAATGCCATCGTACTCATACGTCTCATCGTGGACGCCGAAGGTATGCCGCAGGACGTCCATATCTCCCGTTCGTATAACGCCGATTTCGATGCGGAGGCAATCAAAGCCGTGAAACAGTACCAGTTCAAACCCGCGGAGCGCTTGGGAAAGCCGGTTGCAGTCGCGATATCCATTGAGGTGGACTTCGGGAAATACTAAAGGTCTGGTCTTGGATTAAGAGCGGGCAGGATGCGGCGCCCGCTCCGCAAGTCGAGCTCGAACGAGCTCTCGCGATCCGTCTTCATCTCCCAGCCCGTACCGCGCAACACGCAGCCTTCGATCGCAGTGATCGTCACGCCCTCATCCGAGAGCTTCTCCGACTCCCACGCCTGCCCTTCGCGCGTCCACGCCAGAACCGAATGATGGCCAACGAACAGCAACAGACACTCCCGCACCAGCGGCCGAATCTCCAGCACAGGCCGGTAGGGAAGCATCGTGAAGCGCTCCGGCGCTGTGCTGTCGATGAGGTACGCATAGCCTCCCGCGACGGCGCAGATTTCTTCCGGATTTGGAGCCGACCACAGCCCGGTCGGAACAGCCGGATCGTGAAACCCCAGTGCGCAGGTGGCCAGGAACGGTCGCGCTTCCGGCGCGCCGGGCCGAATCAGTACTTCCAACGCGCCACGTTCGACCTCCTCAGCCGCTCGCGGATAAACGAAGTGACGCGGCGGCAGAATCAGCGGCCGCGTCGCAAGCACTTCGGCCTGCCAGCGATGCGGAAAGCTGAGGTCGACGGTTGGTCCGGGCAACGTCACGGCTGCGCCTTGTAGCTCAGAATCCAGCGCAGTTGTTCCGTGGTATCTGGCACCACGCAGCCGCGCGCTGCCTGAATTGCTGCCAGAGCGTCCTTTGCCTTCCAGCCCAGATGGATCAGCGTACACGCCGCGGTCACAGTGGACCTGCCGATGCTTCCCCGGCAGTGCACGCCGATGCGCTCGCCGGCACGAAGACGATCCGCCAAACCGGCCACGAAATCTCGA
This sequence comes from Occallatibacter sp., assembly GCA_049511595.1. Lineage (GTDB taxonomy): Bacteria > Acidobacteriota > Terriglobia > Terriglobales > Acidobacteriaceae > Telmatobacter. The sequence continues at coordinate 3,412 of JBEKXX010000050.1, read as the reverse complement.
AAAGTATCCATATTTGGCGGCACATGCACATCGAGAATCGGGTAGGAGAGGAAGCACATTCCCACCCGTTCGGCGAGGCGCGCTTCTTCACGAAGGCCGAGCCACATCGCCTCGTTCGGTTCAAGAAGCGAGACGAGAACTTCAACTCCGCCCTGCTTGTAGCGCAAAAGCCCGTCGCTGAGCCCATCGTCGCCCTCCGGGCACAGCACGATTGCCAAGCCCACGGGGGGAGTTCCTTCGATCCAGAAAACATCTTCCACGCGTTCAAACTCCCAGGAACCGCTCGACATCTGTATCTTCGTTTTGATGATAGACGGTCAGCGCCGAGCGATTCGCGCTGCGGCTCGCAAGGATCGTTCGCATTGCGAACGTGGCCTCAAGTGCGGAACGCATTTTCATCCCGAACCATCCATCGCAACAGCAGCTTCGCGGAAAACCCTTGCCAGGATGCGAGAATAACAATAGCGTCGGGTCTGCGTCATACAGTCACCGCGCCAGGGGCTTATTCGAGATGCTGCGCGTTTTATCAACTCATCTGTTCCTGAACCATCGCTTGCACCCGGGCCTGCTCGAGCTCGCGGAGCGTTCCGGCGCGCAGGCCGTGGAGATTTTTGCCGCGCGGCAACACTTCGACTACACCAGCCGCGAGACCGTCGCCGAATTTGGCGAGTGGTTCCGCTCCAGTTCGCTCGGGGCCTTCTCCATGCACGCCCCACTCTATCCCGACTACGAGATGGGCCGCGCCGGCGCGCCGGCGGTGAATGTGCTGCACCCGGAAAAAGCCCGCCGCATCGACGCCATGGATGAAATCAAGCGGGCGCTCGAGTCTGCCGAGCACATTCCGTTGCGCAATCTCGTCGTTCATCTTGGCGAGCGGGACGATACCTGGTCGCCGCGCACCATCGAGTATGCAGTCACCGCTCTTGAACACCTGGGCGCCTTCGCGCGTCCGCTCGGCGTCCGCCTGCTCGTCGAAAACCTGCTGAGTGAACCCACCACTCCCGAACATTTGGTCAGCATCCTCGAACTGGGCCACCTGGACAATGTCGGCGTGTGCCTCGATCTCGGCCATGCGAACATCACTGTCGGAACCGCGGAAGCCATCGCGACCCTCGGCAGCCGCATTATCTCGGTTCACGTCCACGACAACCACGCCGTGAAGGACGAACATCTGTGGCCGGGCGACGGCGCGATCGATTGGCCTGCCGCCGTTAAAGCCCTGAAAGCGCTTGCCTCACCGCCCGCAACCGTCCTCGAGATCAGCCAAACACTCCCTGACGCTCCCGCCGCGCTGCCCACGCGGATCGAAAAAGCCTTTGCGCTTTTCCAATAAGCGCTCCGGTCATCTGAAGCACTTCGAAGCGGAATCCTATGGCGAACCGGCTCGCCGAATCGGCGTCCGCGTTGGAGGCTTGCACCGCGCAGGCAGCAGACTGAACCGGGAACAGCTTGCAGCGCGCTCCTGGATCAGCACAGTCACGCTCTGGGTTGACGCCAGCCCACCGCCCGCTGCCGTGACGGCCAGGGTCGAAGCGCCGGCCGATGCTTCCGGGGAAACCGTCAAAGTCAGGGTTACGCTGTTTGTGCTCGCACTAGCGGCAGGCGTAAGCGGATTCGCGGACCACGCAGCCGATACGCCCGAAGGCAGACCTCTCACGGTGAAGGCGATGCTCCCGGCAAACGATCCTCCGGTGACGGCCGTGAAGGCAACGGCCGCCGAGCCGCTCTGGGGTACGGTGACCGATTGCACCTTTGCTGCCAGCGTCAATGTTGGAGGCTCCGTCGCCGCTCCCCATTCGTTCACCAGCAACGCGCCATCCACCGATCCCAGCCCGGTGGCCAGGTTGTAATCCGCGCCGCTGGCCGTGAACCCCGCGACGCCCGGAACGCTGTTATCCCCCGAAGGCGTGGAATGAAAGGGATTGGACGTTGCATCGAGGAGCGCATAGAGCCCAGCATTGGCGCTTCCCTGCCCCGTACCGCCCTGCTTCTCCACCACAAGCGCCATCAGGCCGGCAAATGACGGGGAGGCGACAGACGTTCCCGAAACGATCAAGTACGATCCGTTCTCCACCAGGAAGTAGCCGTCGTGATCGGCAGCCGCCAGCGCCACGTCGGGGACGGCTCTCATGCCGTTGGCCGCGCTGGTTCCGTTCACTCCTTCTTGCCAGGGCGGCTGGGCATAGACCACGCTGGCGCCTCCGCCCGAAGCCCACAGTCCCGCTCCGCCGTCCAATGCGCTCTCGTTCCACACCTTTTCGGGAATGTAGCCGAGCGCCGACCCGTAGCCCGCCGAGTTCGACGTGGACCAGTACTCCGCGGAATCCGATTCTTCGTTGAATTCCGTGCCGCCCACGCAGGTGGAGTACGGCGAACTGCACAATCCATTTACCGCGGCCTGCGATCCCGCGCCGGCGGTATCCGCGGAGCAGCCGGCCGCGCCCGCATCGCCCGAAGCCACAAAGACGCTCATCCCCTGGCTCGCCGCCTGCTCCCACAGGCTGTTGTAGAAAGCCAGCTCCGTCGCGCCCATCTCCTGCTCGCAACTGCTATAGCTCAGGCTCAGCACCGGCGCCGTTCTGCGGTTCACGATATATGCGGCCGCCAGGTCCACGCCGTCCGTTGTTGCCGTTGTGGCCGCAACGACGAGGTAGACCGCCGCCGCCGGCGCCACCGCGCCGCTCCACTCCGCGTCCAGCGTCGACTCGTCCCGATCGTTTGCCACCCATCCTGGATCCGCGCCGTCGAGAATCACCGTGGGATCGTTGGCCGCCAGGCCGGCCATGGAACGAAACGTCTCCACGTCGCTCAGCTTGATGTTGCTGCGCGCGGCGATGGCGATCGAGCTGCCGGTCCCATTCGTCCCCGCGCTGTACAGCGGATTCAGGTCGTAGATCGTGGCGAAGTCCGCGGGGAACAGATAATGCGTGCCGCCGGCCGAGTACTGCGGCAGCGCGGCGAGCGGAGTTTCGGCCCGGATCTCCGGCTTGCGGCGAAAGTCGTGGAGCGAAACCACGCCTGCCACGACGCCGGCCAGCGCCGTGGGAATCTGAGGATCCTCGGCGTTGGCGATGTGATCCACGCCGTCCACACGAAAGCGGTGCAGTTCCGTGTGGAAGGCGTCGAGCACCTGACCGGCGGCTCCGGAAAACACCACCAGCCTATGGCCGGACGGAATCTCCTCCACCGTGAACCCGTGCGCCGCGAGCCACGCGGTGGCCTGCGCCAGAGCCGCATTGCCCACGCCGAAACGCGCGCCAAACTCGGTCGGCGTCAGCCAGCGATGATAGAGCGGCGAATGCGGATTCTGCTGCGCCGCGACCAGTTCATCAAGCGCGGCCTGCTGCGCCGCGGAGGGTTTGAGCAACAGCAGCATCCGGTCCAGCCGAGCGCCAGGATCGACCGCACCCTG
>JBEKXX010000049.1:0-20679 GCA_049511595.1 Occallatibacter sp. | reverse complement strand
GCGGCGTTGCGAATGTCTTGATCGGTGACGCGGCCGGCGAAAAAATTCCAACTGTTCCAGCCCATGGGCGGGGTTTGGGCCACCTGCGGCGCGGCGGTCGTTTGCGAGGCAGCGGTAAGGGAGCAAAGCGCGAGAAGGGCAGCGGGCAGAGCGGCGGCAAGACGCATGACGGGAATCTCCTGAAAACTTTTTCAGTGGAATCCTACGCTGCAATTCCGGGGTTGGGCAATGGCCCGGAACGCTGTTTACGCCCATTCGCCCTGGCGCATGAGGGGTTCAGCAGATCCGGAAGCGGTGATGCCATCGATATCGAGCCGGTCAGAGCCGATCATCCAGTCGACATGGATCAGGCTTTGGTTCGCGCCCTTGGCTGCGAGCTCGTCCGGGGTGAGCTTCTCGCCGCCTCGCAGGCAGGATGCGTAGGCCTGACCCAAGGCGATGTGCGACGCGGCGTTCTCGTCAAACAGCGTGTTGGAAAAGACAATGCCGCTGCGCGCGATGGGCGACGAATGCGGCACCAGGGCCACTTCGCCTAAATGCCGCGCGCCCTCGTCGGTTTCGATGAGCTTTTGAAGGACTTCCTTGCCGCGGGTTGCACGCGCCTCGACGATGCGGCCGCGCTCAAAGCGAACCTGGATGCCTTCGATCATGGTTCCCTGATGCGAGAGGGGCTTGGTTGCAGTAACCGTGCCATCGGCGCGGTCTTTGTGGGGCATGGAGAAAACTTCTTCGGTGGGCAGATTGGGGACGCAGTAAAAGCCGTTTTGCGCGTGCGATCCGCCGCCGAGCCAGAGATGGTCATCGGGAAGGCCGAGGCGAAAATCGGTGCCGGGACCGCGATATTGCAGAGCCGCATAGCGTTTTTCATTGAGGCGTGCAGCGCGGCGGCGGAGGTCAGCGTCGTGGGCCTTCCATGCGTTGACGGGATCGGCGGTATGAATACGCGATGCTTCGAAGATCGCGTTCCATAGCTTAGCGAGGGCCGCATCGGGAGCATCATCGGGGAATACGGCGGCCGCCCACGCGGGCGTGGCGCTGGCGACGATGGTCCAGTTGATCTCATGGCGGGTGATGAGTTCGAGGGCCGGGCGATAGGCCTGCGAGAGGGCGCGATTGGCGCGGCTCACCTTGTCGGGGTCCTGCTGCGACAGCAGCATGGGATCGCCGCCGGCGATGGCCAGCCGCGCCGTGCCGCTTTTGAACGCCGCGGCCATTCCGTCGTAGAGCCAGGCAGCGGCGCGATCGAAGCTCTCTCCGGGGGCGAAGCGATAGCGCATGAGCGCGGACTCTTCGTCGGCGAAGAGCGTGGTGACCAGCGCGGCTCCGGCGCGGTAGGCGTGCTCCGTAATGCGGCGCGCGAGCGGCAGCGCGTCGATCGACGCGGTTATCAGGAGCTCCTGACCGGGCTGTAGGCCGAGGCCGACCTTGACGGCGACTTCGGCTAGCTGGTCCAGCTTTTGCTCATGCGTACGCTGTTGGGCAATGGCGGCCTTCTCAGGTATGGGATCGGTGCGCGGCATAGGTCTATTCTGCCACGCGCTGCGCTACGGCTCAGATACCCGAGGCAAGCCGGCGCGACGGCGCGTAAGCAGGAAGTACACGAGCGGAGTGACGACGAGCGAGAGGACCATGGAGATGGTGAGGCCGCCAATGACGGCAATGGCCAGCGGTTGCAACATCTCTGAGCCGGCGCCGAGGGCGAAGGCCAATGGCAACATGCCACAGACCGCGGCCAGAGCCGTCATCACGATGGGACGCAAGCGGCGTTGCGCAGCGTGGAGCATGGCATCGCGGGCCGAGGCGCCCTGCGCGCGGAATCGCTCGTCGGCGTCGAGCAGCAGAATGCCGTTCTTGGCCACAATGCCGATGACCATGATGAGGCCCATGAACGAAGCGACGTTGAACGTGGAGCCGGTAACAAGGAGGGCCAGAATGACGCCGGAGATGGAGAGCACCGACGAGCTGAGGATGGCAACCGGCGCGGGGAAGTTGCGGAACTCCGCAAGAAGCACGCCGAAGACCAGCGCCAGCGCCAGGACGAGCACGCGGAGCAAATCACTGAAGGATTGCTGCTGTTGCTGGTAAGTGCCTCCGTACTCGACGCGCACCGATGCGGGAAGATGGAGGGCTGCGACCGCCTGCTGCACCTTCTGCATGACTCCACCCAGGTTCGAGCCCTCGAGATCGGCGGTGACTTCGACAAGCTGCTGAAGGTCTTCGCGCTGGATTTCGTTTTGCGGCGGCAACTGCTGGACGTTGGCGAGCGAGGCAAGGGTAGCCGTGTGGCCCGAGGCGCTGTTGAACACGGTGTTTTCGATGGCTTCGAGCGAGCCGCCGTGCTCATCCGACAGGCGCACGCGAATGTTATAAGCACGCCCGTTGGTGATGAGCGGGTTGGTGGTGATTCCGTCGAGGATGGACGTTGCATCGTCAGAGACTTCGGCGGGAGTAAAGCCCAGCCGGGAGGCGACGATGGGATCGACCTGAAAGTCGGTGGCGGGTCCGCTGATGGTGTTGTCGATGCCATTCTCGACATCGACGACGCCGGGGATGTTGCCGATAGCATCGGCCACGCGCGGGCCTAACTGGTTGAGGAGCGCGGCATCGCCGGAAAAAATCTTAACCTGGATCGGCTCCGGCGCGTTGGACAGGTCGTTGATGTTGTCCTGCAGGACCTGCGTGAGCTCGACGTCGAGCTCGGGATGGCTTGCCTTGATGCGTGCGCGGGCCTCATCCATTACGTCCCAGACGGAGCGGCTGCGTTTTTCTTTGAGCTTGACGGTGAAGTCGCCGGTGTTGGCTTCAGTGACCGCGGCCAGGCCCAACTGGAGGCCGGTGCGCCGCGAGGTGTTTTCGACTTCGGGAATGGAGTGGAGGATGCGCGTGACGTCTTCGAGCACGCGGTTGGTCTCGGCGAGCGAGCTGCCGGCGGGCATGATGTAGTCGAGAATGAAACCGCCCTCGTCCATATCCGGCAGCAGGTTAGTGCCCAGCAACTGGTAGCCGCCCCAGGTAGCGAAGACGAGCAGAAGGCAGATTCCTCCGGCCCAAACGGGCTTGGCGAGGGCGCGTTCCAGAACTCGCCGATGGACATCGAGAACACGCGTGAGGATCGGGCCAGCGCCGGCGTGGCGCGCGGCACGGTTGGGGTCTTCCGACCCCAGCGACGAAGACCTGTCGCCGGGGACTCCTGCTTTACGCAGCAGGACGTAACTCAGGCCGGGTGTCCAGGTGAGCGCCAGCGCCAGCGAGGTGAGCAGAGCAGCGGTCATGGTGATGGCGAGGGCGCGGAAGAAGACGCCGGTGACGCCGCTGACTGAGACAAGCGGCAGAAAGACGACGACGGGAGTAATGGTGGAAAAGACCAGCGGCGTGACGATCTCTTTGAGCGCATTGCGCACCGCTTGGCCGCGATGCTCTCCGGAGTCACGATGGAGCACGATGTTTTCAACAACGACGATGGCGTCGTCAATCACCAGGCCGATGGCCGCGGCCATGCCGCCCAGCGTCATCAGGTTGAAGCTTTCGCCGATCAGCCACAGCGCCACGATAGTGACGGCGACCGTAACGGGAATCACGAGACCGGCGATGAGCGACGAGGTCCAGTCGCGCAGAAAGAGGAAGAGAATGACGCAGGCCAGCGCAAGACCGATAAAGATGGCGTCGCGCACGCTGGAGATAGCGTCGCGCACCAGTTGCGACTGATCGTAAAAGAGCTCGAGCTTGACGCCCGGCGGCAGCTTTTGCTGGAGCGCGGCAACTTCGCCGGCCACGGCATCGGCCACGGCGACGGTATTCGAGGAAGGCTGCCGCGTGATGCTCAGGAGCACCGCATTTTTGCCGTTCGCTGTCACGGCCGTGTAGACGGGCATGGTGGACGGCTCGACGGCGGCCACGTCACTGAGGTGAACGGGAGCGCCGGCGGGAGTGGTTTTTACGACGAGCTGGCGCAGGCCATCGAGCGATTGCACCTGCGCACCCACGAGGCCGAGGATCAATTGGTGATTGGCCGTGTAAAGACCGGGCGATTGGACGATGTTGGACGCGTTGATGGCGTTGACGATGTCCGTGATGGTGACGCCGGTGGCCTGGAGCAGGGCGGGGTTGGGCGCGACGGCAAATTCCGGCACCTGGCCGCCCTGGACGACGACGGTGCTTACGCCTTCGACACGGTTGAGCGGCGGCTTCAAATCGTAGGTGGCGAGCTCCCAGAGCTGGGTCTGGGGAACCGTGCCGGAGGTGAGGCTGTAGCCGAGGATGGGAAAGGTGGCGAAGGTGAGGCGGTTGGTGGAGATGCGGGCCGTGGGGGGCAGAGTCTGCTGTACTTCGGCGATCGCAGAATCGACCAGTTGCTGCGAGAGGACCATGTCCACGTTCCAGTTGAAGAACAGGTCGATCTCGGCCGAGCCGCGGCTGGTGGTGGAGCGCACGGAGGTGAGCCCGGGAACGGAGTTGACCGCATTTTCGATGGGCTGCGTGATGGTGACTTCCATCTGCTCGACCGGCATTACGCCGTTGTCGATACCGATGATGACGCGGGGAAAGTTGGTGTCGGGGAAGACGGAAATCGGCACCTGAAAAGCGAGGTACATGCCGGCCAGCGTGAGAATAGCTGCAAAGAAAAAGATGGCGCGAGTGGACCGTTCCAGCCAGAAGGGCTTCTCGCCACCCCAACGCCCAGAACCCGGCGTTGGGGACCCCGGTAGCTTCTGTCCGTCACCGGCAGATTCGGCGGGCATCAGTCGTTGCCTCCGCCAGCGGCTGCCGGACCTATTCGTACTTTTGTGCCTTCGTCCAGCGCGTAGGCTCCGCCGGTGATGACGAGATCCGTGGGCGCAAGGCCGCCTAAGACCTGCACGTTCGCGCCGTCGTCGATGCCCAGCGTGACCGGCTTGCGATGCGCCGCGCCGTCACTGCCCACCACCATCACCGACTTCGAGCCATCGTCCGCCGTCACGATGGCGGAGTCGGGCACTTTCCATGCCTGGGCGACGGTCCTGCCGGCGATCGACGCCTTCACCGGCGCTCCCACTTTGAGCTTGCCGGACTTGTTGTCGATCTTCAGCCACACCTCGACTGTAGTGCTGCCGGGGTCGAGCGCGGGGCTGACCATGGAGACCCTGGCCGGCACCGGATCGGCCAGTCCCGGAACATGCACCTGGGCCACGTCTCCCAACTTCAATTGCACCGCGAGGCTATGCGCGATGTGCGTCTTGGCCAGCAGCACGGTGGTATCCATCACGGTGATCAACGGCGTGCCTGCGGGAGCGGTTTCGCCTGCGAATAAAGGCCGATCGGTGACGACTCCGTCGATGGGGCTGCGAATCTCGGAATAGCCGACCTGCGCCTCGGCGCCCTGGTACTTGCCTTCGGCCGAAGTGAGCTGCCCCTTCGCCGCCTTGAGCGCGGCTTCACGGCTGACGCTACGCACCGACTGCAGGTGCTTCGAAGCTGCGTCATAGGCCGCTTGCGCCTGCACCAGCGCGACCTTCGCGGTGTCCAGGTCGCGGCCCGGAATGGCGCCCTCGGCGAACAACTGCTCGCGGCTTTTTACGATGCTCTTGTTCAAATCGAGATTGGCCTTGGCCTGCGCGAAGTCCGACTCCGCCTTTTGCTCGTCTTCCGGCACCTGGGCCTTGGTTGCGGTGGCGTAGGCAGCTTGCGCGGCCTCGAGCGATCCTTTGTTGTCCATGGCTACGGCCGACAGGTCGGCGTTTTCGAGCGTGACAAGCAGCTCGCCGGCACGCACCCGCTGCCCGCGCTGGACATAGAACTTGCGCACGGGAGCGCTGATTCTGGGCGCGATTGCGGCCTGGGCAATGGGGGCCAGAATGGCGTCGGCGGCGATCTGCTCGGAGATAGGCCCCTGCACCGGATGCTGGGCCTGCACGGTGACCAGCACCGGCGGCGCGGCAGCATTCTTGCAGCCGGGCAAAAACACAATTGGCAGCGCCATGGCGGCCGCCAGCACCCTGCTCGGCCGCACAAGGCATGTACTTCGGGTTGTGCTCTGCTTCGTCGTTCTGCTCATGGCTAGTTCACATTGTTCCCGTGACCGTCTGCAATGCGGCCCGCGCGGCCTCGTAGCGCACGCGCCCGTCTTCGCGCGCGTTTTCCGCGCTCACGTAGGTATTTTCCGCGTCCACGACTTCGAGCACCGTGGCCTCGCCGCCCGTGTAGCGCAGTTTGGTGAGGCTCAGGCTCTCGGCCGCGTCGACGGCGCTCTGGTCGAGAGACGCAAGCTGGTCGCGCGCCGCTTGGGCCTCGGAGTATGCCTCTTCCAGTTGCGCGATGAGCCGCCTCTGCGTGTTGGTGAGGGCCACCCGCGCGGCATCGCGGCGAATCTGGCTCTGCTTGACTTTGTTCTCGCCGGCAAGCCAATCCCAGACGGGGAGGTTCACCGTAATGCTCGTAGAGTAGCCGAGGTTACGCGCCTTCAAACCGCCTGGGGTAAGGGGGCCATTGACGGCAAATTGATTGGCGTCGATGCCGTAGGTGACGTTGAGACCGACATTGGGAAGCAGGGCGCCCCATGCGGCCTGCACATCGGCGTTGTTCGCGGCTAGCGCGGCGAGCGCGCTCTTCAGTTCGGGGTTGTTTTTCGCGGCGGCCTGCTCTACGTCTTCCTTCGAGGCCAGCGCGGGCGCGGACTCCGGCGCACTGAGCGTGCAGGGCGTGCGAGGATCGGAGAACAGCAGCACGCCCAGATCCAAATGCGCTTTTTCCGCGGCCACTTGCGCGTCTTCGAGGTCGCGGCCGCGCTGCTGCTCGAGGAGTTGCGCCTTTACAACGTCAGCGTGCGCGGCTTCGCGCGCCTGCTCGCGCTCGGTGGTCAGCCGGGTGAAATCGGCGGCCTCCTGGCGCGCCTGCCCGGCCACAGTGAGCTTGTGGTCCGCCGCCAGAGACGCATAGAAGAGGCCGGTGACGGCAGCGACCAGCCCGCGGCGCGCAATCTCCTGCTCGGCGCGGGCCATGGCCGCCAGGGCGTCGGCACGGCGCAAGGCCGCCGTCCCCGCCAGGCTTAGCGTTTCGTCAACAATCCCCTGGGCCATGTACTCGTGGGGACGCGAGTCGTTGGCGACGAATCTAGGCAAAGGCGCCGAAGGCTCGCCTGCATCGCCCTCGGTGTAGATCCCATTGGGCTGCGTGTAGATGTCCAGGCTCAAAAAGCGCGCATTGGGCAGCAGGCCTGCGCGGGCGACGGATCGGTCGAGATCGGCGGACTGGCTGGCGGCAGCGGCGGCGGCATAGGCAGGCTCGCTGGCCTCCGCAAGGCGGATCGCGTCGTCGAGCGTGACGACCACCGGCTTGCCGGCTGTGGAGGCGTCCGCCGAGGCGGCGCCAGGTTGCGCCTGGGCAGATGCGGCTAGGGCGGGAAGCAGAAGGAAAAGAAAGACCGCAGCCGAGGCCAGGAGTGCGGGGCCGCACTGTCTTACGACGCGACGAGTACCGTCTTTCCCAGTCACACTAGAAGCATACAAGGCAAAACCGGATTTTATCTGAAATGAAATGCCGAAGAACGCCGCCGCAGAAGCGGACGAGCGTGCGTGAATGAGTTCCGAGAAGAAACGGGGGCGGCGCGACAGGGTTCGCCGAAGAGGGGTGGATTTCAGGAAATCGGTCCCCATCCTTGCCCGGCTCTGCGATACTTATTTGTTATGCCGATTGACGACCTGCAGCAGGCTGCCCAGAAAATTGCCGGATTCCTGAATACCCTGAACAAGCTGGGCGGGCTGCGCCTGAAGTACCGCATTACGGCGGGAGATGGAGCGCACGATCCGCAGGGAATCGAAGCGCGCCAGATCTACGTGGAGCTGGGCGGGCCGGATGTGCCGCTCGTGGTCCAGCACAACGGCGAGATGTTGCGGGCGCTGGAAACGCTGGCCGTGCAAATGCTGCGCCTGGACCACCACGAGCACGATCTGGTGAGCTTCGACGCCGCCAACTTCAAGGCGCTCCGCGCGCAGGAGCTACACATGGCCGCCGAAACCGCCGCGGAAAAGGTGCGCCAGACGGGAATGCCCTATAGTTTTCCGCCGATGAACAGCCGCGAGCGGCGCCTGCTGCACCTGGCCTGCCGGTCGCTGCAGGGAGTGGAGACAGCCAGCGTGGGCGAGGGGCAGGAACGCTTTCTCGTGGTCTACCCCGAGGGCAAAACGAACCTGCCCGTGACGCCGCAGTTCAAGCCAAGAGGGTTTGGACGGCGGTAAAACAGTGGTCAGTAGTCAGTGATCAGTGGTCAGGACGGTGGACGACGCGTCCACGCGCAGATGGAACTGGATTTGCCGCGCTTTCCGCGATGAAGCTGCGGAAGAGGCGGGGCAACCCACGGCGGTCAATTCAGCGGAATCAGCATTTGGAAAGGGCGATTTCGACGCCACCGATAGCGTGCAAAATCGCTGTCGAGGGTGAGAATCTCTCCCGTATCCAATTCGTCGGCCAGATGGATCAGACACGCGTCGGCAAGGTCCGCCGGAACATCGCGGTATTTGCGCAGAACTGAGCGGATGGAGGCTGCGGCGCGGCTGAGTTGAAACGGAACCTGGAAGATACCCTGCTCCACGTTGGCCAGAACCGTTTCCGGCGCTCCGGGAATTCGGCGCAGCAGATAGCAACTCTCCGCGATGACCGCTTCGCAGGTGGCGAGAGGCTGCTCCAGGCTTTCGAGGGCTGCGACGCAGCGCGGATGATGCCGTTCATGACGGTCCAGCAACGCGACGATGACTCCGGTATCGAGCAGGACGGGCTTCACCGCCCGAAGCCTTCCATATGCCGTTTGTTCGAGCCAAGATCGGAAAGGCCTGAGTCGAATTCACCGATGCCGATGACCCGCCTGCGCGGGGCAGCGCCGTGATAGCGGTACATCAGGCGCAAACTCTCACGCACGACCCTGGACGGGCTCCATCCCAAACGGCGCACGAGCCTGCTCAGTGCCCGCTCAGCCTCGGAATCCAACCGCGCCTGGACGACCGCCTTCACGATATTCATTGTACCACAAACGAACTTTTGTAATACACGGGGCGCTTGCCGTCAAAACAAATCGGGAATGCTGGTGAAGGCGATGCGCGTGGGCGCGGCTTTGTAGGCGGCGAGCATGGCGGCGGGTGCGAGCGTGCTCATGCCGTATTTGTCGTTGATCTGATCCATGGTTGCGAGCAGCCGGGTGCGGCTCTGTTCGTCTTCGAGTCCGTCGAAGAGCGCCAGCGTGTGCAGGCTGCCGGGGACGAGGTTGTGTAGCCGTACGCCGATGAAGTAGGGGTGCTGGTACGGCGCGCCGGAGGGGCGCGAATTCCAGAGACGGCGCAGCGCGGCGATGAGCGTCTGATTGTCCTGGCACTCGCTCAGCTTGAGTTCGCTGTGCCAGCCGCGCGCGGGCACGCCGAAGCGGGAGACTGGAGTGTTCTGGGAGCGCGGCACGGCGAAACCAATCGCCAAGCCGATGTGGCTGGCCCACAGATCCGCCGCGCGCAGCCGCATGGCCGCCTTGTGGAGCAGTTTGTGCGCCACGGCCCAGGCTTTTTCCGCGGTGCGCATCTCCGGCGCCAGCACGTGCGAGTGGCCGATGGATTTCTGATGCTCTGTTTCGGACGTGTCGAAGTCTTCGCCGCGCAGCCAGTAAAAGAACCGCTCGCCCCACACCGATCCCCAGATCTCGCCGGCCTGCTCGCGGTCGAGCGCAAGCAGATCGTCCATGGTGTAGATGCCTTTTTCGTTCAGCCGCTTCCCGGTGCGCGCGCCGATGCCGGGCAGATCGCGGAGGGTGAGCTGCCGGAGCGCCTCGGGCAAAATGTCCAGCGGCAATGCCACCAGGCCGTCGGGCTTTTCCATGTTGCTGGCGACCTTGGCCAGGAAACGGTTGGTGGCGAGGCCCACGGAACTGCGCAGCATCTCGCCCACGCGCTGGCGGATTGTTGCCTTGACTCGGAGGCCGAGGTCCAGGGCAGCCCGCAAGGGCCGTTCGCGGCCGATCAGGCGGCAAGCCATCTCGTCGATGGAGCAGACGGCGGTGACGGGGACGCAGCTCTCGACAGCTTCAACAATGCGGTGATGATATTCGGTATAGAGCTCGTGACGGCCTTCAACCAGAACGATCTCCGGGCACATGCGCTTGGCATCGGCGACGATGGTTCCGGTGCGGACGCCGAAGGCCTTGGCTTCGTAACTTGCAGCAATGCAGCAGGTTGTGTCGACCATGGACGGCACCACGCCCACCGGACGCCCGCGCAGCTCGGGCCGGACCTGCTGCTCGACGGAGGCAAAGTAGGAATTCAGATCGACGAAGAGCCAGTTGAGATGGGGCTCCCGAGCTGAATCCTGTTTCGGGGCGCCTTCCGGCTCTTGACGAAAGCCCCCCAGCGGGAAATCAAGGCCCGTGAATTCCCCTGGGCACTGTTCGGGAACGGGCGACACCGCCGGAATGGAGTCAGGAGCCACTTAGCCACATTTTTCGCTTTTTATTCCCCTTTTGCAATAGAATTCTGGCGCAATCCCGCAAAAAATCCCTCAAAAGCTGTAAGGACTCACCCAAAAGGGTGGGTATTTGTCTCATAATTAGAGCCGGTACGATGCTCGCACATCGCAACCCGTTGTGAAGGGACGGAGCTTCTCCGGGACGGTGGCCGAAGGTGCAGACCCTGATACATTGGCTTGGAATCAATGGCAATATTCTTGCCGTGCTGGTCACGGCCGGGGTGGCGGTTTTCGTTGCCTGCTGCCTGAAGTGCACCAATTGCGCCGACCGCGATAAGGACGACATCTTCCGTCACCACGAGGTCTAGGGTCTGGCTAGATTGCTCCCCGTGTCAGACGGCTCCGGCTTCAGATACTGCTCAAACTGCGCAAGGATCCGATTGTAAAGGTGTGTGCGCACGCCGGGTCCCGAGAGGGAGTGCGTCTTGCGCGGGTAAATCTGCAGGTCGTAGGGAATGCCGGCTTCGATGAGCTTCTGTACGAACTGCACGGTGTTTTCGATGTGCACGTTGTCGTCGCCGGTTCCGTGCACGAGGAGCAGCCGTCCCTTCAAATTCGCCGCCGAGCTCACCACGGAGAAATTGCGATAGCCGTCGGGGTCCTCCGTGGGAAGGCCGAGATAGCGCTCGGTGTAGATCGAGTCGTAGTCGCGCCAGTCGGTGACCGGCGCCACGGCTACGCCGGCGCGGAAGCGGTCAGAGTGGGTGAGCGCGTAGAGCGTGAAAGTGCCGCCCCAGCTCCAGCCCCACCAACCCAATCGCCTGGGATCGAGTTGCGGATACCTGGCCAGGGCCGCATCGACGACGGTCAACTGGTCTTCAAGCTGCACGGGGCCGAAGTCGCGGTAGGCAGCCTGCGCAAAGGCGCGCCCGCGGCTGCCCATGCCGCGATTGTCGGCGTGGAGCACGGCAAAGCCGTGTTGCGCCAGCAGCTCGTCGAAGAGCAGATCGCGCTCCCATTTGCCGGCCACCCTCTGTTCGTGGGGCCCTCCATAGGGGTTCACGATGAGCGGTATGGCGGCCGGATTTTCAGTGCCCGCGGGCAGCAGCAACGTGGCATAGAGCGTGGTTCCGTCGCGGGCCTTGACCTGGAGCTGTTCCGGCACACGCAGATGGTAGGAATCGAGCGCGTGCGTTTGCCAAAAGACGCGGCACGCGCCGGCGGCGGTAGGCGGATCGGGCGCCTGGCAGAGGCGCATCGCCGGCGGCGTCACGAGCGCGGAAAATTTGTCGGTGAACGCGCCGCCATCGGGGGAAAAGGCGGCCTCGTGAAACCCCGCGCCGCCGCTCAACAGCCTGCGATCGCCGGCAAAGCTTACCTGCCAAATCTGTTGTTCCAGAGGGTTGCTTTCGTTGGAGGCGTAGTCCACGATCTTCCGCGCAGTGTCGACGTAGTACACATCGCCCACTTCGAAATCGCCCCTGGTCAACTGCCGCTCCAGCTTCGCGCCGGCCTCGAGGGGCTTTTCCTTGTCGTAGCTGTAGAGATAGAGGTGGTTATGTCCATCGCTCCAACTGGTCAGCACGATCGCTCCATCACTTACTGCAACGTCGTAGTCCTCGTCGAGAAACTTGTCGTCGGCGATCTCGAGCATGAGGCGCGCGTCTCCGTCATCGGCGCCGGCAAAATACAGCGCGCGGCGCCGGTGATCGCGGCTCAGCGTCTCAACCCAGAGGGTCTTGCGGTCGACCCAGCCAAAGCGGGGCACATAATCGTCGCCGCCCTGGAAGGGGATCTTCATCCACATGGTTTTGCCGCCGCGCGCCGGCACAACGCCCAGATGCACATCGGGGTTCGGATCCCCCGGCTGCGGGTAGCGCTGCCAGTCCACCTGCGCATGGTTGGGAATCCAGTCGGTGAGCGGGTATTGCGGCACCAGAGCCTCGTTCATCTGCAGATAGGCAATGTTCTTTGAGTCCGGCGACCAGAAGTAGTTGCTGCGCACGTAGAGCTCTTCCTCGTACACCCAATCCACTTCGCCGTTGAGAAGCGACTGCCCGTTGGCGGCCGAAGGACCAGGCGACGGAGCGAGAGCCTGTGTGGGCATGCCCGTATCGCGCAGACGGACCACTGTCAACCCATGATCGCGGATGAACGAGACGGATGAGCCGTCAGGGGAGAACTTGGGGTCGTCTCCGGAAGAGAGACCGGTAAAGCCGATCTGCACTCCAGTGCCGGTGCGCAGATCGTAAAGCCACAGCCGACTATTGGAGTCGAAGAGCAGGTGGGCAGAGTCCGGCGCCCACAGGTAGCTGGCCATGTTGTAGCGCTCGCGACGATCGCGGTCCAGCTCCGACATGCCGCTCTCGCCAAGGGGAGCCATCTTGGCGGCGCTCACCAGCACGTGCGCCTTGCCCGTCGCGGGATCCACGTCCATCAGCTGTCCGCCGTCGAGATAGGTCAGGTGTTTGCCGTCCGGCGACCAGGCGAGCTCGCCGGGCAAATTTCCGATGAGCGGTCCGTGGGCGTAGATGGCCTCGACAGTGAGCGGTTTTTCGGGCGGCTGCGCAGCGGCAGGCAACGCGGCGAAGGGCAAGGCCACAACGACGGGCAGTAGAAGAGTTCCAGCTCGCATCGAAAGGAGATTCCTCCCAAGCGGAAATACCGGAGGGGAGCCCTCATTGGTTCATTCAGGCAGCGATGGAAAGAGGCGCGGGCTTCCAGAGAAAGTGTAAATTACGCGCGGCTCCCAGTTGCCCCGCAAAGGCGGATGGTGCAGGTTTCCGCAGCGCGGTTCTACAATTGGCTTACTTACAAACCGCCGCCGGAAACCACGGGGCCGGATGCGAGCGGCACGGAGAAGCGCGAACATGCAATGGGCAACTCCCGAAGAACGGCGCGCGCTGGGCCAGGCGCGGCGCAAGCAGGCGGGGCGCCATCAGCACGATGCGCTACACCCCAAAGCGCGGCCGGCCACGGCCCTGGAACTGGTGGCGCGGTCGATGCGCGGCCGCGTGCCTGCGCTGATCCAGTTGAAGTACGAGATCATGGGAGAATCGCCCTTCGCGTTCTTTCGCGGCGCGGCGCCGGTGATGGCCGCGGACCTGGCGCAGCTTCCGTCGACGGGCATCGTGAGCCAACTATGCGGCGACGCTCATGTGCGCAACCTGGGCGCCTACGCCGCGCCCGACGGAAGACTGGTCTTCGACCTTAACGACTTCGACGAGACCATCCGGGGCCCCTTCGAGTGGGACCTGAAGCGCATGGCGGCCTCGCTGGTGCTGGCCGGACGCGCAGCGGGACACAAGGACGGCTCCGCGCGTATTGCCGCGCAGGCCTGCATCGAGCGCTACACCGCGCAGATGCGCGCGTTTTCGCGTATGCCGCAACTGGAGGTGAACCGGTTTCAGGTGCACCGCATCGACCTGGCCATGCCGGTGCATGCGGCGCTCGCCAAGGCCGAGCGCGCCACGCCGCAGCACACTTTTGAGCAGCTCACCACGCCTGTTTCGTCGCGGCCCGGAGCGCGGCGGCGCTTCAAGGAGTCGAAGCCCATGCTGACGCGTGTGACCGGGACTCGCGCGGCAACCGTGCTGGCTTCGCTTGGGCCTTATCGGGAGATGCTGGAGCCGCAGCGGCAACATCTGCTCGACTTCTACCGGCCCGTGGATGTGGCGTTCAAGGTGGTGGGCAACGGCTCCGTGGGCCTGCGCGACTACTGCGTGTATATGGAAGGCAACGGCACCGGCGATCCGCTGTTTTTGCAGATCAAGGAAGAGGTTGCGTCGGCCTATGCGCCGTATCTGCCCGATGCGCGGCCCGCCGCGCACGACGGCCGGCGCGTCGCAGAGGGACAGAAGTACATGCAGATCCAGACCGATCCGTTCCTGGGCTGGACGCACATCGGCAACCGCCAGTATCTGGTGCGCCAGCTCAACGACCACAAGGGATCGATCGAGATCGAAGACCTGGCCGGGGCCAATCTGCGAGCCTACGCCGAGGTCTGCGGTGAGCTGCTGGCACGCGGCCATGCGCGCTCCGGCGATCCGCAGGCCATCGCAGGCTATATCGGCACGGGCACCGCTTTCGCCGAGGCGATTGCCGGCTTTGGCTTGGCCTACGCCGACCAGACGGTGAAGGACTGGGAGCAGTTCAAGAGGTCGGGCAGGGCAAAGAAGAAAGCGTAGGACGGGCCGCGGCGATCAGCGGCGGTAGACATCGTAGCCGCGCAGATGTGCTGCAAGCATGAATTCTCTCATCAAAAGATTCATGGTTTCCGGGCGATCGGGCGTGGGGTCTTCCCTGGTCTGCAAATCGCGCTTCACGATCAGCCAGCGGATGTTGTTCGATTGGACGAGATCGGCGATCTCCGCGGGCGAATAGGGGTCGATGGTGGGATCGAAGAACGGCACGGGAAAGCGCGGCACGCGGCCGGTGGCAAAGTAGAACGGTTCCTCGCCGGGAATTAAAACGATTCCATCATCAAAGGGAATGTTGGCCTTGGCGTAGCGCAGGAGGTCGTCGATTTCCGGCAAGTACGGACCCGGCGTGGCCAGGCCGGCAAGCTGCGGAAAGGCGGAGCGCGCAGGCGGCCCGTCGGGCAAGTTCGCGTAGGAGAGCCGCTCCTCGCTGGCGGTGTAGAAGCCGCCGCAGACGAGCAGCGTGACGGAGATGAGCGCGGCGAGCGCGGGAACGAACCAGTGTGAGCGGGCTCGGAGCGACAAGCAGCCGTCGAGAAACGCGAGCAGATCGGCCACGAGCAGCGCCAGCAACGGCCAGATTCCATAGGTGGAACCCCAAAGCTGCTGCGAGAGGAAGGCGCCGTGGATGGCGGCGAGCAGAATCAGCGGGAAAAATGCGCGCAGGGATGGATTGCGCCGCAGGCGGAGCAGATTGGCGATGGCCAGGGCGGCGGCAAGGACGAGCAGCAGCGGCCAAAGCGCCAGCAGGCTGTCGCCGCGCTCGTCGGCGTCATCGTAGAGAAATAAGGAAGCGAGCGTATAGAGGAATGGAGCGGCGAGAAGGGCGAAGGCGGCGATGCGCGTCCAGGAAAGATTCGATCCCACCCTTCGCGCGGTAAAGCCGCGCGAAGGATGGGGCACTCCGGTCCATGGTTTCCACCAGAGCAGCAACAGAGCGGCGACGATGCACGGCACGGTCCACAAGAGGGTTGGATCGCGATAGACGTGGAGCATGAGGCGGAGTCCCGGCAGGCGGCGCTGCGCGGCATAGCCTATGGTCCAGTGAACGTAGTTGCCGAGGCCCGCGGTGCAGTGCAGCGCGAGCAGGGCCGCCGCGAGCGTGACGCACACGCCGGCTAGAACCGCGAACAGTGCGTGAGCGCCGGGCGGCTCAGCGAGAGCTTGCACGCGCCGGGTGCGCGTGATCGCAAGGACCAGCAGAACCGCGCCGACGGCCGCAAGGAGAAACGGCAGGCCCATGTTCTGCTTGAAGAAAATGGGAACGCACAGTCCAGCTCCGACAGCGAGACCACGGGCCATGCTTCTTTTTGCATCGGCGCGCTGTAGAAGCCAGAGAGCGACGAGAACCCAGAAGCCGCAGTCGCAGTCGTACTCGGGCGTGGGCAGGATGCAGTAGATGCCCAGGACGGTGAGCGGGGCGGCGATGAACAGAGCGATCGCCCACGCGGCTGCCACGCGTCCACGCAGCGAAGCAAGCGCGATTCTCCACGCCAGGACTGTGCTGAGGCCGCCGACCAACGCGGCGTAGAGCACGTGGTGAAAGAAGACACGGCCCGTAAGGCGGACGATCGCGGCCTGTGTGAGAAACGTGAGCGGCGCGTGCGCCATGGGAAAGTCGCGGTACGGCATCTGGCCGAGGGCGATGCGCGTTGCCGTGTTCAGGATGTAGCTGAGATCGAACAGGACTGCGACGTGCGCGTTCTGCCAGAGCACGACGCCCGCCGTAGCCGCGAAGAGGACGATCGCCGCGATCCAGTCTCGCAGCGCCCAGCGCGTGCCGTGCGGCTCGTGCTGTTGCAACTCGAACCCATGCGGCGGCGATTTCAGAGGTCCGGCCGTTCTACTTACCATCCGCGACGATAGTAATAGGGATAGGCGCAATAGGGCATGGAGAACAGCGCCATCAGCAGTGCAACGAACCAGCCGATCACGGTCCAGCCCAGGAAGACGTTCAGCAGCAGGATTCCCGTAGCGTTGTGCGTGTGCCGTATAGCCGCAATGATGGCTGGGAGGAAATAGAGCGCACCGGCAAAGAGGAGAAAGTGCATAGAAGCTCCCGCAATTGTTTCCAAGAGTGCTACGCAGAGTGTACCGCCGAAGTTCCCGGCCTCCATACTGTTTTTACGACGGCCGCGGCCGCGAACGGAAGTCCATGGCATTGAGCCTCGGAAACCTATGAAAATGCGGTGCATATTTTGATTGCGCACCTGTTTGCCCGTGCGTATACTCGCGTGGTCCCACAAAATCCCGGAAGGAGCGCATCATGGGAAAGATCAATGTCGGGCGTTTGATTCTGGGCGGAGTTGTCGCCGGAATCGCTATCGATCTGTTGGATTATTTCGTGGATGGCATTTGGCTGGCGCCGAGCTGGACCAGTGGAATGGCCCTACTCGGCCGGCCCGGATTCTCGCCGGCCCAGATTACCTGGTTCAACGTGATTGGGTTTCTGACCGGAATCGTGGCCATCTGGATTTACGTGGCGATCAGGCCGCGGTTCGGCCCGGGCGTGAAGACGGCAATCTGCGCCGGGCTGGCCGTATGGGTTCTGGCAGTCCTGTTCCCGAACGTGGGCTTCATGTGCGTTGCAAAACTTTTCTCGCATCACCTGACGCTGTACACGACGCTCGGCGGGTTGGTTGAGGTCGTTGTTGGGACCGTTGCCGGAGCGTCGGTTTACCGGGAAAGCTAGCCCAGCACCCGAGATCGAAACGAAGCAGCTACAGGCCGCCGGGTCTTTCATGGGCCTGCGCTCACTTGGTTTGCATACAACCATCCGCATGGCCTGTGCGGGTGACACTGTAAGTGTGCGCCGGCCGCCGGGCGGACAAGAATCCCGTTGCGTTTAGGCTCAGGCCACGCGTATACTCCGCGAATCCCCCAAAAATCCCAAAATCTCATTCCGTAAGGAGAGCAATATGGGAAAGATCAATATAGGCCGGTTGATCCTGGGCGGCATCGTTGCCGGCATCGTGGGAGATCTCCTGGATTATCCGGTAGATGGCGTCTGGCTTGCCAAATCCTGGAACGATGGGATGCAAGCCCTCGGACGTAGCCCACTTACGGCAAGCCAGGCTCTCTGGTTCGACCTGCTTGGAATCGTCATTGGGCTTGTCGCGATCTGGATTTACGCCGGGATCCGGCCGCGATTCGGCGCAGGCGTGAAGACAGCAGTCTACGCCGGAGTGGCGACGTGGATTCTTGGCTTCCTGGTGCCGAACGTCGCTTTCATGTGCATAGAGGGCCTTTTCTCGGAGCACCTCACACTCTATACGACGGCCGGAAATTTTGTGGAGTGTGTTGTCGGGGCGATTGCGGGAGCTGCACTGTACAAGGAAGACTAGGGGCCTTTAAGAGCGTTGCCGGCAGTTGCGTGGGAGACTCGCCGGGGCGTTGCCGGCCCAGAACGATGCGCCTGCAAAGCCAGTAGGTGGCCATCCGCGTTGGATCGGCGGATGGGAAGGTGTTTGTGTATCTCTGGACGTAAGCGCCGTACGATGATTGCGAATGCCGGCTTCCACCTTCTCGCCACTCTACAATGAATCGGTATGCCGACCGCCGTCCGCTCGCACGCGAAGATCAACCTGGGGCTGTTTCTCGGTCCGCCGAGGCGGGACGGATTCCATTCCCTCGCCACCGTGTATCAAACGCTGGAAATCCACGATGTGGTTACGGTTACGGCACGGACCGCGCCGCTGATCTCGCTGCGGATTAGCTCGAACGATAGCCGTGTACCCACCGACGAGCGCAACACGGCGTGGAAGATGATTGTCCTGGTTTTGGAGGAGCTTGGAGTCTCTGCGGAGGTTGAAGTCCATATTGATAAACGGCTTCCCGTGCAGGGAGGGCTGGGTGCGGGGTCGGGGAATGCTGTTGCCGCGCTGATGGGGTTGGAGAAGGAGTTGAAGGCAGAGATCAGAGATCAGAGATCAGGGATCAGGCCGGGCGCCTCGTACGATCGCAGCTGGATTGGAGGAACTGAAGGCGAGGGATGGGTAGCGCGCCGGCAGGAGCTTGCAGCTCAGGTCGGATCCGATGTGCCGTTGTTTCTTATCGGCGGGACGGTGCTGGGCCTGGATCGCGGGCAGGAGGTGTATCCCTTGCCCGATATGGAGCCAACGTGGTGCGTGGTTGCAGCTCCCGAGGCGGGAGTCTCCACGCCGCAGGCATTTTGCGACTGGGATGCGCTGTGCGCGACGGAAGGTTTGACCGCAGAGGCTGGTACCGCTAGACTAGAGAAGTTGAGCCGCGCCTACGCCAGCGCCTTGCGGGGAGAGATTCCCGAGGGCGGGCCTGGAGCAGGCTCCTCCGGTGTCTTCTCCCGAGGAGAAGACCTGGCCGGACCTCAAGAGTCCGCGCTTGTCCGCACCGGGATCATGAGCTGGATCGAAAACGACTTCGAACGCGTTGTTTTTCCCCAGCACCCCTCCCTTGCCGAGATCAAGCGTCTTCTTGCGGCTCCGGGCACACCGGAGGCAGCCCTCTATGCCTCGCTGTCGGGGTCCGGTTCGGCGCTGTTCGGGTTGTACAGGACCCGCGGAGACGCGGAAGCGGCCGAGGGCCGGGTCCGCGAAAGGGCCGGGGAGTTGGGCGTGCGGAGCACTACCATCACACGGTCCCTGCCGCGAGCCGCGTATTGGGAACAAATGTTCGAAGAAGTCGATTGACAGTCGACCGCTGGGCAAGCGAGACTCACCCACGGCTGACCGACGTGGTGGGCGATCGTTCAATGGCAGGACAATGCCCTTTGGAGGCATTTATCCAGGTTCGAATCCTGGTCGCCCAGCCAGAAAGAACAGCTTCTAGCTGCTAGCTTCTAGCTTCTAGCTTTTACCTGCTTGAGCCGGAGTCGTTGCTCACAGCAAGGAGGAGCTAAAAGCTAGAGGCTAGAAGCTAGGAGCTTGCATTAGGAACGCAGCCATAGCCAACCAGCATGGAGGTGCTCTCAAGATGGAATCGGGAACGTTGACGGTGACACAGGAAAGCAAGCCGGGCGAACCGAGCCCGGATAAGCAACCAGGCACGGAGAAGCCAGACAGCAAGAACGCACCCAAGACCGGAGGCGGGGAAGGCGCCAAGGCCAGGGACGCCAAGCCGACGCCCGGACCGGAGCGCAAGAAGACCTCAAAGCTCAGCGAGGACAAGCGCTTCAAGCTGTTCAGCGGCACGGCGAATCCGAAGCTGGCGGAGGCCATCGGCGAGCACATCGGCGTCAAGGTGGGCGAGGCGAAGATGCAGCGCTTTGCCGACGGCGAGGTGTACTTCCAACTGCTCGAGAACGTGCGCGGCGTGGATGTTTTTGTGGTGCAGCCTACCTGTTATCCGGTGGACCAGCACCTGATGGAGCTATTGGTGATGATCGATGCGCTCAAACGGGCGTCGGCGGCGCGGATCACGGTGGTGGTGCCCTACTACGGGTACGCCCGCCAGGATCGCAAGGACCGCCCGCGCGTGGCCATCAGCGCCAAGCTCATTGCCGATTTGCTGACGACGGCGGGCGCCAATCGCGCGCTGTTCGTGGACCTGCATGCGGCCCAGATTCAAGGCTTCTTCAACATTCCCGTCGATCACCTTTTTGCCAGCCCGGTTCTGGTGAGCTACTTCCGCGAGCTGAACCTGCCCAACCTGACGGTGGTTTCGCCGGATGCCGGCGGCGTGGAGCGGGCGCGGTTCTTCGCGCAGAAGGTGGGCGCGCCACTGGCTATCGTGGACAAGCGGCGCACGGATCTGAATGTGGCCGAGGTGATGCACGTGGTGGGCGACGTGGAAGGCCAGACCTGCCTGATCATCGACGACATTATCGATACCGCCGGAACGCTGGTGAAGACCGTGGACGCACTCTACGACAATGGCGCGGCGGCAGTGTATGCCTGCGCGAGCCACGCCGTGCTTTCGGGCCCGGCCATCGACCGCATCGCCAACTCGCGGCTGGAGCAGCTTGTGGTGACCGACACGATCCCGCTGCGCGAGGCGGCACAGAAGTTAACCCTGCCGAGAAGCGAGCCGGCGCAGAAATTGCCCAAGATCAAGGTGCTCACGATCGCCGGCCTGCTGGGCGCGGCCATCGAGA
>JBEKXX010000048.1:0-20799 GCA_049511595.1 Occallatibacter sp. | reverse complement strand
GCCGAAGCGGCCGGCAAGGCAGCCGGTGACGATGGTATAGGTGGCGCGGGCGAGCTCAATGGAGCTGGTGGGCGCGCCAATCTGGTCCGTAACGATGGAGAGCCGGTCGCGTTCGCGCGCCAGGCGCAGCAAGGTCAGCAGGAAGTTGTTGCCGTGCGGGCCATAGATCCAACTGGTGCGAAAGATGAGGTGATTGCCGCAGGTATTCTGGAGAGCTTGTTCGCCCGCCAGCTTGCTGGCGCCGTAGACGTTCAGGGGATTCGGCGCGTCGCTTTCGATCCATGGGCCCG
The DNA here is from genome assembly GCA_049511595.1 of Occallatibacter sp. Taxonomy (GTDB): domain Bacteria; phylum Acidobacteriota; class Terriglobia; order Terriglobales; family Acidobacteriaceae; genus Telmatobacter. Next base: position 20,509 of record JBEKXX010000048.1, on the reverse strand, counting down.
GCTTGCTGCCATCGAAGACGTAGTCGGTGGAGTAGTGTACGAAGAGGGCTTTGCGCAGACAGGCCTCTTCGGCGAGGATGCGGGGGGCGCGCGCGTTGATGGCGTGGGCAAGGGCCGAATCCGTCTCGGCGCGATCCACGGCTGTGTAGGCGGCGGCGTTGAGGATGATATCGGGCGCGGAGCTGCGGACGAGAGCACGGATTTGATCGGAATCCCCGAGATCGACGGATTCGCGATCCACAGCAATGATGGTTCCGAAGCCGGTGAAGGCGCGCTCCAGCTCGCGCCCGAGTTGCCCCGCGTTGCCCACGATGAGAATGCGGGGATTTCCCGGCGAACGAGCGGACGAAGTCTCGCTTGGAATCTCAATCATATGCGGAAGTTCCGCAAAATCTGGAATCTCACTTCTCGCATTCTAACGGTTTCGGCGGCACTCGTGCAGCCCGTGAGCGGCTCGCGATGCAAGGCGATTGTTCGTACAATTCAAATAGGGGGCGATTCCCGATGCGACGGGTGTATTGCGATGCCAACGCCACCACGCCTCTGTTGCCGGAGGTGATGGAAGCGATGCGCCCGTATTGGATGGACGAGTTCGGGAATGCGTCGTCGATTCATCGCGAAGGGCAGCAGGCGCGCAAGGCCGTGGACGGGACGCGAGAGATCCTGGCGCGCTTCTTCCATTGCCGCGAGGCGGAGGTGGTGTTCAACTCCGGCGGCACGGAGGGGGACAACACGGCGATCTTCGGCCTGCTGCGCGCGGGCGATCACTTCATTACCACGTCGATTGAGCACTCGGCGGTGCTGCGCGCGGCAGAACGCGTGGCGGAGCGCGGCGTAGACGTGACGTTCGTTGCGCCCCAGGCAAATGGGCTGATCGATCCCGAGGAGATTCGCCGCGCCGTCCGGCCCCAAACGCGGCTGATCAGCGTGATGCTGGCCAACAACGAGACCGGTGTGTTGCAACCCGTTGAGGAGGTGGGGAAGATTGCCGCGGAGGCCGGCGCTTTCTTCCATATTGACGCCGTGCAGGGCGCAGGAAAGGTTGCGCTCGACGTGCGGCGCTTCGGGTGCCACTTGTGCACGATCAGCGCGCACAAGATGTACGGACCCAAGGGCGTGGGCGCGATGTACGTTCGGCGGGGAACGCCGCTGGAGCCGCTCGTTGTGGGCGGAAGTCACGAGCGGCGGCGGCGCGCGGGTACCGAAAACGTACCCTGCATCGTGGGCCTCGGCAAGGCAGTCGAGCTGGCCACGGAGAGCCTGGACGACGGGACGATGGAACGGGTCGCCCGGCTGCGCGACCGGATCGAGGCGGGAATCCTCGCGATTCCCGGCGCCGGCGTGAATGGAGCGGGTGCGCCGCGTGCAGCCAATACGACGAACATCCGCTTTGAGCAGGTGGAAGGCGAAGCGCTGGTGATCGCGCTCGACCTGAAGGGCGTTGCGGTGAGCGGAGGGTCGGCGTGCCACTCGGGAGCGACCGAGCCGAGCCACGTGTTGATGGCCATGGGGCTTGACAAGAACGCGGCGAGGGCGAGCCTGCGCTTCAGCCTGCTGAGGACGGCCACCGATGCGGATGTGGACCACGTATTGCGCGTGGTTCCCGAAGCCGTGGAACATTTGCGCGCGCTTTCGCCGGAGGTTGCGGGAACGCGAGGATAAGAAAGGCAACGGAGCTAACGTCACTGATGAAGTCATGCAATCCACACGGAGCCGGAGCCAACTCCGCTAACTCCGCCAACTCTACTAACTCCGCTAACTCCGCTTTTCGAGCGAGAATTTCATGACCGAGCGCACAACCATCGCGGTTGCAATGTCCGGAGGGGTAGACTCCTCGACGGCAGCGGCGATCCTCGCCCGCTCCGGCGAGACCGTAGTAGGCCTTACGTTGCAGCTTTGGGATCAGACGCGCCTCGCCGGCAAGCATGGCATTCCCGATGCGCCCAAGGCGGGCCGCTGCTGTTCGCTCGACGATGTGTACGACGCGCGGCGCGTGGCCGAGCACCTGGGCATTCCCTACTACGTGGTCAATCAGGAAGAGCGCTTCGAGCGCGACGTAGTGCGACCGTTTGTCGCGGAGTATCTCGCGGGGCGCACGCCGATTCCCTGCTCTCTCTGCAACAACCATTTGAAGTTCGATCAGCTGCTCAAGACCGCGCGCAGCATCGGGGCCGAGCGCATCGCCACGGGACACTACGCGGTGAACGAGTACGACGAGAAGCGCGGCCGGTGGATTTTGAAGCGGCCGGCTGACCTGGCCAAGGATCAGACGTATTTTCTCTTCGGCCTGACGCAGGAGCAGCTCGCGCACACGCTGTTTCCGCTCGGACACATGACCAAGCCGGAGGTGCGCGAGGCGGCGCGGCGGCACGGATTGAAGCTGGCCGAGAAGCCCGATTCGCAAGAGATCTGCTTTATTTCCGGAGGCGACTACAAGCAGTTTTTAACGGCGTATCTCGAGGAGCAGGGCGAGGCGATGCCAGAGGCTGCAGGCGAGCTGGTGACCGCGAACGGTGCGGTAGTCGGCCGGCACGAGGGCATCTTCAGCTTCACCGTCGGCCAGCGCAAGGGGTTGGGCGGAACGGTGCGCCCTTCTGTCCCGTCGCCGCTTTACGTGCTCAATATCGACCCTGCAAGCCATCGCGTCACCGTCGGCGCGGATGCAGATCTGGCCTCGCGCACGCTGCGCGCCCGTCAGCTCAACTGGATCGGCATCGCTGAACTGGCCGGATCCATGCGCGTGCGGGTAAAGATCCGCCATCGCCATGAGCCCGCCTGGGCCACGCTGGAGCCGGCGGGCGCGGACGAAGTCATCGCCACCTTCGACGAGCCGCAGCGCGCGGTCACGCCGGGACAGGCCGCTGTGTTTTACTCGGGCGTTGAGGTCGTGGGCGGCGGCTGGATCGTGTGAGGTTGCCTGCTTCGGCCTATGCATCTCGAGGCGGTCGCGGGTGCGCACATACGCCGGCCCGCCCACGCGGCCGATGGCGTTCAGCTTGTCCGGATCGATCGTATAACCGTCGAGCAGCGACACCAGCACATGGAAGCGCAGGACCTCGCCGAGCACAAGGATGCCGCCGCCGGCCCCGTCGTGTAAGCTTGCAGCCTAAATAAACATATCGTGGTCGCCGGTCATCCGGTCCTCGCCCGAGCGTGGCGCTGGCTCGTACTGGCGCAGCGATTCAATCGCCGCTTTTACCGAGGCCAGGATGGCGGAAAGTTGCCGTAGCGGCTTGTTGACGGCATCGGCCAGTACGCCGCCGGCGCGCTCAACTGCGTCGAGAACATTGGACAAAAGGCCGTCGATCCGGCTGGCCTGCGCCCGTGCGCGCGCGATGATCTCGTTGGCCGCGTACTGCACATCGGTGGTCTGCACGCGCAGGGAATGGGCAAGGGCGGCCACGTCGTCTGCGGTTGTTTCGATCTTCGGCGACAGGCGCGTAACCAGCTCGCGGGTTCTCTCTACAAGCGGCATCGCCGCGGAGCGGATTTCCTCGAGCTTGTCGTTAATGGAGCGTGCCGCTTTGCGCATGGCGACAAAGGCCGCCAGTAGCACGATTGCCTGGACCAGCATGGCCAGCGCGACCAGGGCGATCAAGGCGAGTTGAATGGTCTGATTGTCGATCTTCATGGTGATCATCTCGCGCAGAAACTCTGCGGACTTGCAGCGAACCGGTGAAACATGCTCCTCGGTTGGACGGAGCGCCATGGGTCCCGTAGCCGGTGCGGGAGCTCCATTCGATCGCCCACGCACTCAGCGCCGGAAGGGGCGAAGAGGCCCGGCGCCAAGCACAAGTCTGGCGGGAACAGCCGGCTCTCAATACTCGTGAGTTTCGGGCTCGGGGGCTTCGGGCGCTCCGGTGGCGGAACTATACGCCTGACGGCCGGCTTCAACAGCCGCGGAAACACGGCTGGTCTGGTCGGCGACGAGATTCTTGCCCCGCTCCACAAATTCTTCCCACTGCGCGCGCCCACGATCCACGTATCCGCTCACCTGGTCCTTGCTCTTGTCAACGAAGGCGCTTACATGCTCCTTGCTTTTGTCGACCATCGTGCTCACGTTCTCCGCGGCTTCGCGGGTGCGGGCGCGGAGATACCCGGCGCCCTCGCGTGCTCCGGCGGCGATGTCCTCGCGCGTTTCACGGCCGCTTTTCGGTGCGTAGAGAATGCCGACAAGTGCTCCAACACCTAATCCGGCCAGAAACCAGGCCAAGCCGTAGGAATTGCTTTCCTCTGCCATGATGAAACCTCCTCTTGGTACTGCGCTTAAAGGATGCCTGAGACTACCAAACCTGTCCAGTTTACCGCAACTCGCCTATGGCTGCGGTTTGGTTGTGCTGCCGTGGCGGCGCTGGTCATCCGCCGCACCCCGGCTGGAGGCCAGATCTTCCGCGGTTGGCCGCTCCCGGCCCGGCCGTCTTCAAGGAAGCGCGGATAGCACCCACCTCTATTGTCCGCCCCGTGAACATCTCTCGCTGGAAATGGCCGAACCCGGCATGGAGCTTCCCGGTCAGGAACTAGGGGTTGTTTGCGCTGATGCGGCGATAAAACTTAAGATCCACGAACTCATCCTTATACTCATCCACCAACTCATATTTCCGCAGCATCTGCGGCGGCGGGTTGTAGTTTTGGTCAAAAACCAGGGTTCCGAAATATCCTTCGGTGGCCAGGTTCTCCCATCCGCCGTCTTCTACAGGAACTCCGGCTTTCCGGTCATAGTAGTAGGTATCGGCCACCACAAAGTGAGGCGCAGCCGACTGCACCCAGGGCATATTGGCGTAGGGCTCTATGGCAAAGGCCGGAGCCGGCAAGTGGCGCAGCTTTTCCGCCACGATCGTGGCGACGTTGTACGTGGAATCCTGAGACCGGAAATCGTAATAGAAGGTGTATCCCGTGGGGCTAAGGGCGATAGCGCCGGCCATCAGCCAGGAGCAACCTGCAAGGCCCACTGCAATCCACCGCGAATGCATCCGTTCCGCCGCCAGAGCGAATGCAAGCATTACGGCCCACGCGGCGGGAATGTAGTAGTTGTCGTTCGCGCCCACTTTGCACGACGTGGCCAGAGCAAAGCAGAAAGAAAACAGAACCACCAGCGTGACGGCCGCTTCGGCCGGCCGGGACGCAAGGGTGCGGAGGTTTTTCCATGACAAGGAAAGGACTACAACGAGGCACAACCACAGGAAGGGATTCTTGCATTCCGCCCGCAACGCATTCGTCAGTCCGAGTGAAACCTGCATGGGAAGGTGCAGTTGGGAAAAGAGAACATTCTCCCGATAGACTGGCCCGCCCGCAAACAGCGTGACCATGACCGAAAGCCACCAGATGGCGCTCAGGGTAAGAAACGCACGCCAACGCTTGAGCAGCAAGAGAGCCAGTGCCGATCCTGCGAGCAGGGTGACGGAAGACTGCTTGAAGGCCCATGCGGCATAGAAAAGCAGCGCCGCTAAGAAGACGAGACGATCGTCCTGTTTCCGCAGGCAGCGCAAAATCACATACAGGCCGGCAGCTTCGAAGGCCAGGGCGCCGGTATCGGGGCGAACCGTGAACGACCAGTAGCCGGTGAGCGGGCTGAGGGTGGCGATGAGAATCCACGCCCAGGCAACGCGCGAATTCGCAAAAAAGCCCGCCTTCCGGAAGTCCCGCCAGATCAGCCAGAAGATGCCGCCGGCGATCAGTGTGAAAACAAGGCTGATGAGCCGCCCGATGGTCGCAATCGAGACGGCGTCCAGATGCAGCAGATGCAGCCAGGCGTCGGTGATCGATCCATAGAAATAGTAGAAGGCCCAGTTGTAAGAGCTCACCGCAAACGGGATGCGATGAGGGTCGGCGTACACCGCCTGGTGCTGGGTGAATTTCCAAATGGAAAACAGGTCTTCCCATTCATAGCCGGTAGTCGCCAGCAGGTAAGGGGTGGCGGCGGAGATCGCGTTATAGATTCGGACTAGCCAAAGAATCAGGCTGGCGGCTGCGGCCAAAAGAAGCGAGACTTCGACGGTTCTGCGCAGATTCTGTTCGGCCCGTTCGGACATTTGACGCAAGGATAGCATCGTGCGGACAGGGTCACGCCTCGCGGCGGAGCGCCAGCTTATGCAGTCCTCAGGCCTTTGCGGCGTTCAGCGCGACGGCCACTCTTCCACCACTACGCCGAGGTCGTTGAGCTGCTGTATGACGGCTTCGACGTTGCGGCGGACCTTGGGCCGGTCCTTGGGCGCGGCGGAGGGCGATTCGGCGACGGCGATCACGCGGCCGTAGCGCCATGCACCGGCGGGAATGGCGACGATGGCCTGATCCAGGTCCGAAGGGCGTAACTGCAACTCCTGGCGGCGTGCGGCCTCAGGTCGAAGCATGGTTCCCTGCCCCACCGGGCTGGGATTTGCATCGGGCAGCAGGATACGCAGCGTCAGCGTGTCAGTGCCGACTGAGAGAAACGGATTCGCCCACTCGGCGGGGTCGTGGATATCGGTGTAGAGGCTCTTGGTGGGCAAAGGAATCTGCTCGAGCTGGGCGCGCTCCAGGTCGCGCTCCGTGGCCTGCGCCTGGGCCTGGTGCTCGGCTTTTTCGGCATTCTTGGCCACGCCCTCGACGGCCTGCTCTTCCTTGTGGCAGGCGGCCAGCGAGAAGGCCAGAAGCAGGGCAATCGCCAAAATGCTTCTGGATCTGGGAAGGGAAATCACAGAATCAAGGATAGCAGGATCGGTTTCGCTATAGCGGGTGCGAAGGCCGCACGGATGCGGCAATTCCCCGTGTGCTGCGTCACGGCGCGGCGCGCCGGCGCCGGGTTAATCTGCGCCTGTCAACGGCAGGAGGCACAAATGAGCGCGCGGGTGGTGGCGATTGTTGGCAGTTACCGCGAAAGCGGGGCGACGGAGTTAGCCGTGGCAGCGGTCCTGGAGGGCGCGCGGGCCAAGGGCGCAACGACGCAAACCTTTCGCCTGAGCGAATGCCCCATCGAATTCTGCTCGAATTGCCGCCAGTGTACACAGGAACCGGGCGAGGAACGGGGCAGGTGCAGGCAGCACGACGGCCTGGAGCAGATTCTTGTCGCGGTGGAGGCAGCGGACGCGATCGTACTCGCTTCGCCGGTGAATTATTACAACGTGACGGCGCTCTTTCGCCGCTTCCTCGAGCGGCTGCTGGGCTATGTCTATTGGCCGTGGGGACAAAATGGCCCCACCTTGCGCAGCAAGCTGCAACCGCGCAAGGCGGTGCTGGTGGCGTCGGCGGGGATGCCAGGATTTCTCATCCCCATGGCGACTGGAGCGGCTCGCGCGCTGCGCTTGGCAGCGCGGATGCTGGGCGCAAAGCCGGTGGGCCAGTTGTGGATCGGACTCACGGCGGGCAAGCCCCAGCCCGCGCTCCCGGCGCGGACACTGAAGCGGGCGCGGCGGCTGGGGATGATGCTGGCGTAAGGCGACGAACCCAGTTATTTTGCGATTACGCTGCGCGCAATGGAATCCAGAACGCCGTTGAGGAAGTTGATGGACTCGGGAGCGCAGTAGCGGCGGCCGATCTCGAGCGCTTCGTTGATGACCACGGGAAAAGGCGTGGATTGGAAGCCGATCAATTCCGCCACGGCCATGCGCAGCAGATTTCGGTCGACGGCAGGCATGCGGCCCAGTCGCCAGTGCATGGAGTGCTCGGCGATCAGCGCGTCGATCTTCTGCTGCTCGGCCAGGGCCACGCGGAAAAGGTCTTCGGCAAATGCGCTGACTTCGGGTTCGACGGGATCGCCGGCCTTCCAGAAGGTGGCGCGAACCTCTTCCGGGGTTTGCCGTCCAACATCGGCCTGGTAGAGCATCTGCATGGCGAGTTCGCGGGACTTGCGTCGATGCCTGCTGGTCAAGCGGAACCGCCTTGCTGCAGTTTGCGGCGCAGGCTGGCCATCTCGATGGCGGCCACTGCGGCCTCGCAGCCTTTGTTGCCGGCTTTGATGCCGGCGCGGTTCAGGGCCTGCTCCAGAGTGTCGCAGGTGAGCACGCCAAAGCTGTGAGGAACGCCGGTCTCCTGCTGCGACTGGCCGATGCCGCGGGCCACTTCGTTATATATGGCCTCGAAGTGGGCGGTTTCGCCGCGCAGCAGGCAGCCCAGTGTGACCACGGCATCCACGCGGCCGCCGGCTGCGCACGCGCGAGCGGCGGCGGCAATCTCCCATGCCCCTGGAACGCGGACAATCTCGATGTCCGAGCGGTCAGCGCCGCTGCGCAGCAATACGTCGAGTGCGCCATCGAGCAGGCGGTCGGTGACGACGGCGTTGAAGCGCGATACGACAATGGCGAACTTCATGCCGGCGGCGGAGAGATCGCCTTCGAGTGCCGCCGGCTTGCCTTTAACGGGATCGGACCAAGCCCAAAAACTGAAACGGAAGCCGGGTTCAGGCGCGACCGTGAACAGGCGCGAGCGCCAGTGCGCGTCAGCGATCGGCGACAGGCAAGAGACTGCCCCGGCGCCTCCCTGTGCGCGCAGCCAGGCTTCGGCCGCCTGATGTATGGAGTCGAGCGACGTAACTTCGATAAGGACGTCGGCGGTGGACGGGAACTTGCCCTCGACAAATTCGAGATTCCCGAGCGGAGCCAGAAACGATGCGCCACGCGATCCCTCTTCCTGCCACCCCTTGCCGGGTGCGAAGCCCAGCGCGGCAAAAAAGCCGGCCAGCCGGTCGTACGCTGCCGCGCTGCCCGCAGGTCGCAGAAACGAGATGCCCTTAATCATGAGTCGATTTTATCCTGCGGGGGCCGGGCAAACTCTGCGCCGCTCGCCAGGGTTAGGTGATCAAATCTGTGGATTCTTTCACCCCGCCGCCGCGAGGAATCGGCTGATCGCGGTCTTCGGTCCATGCGAGTTCTATCCCCGCATTGAGTTTCGTCGTGCAGCCGCGCCACAGCGCTATCCGCAAATTGGTCTAAAAATTTTCCCGAGAACTCTGCATTCGACGATTTCGCTCAAATCCATAGACCTGCAGGTCGGATTTTCCGGCGTTTCATGCACCTGCAGGTGGAGTTTTTTAAGAGTTCGCAATGCGACGATTTTTCGTCAACTCCCAGAAACACAAATCCTCCACCTGCAGGTATACGGTTTCCAGTTTCAGCAGCCGTATTTCCGCACCCTGCGCGGCTTATGTCACGGAGCGCGGCGTGACGGCGATGGTCGTTGCGGGAACCACAGTGTTCGCACCCGGCTCCGTGGGATAGAGGCAGCCGGCGTCGTTGCCACCCTCAGAGACCGGCGTGCAGGCCGGCAAATTGGGGCTGTAGGGCGGATGCTGCTGGATGTTCTCGGTTGGAGGCGCCGCTATGCTCAAGTTGGTGGGAATGCTGATGAAGTGGATCTCGTTGTCGCCCGCGGTAGAAACGAAAAAGATGGAGTGATCGGGCGAGAAAACGCCGGCTAGCGGCGCCGTGGGCGGCGTGGCCGACGTGCTATCGGCGAAGGTGACGTAACCCACGGGGCCAGTGACGCCCGGGGTCGATTGCGGCAGATAGTAAGGGAGCGTGGCTGCCGTCGTGGAAGTGTCCGGCGTGTTGTAGGTGACGAATGCGACGGGGGGGGCCGTGGTGACTGAGGCAGTGGTCGGCGCAGTGCCGGTGACGATCTGGTTGATGGCCGTTGCGTTGGTCACGCCGGTCAGGTTCACGGACCCGTTGAGTGAGGGGTTGGTGGAGAGCGGCGCCATGGTTTGCACCTGATTGGGAGGCGCGCCGGTTGTGGTCTCAGGGCATTCGGCCGCGGGAAATTGAGACGTCGGGGGAATGCTCACGCCGATGTCGTTGAGCGTGATGCTGGTGCCGCTGAGCGACGCGCCCAGAATATGGTCCCCGTCCGACGTGGCGCCCAGAACGCTGGTCGGAATGTTGACCGAATCGGTCACTGGCTGCGGATAGAACTGAACGGTTGCGTTATTGCCGACCGTGCCGCTGGGGCACCAGGTGTGGGCGACGGTTGCTAGATCGCCGGCGAGATAGGCGCCTATGCCGGGAACGGTGATCGCCAGATTCTGCGCGCCGCCGGAAGCGTTCAGACTATAGGTGCTCCAGCCTGTGGCGTTGTTGTAGACGTAGAGCGTATTGGTGTGATTGCCGCCCAGTGCGGCGCTATCGACGATATACACGGTATTCGAATCCTGGGTCCAGGCGGCGGCGGCTCCCATGCCTGCAAACGATGAAATTGGGCCAGAAACGCTGTTGTACAGGTAGAACAGGCCGCGTATCTGATCGTTGATGACGACTTCGATGCCATTGGGAGCGGCGGCCAGCACTACTCCGGGAGCGGAAGCGTCCTGCTTAGTGAGGATGTTGCCGATCGGCGAATAAATCATCAGCTCGCGAGGCGAGCCAAAGAAAAGATGATTTCCCGTCTGATCCATGACCATCGAGTTGGGCACGTAGGGCAGGCGCACTGTGGAACCGGGCGTACCGGTGAGCAACTCGATCGAGGCAAAGTATTGCGACTGGCCGGGCGCCGCAAACCAGGCAAAGTCGCTGGTGGCGCCGGGGACGATGATGTCGACGGGGTTGGAAGCGATCGACAGGCCAGTTCCGTTCAAGCCGAACTCGTTGATGGGTGCGAAATTGCACGTCGGTGGCTCGCAAATCGCGGTTACCGTTGCTAGGCCGGGGAAGAAGGGGGTGATGGATCCGGTGCCGGTGGCCGTGATGTCGATGGGATTGGTGGATTGATAAAGGAGCGCAAGCCCGGTAATCGGGTTGCCCTGCGAATCGATGACAGTGGTCGTCAGATTCTGCGTGACGCCTTGCGCCACTACGCCCTTGGTGCTCCCGTTGGCGAGAGTGACATTGATCGATCGGGGCGGGCATGTGGAGAAATATCCGGCCGAAGAAGCCGATTGCGCGATGGTTGCGGTGATGACCGTGGTGCCGGGCTGTTCCGCGGTAATAACGTTGGTGGTGGCGTTGATGGAGGCCACCGAGGATGCACCCACCGAGAAGTTGAGCGTGCCGATGGAAGAAATGCACTCTGGAACCGAGATAGTTCCGGGAGCCAGCCCGCCCGGACATGCGTAGTTTGCAGCCGTCACGGAAGATGGCGCGCAGAGTTCGTACTGCGTGCCATTGCTCACATAGCAAGCCTGGGCATCGAGCTGCGCCTGCTGGCTCTGTGAGTAGCAACCCTGAGAGGAAGATCCGGAGCTGGGAGTGGTGACGAGGCTGACGCTGGAAATCGGAGCATGCACGTAGACTGTGACCGGGTTGGAAGTGACCGAGGAGGCAGTGGCCGTAAGATACGCGATGCTGTAAGGCAATCCGCCGGTCGACGGTAGGGGATTGGGGTAGTAGCAATACGTATAGTCTGCAATTCCGCCGCCGGTGTTCCGGTTCCAGGTGCCGGCGCAGAGACTTCCGGCGGGAGAGATGTCGGCCAACTGATTGTTGGTGGTGCCGTAACTAAGCGTCCCGGAAGGGATCCCGGTTGCGGTGCCCTTGCAGGTAGTGGCGATCGGCGTTTGAATTTGGGTCGTTTGTCCGTAGGCCAGGGAAATGCCGGCGATCTGCGGCTGCAGCGTGAGGTTGGCTACGTCAGTGTCCTTCAAACCGTAGCCCAGGCCGTTGCAGTAGTTTCCTGCCGGATTGCGCGTACAACCAGAGATGGAAATCCCGGCCGGAACGGCCAGGCCAAGCAAACAAACAAGCGTCAAGAACCGCCGCATGAATCCTCCCCGTCCCGCGCCGTCGATATGCGGAACGGTCGCAAAAACCACACAAAGAAGAATGAACTATAGCCGCCGTCGCACATGACCGGGTTTGGCCCGCGTCCGGTGAGTTGCACCTGAGCCGCAAGCTTCCCACGGCACGCTCTCGCATGCGGCCGGAGGAGCAAAACGCACACTGAAAACTCCAAGAAAAAGTGTATCAGGACGGGCCCGCCTCTGGCAGCGAACGGGCCTTGAACCAATCTCTACTGAATAGACTGAGGCGGAGCCGGATGGCGAGCAAGAACCAGCCTCAGAAGCCAGGCGGCAAGTAACGGGTGAACCAGTCGACTGCGCGTTGGACCACGTCGCGGCGGTCTGCAGGATCGGTGAATCCGTGGCCCTCATTGGGGTAGACGACCAACTGCGTGGGAATATGGAGATCGCGCAGTGCGTGCCAGAACTCGAAGGACTGCGGCGAGGGGCATTCGCCATCGCGGTCGCCAACGACAATGAGGGTGGGGGTGGTGACGTTCTTCGCGAAGTTGATGGCGGAGCTTCGAGCGTACACCTGGGGGTCGTCATAAACCGAGGCGCCGAAGTACGGAATCATCCACCTGTCGATGGAGTTTTCGCCGTAGTACGACAGCCAGTCGGAAATGCCCGCTCCCGCCACCGCCGCACGGAAGCGATGGGTTTGAGCGACGGCGAACATGGTCATGAAACCGCCGTAGCTCCAGCCGAAGATACCGACACGGTTGGGATCTACAGGGTACCGGGCGAGGACGGTATCGACGCCCGCCAGTATGTCCTGGAGGTCGCCGTAGCCGAAGTCTTTGCGGTTGGCCTGGGTGAAGGCTTCGCCCTGGCCAAAGCTGCCGCGGGGATTGGGCATGAGGACGAAGTAATCGAGGGCGGAAAAAGCCGTGGCGCTGAAGCCGCCCGCGCCGCCGTTCCAGCGCGATGTGACCGAAGAAGCTGGACCGCCGTGGACTTCTACCAGGAGCGGATACTTCTTTGCAGGATCGAAGTCTTTGGGCAGCAACAGCCAGCCTTGCACGAGGAAGCCGCCGTTGGTCCAGGAAAGCGAAACAGAATCGCCCCAGGGCGGCTTTACGCCGTCGTTGAAGTGAGAGAGCTGGAAGAGGCGTGAGGAATCTGCCGAGCGGACGGATGGATCGGGCTTGGCACGCGCGGCGAAGATTTCGGGCGGCGTACTGAATGAACTGGCCTGAAAGACGAAGAGCGAACGGTCTGAAGAGACGGAGAGGGCGGGATCGTATGGGCTGGAGCCGATATCGCCGGGAATGGTGAAGACAAGTTCACTAGAAGCGGCTGCAGCGCCCGCGGTTGAGGCCATTTGCAGGCGAATCAAGCGTTCGTCGCCTCCGGAAAGCTCGCTGACGTAAAGGGACTGACTGTCGTCCCATGCGATCCATTGGGCGGACGCGGGACGGCCGGGCGTGAGGTCGCGAGGCTGGCCGCCATGCGAAGAGACGACCCAAACGTCGCCGCCGGTGACGCCCTGATCGCTCATGAGGCCGCCGATGAAGGCGATGGATTGGCCGTCGGGCGACCAGCGGGGCACGGCGATCTGCAGGCCGTGGAGCGGGCCGGAGACGTCGGCGGGGGAGAGGATGACATTTGGCTTGGTCTCCCACCCTACACGTCCGCCGTTTGAGCCGGCGGACGTGTAGGATGGGGCACCCAGTGTCTGTGTATAAAGCTTGGCGACCCACCAGTTGTCTTCGCCGGGAGGGTCGGCGGCGATGTAGGCGAGGGCCTTGGAATCGGGCGACCAATCGAACTCGAAGACGTGAAGATTGGCAGGGGTTGCGAATGCGGGGACGGCGGGCTGAGACGCATCGGCGCGGACCATGGCGACGCGCTGAACCTCGACATGATCTTCTCCGATGACACCGGAGGGCAGGGCCTGGGCCGCGAGCGCGCCGACGGGACGAGTAGCGCCTTCGACGTAGAGGAAGGCGATGGACTTCCCATCGGGCGAAAAGACGGGCGCATCGACATAGCCGCTGAGATTGCTTATGCGGCGCGCAGGGTTGCCGTCGAGAGGAGAGATATAGAGGCCGGGTTGGCGGCCGGGATCGGCGCAATTGGAGAGGAAGGCGAGGGCTGAAGAGCCGGGCGACCAGATGAGATCGGAAGCGCCGCAGGACTGATCGGGCAAGGCGGCAGTGACGGGCTGGCTTTGACTGAGATTGCCGATGGGGGCGACGCGAATTTCGCCGGCTTCGAGCCAAGCGAGGCGCTTGCCGTCGGGCGAGACGGCGACCTGAGCGATGGTGCGGGCGCGGTTGAGGCTGGAGAGGATTTCGTCGAGGCGCGCCGAGGAGGGCGCGAGCGTGGCTTGCGCGGGGGTTACGCCCAAGTCCTGAGCGTGGGCGGAGGGTATGGAGGCTGCAGAGAGGGCCAGCGAGAGCGCAGCAAGCCGGAGGCTGCGAGGGTAGAGGGGCATAAGGGGAATGGTAAAGCAGGGATCAGGGGTCAGGGGTCAGCAGTGTGGCGGGTTCGCAAGTTGGCGTGCGCTGGCGCGCACGATAGCGAGTTGGCGAGTTGGCGGGGCGAGGACTTGCAGGTGGAGGAATTGGAGATGCGGGAGGGCGAGAAAAATCGTCGCATCGCGAGCTCGCGGGAAATATGACCTGCAGGTGGAGGAATTGGCGAATATTGCGACCGGCAGGTCGATGGAAACAAGAAAAATCGTCGAAATGCGGTTGGAATTTGCAGATTAATTCGGTGAATTGGCTACTGTGGAGAACAGAGATCAGAGAACAGGGGTCAGGGATCAGGGGTTAGCGGAGCTGGGTGGGCTCTGAAATCAATGACTTAGCAGGTTCGCAGGTTGGCGTGCGCTGGTGCGCACGTTGGCAAGTTGGCGTGTCAGCGGAGCCGGCGAAAATGGCTTGCTGGTGAAACAGGGGCGCAAGACGGACTGGAAATAGGGACAGACACGAGAACAAGGGAGAGGAACGATGGAGAACGAGGAACGGGTGTTGGCGCGGGAGAGGATGGACAAGGAACAGCGGTACTTCAGGATCGCAGGGAAGAAAGCATCCTATCTGCCGCAATGGTTGCGGAGGGTACGGCAGGTACTGGGCGTACATGCGACAGATATGGCGCGAACGCTTCATGTAAACACCTCGGTGATCTACCGGCTGGAGAAGAGCGAGAACAAGAGATCGATCAGCCTTCGGGCCATGGAGAAGGCGGCGGAAGCGATGGACTGCAAGGTGGTGTACGCGATTGTGCCGCGCGGAGGAAAGACTCTGATGGAGCTGGCGGAGCGGCAGAGGTGGAGGAAGAAACTGAGGAAGGCAGGGACTAGGGGCTAGGGAACAGGGAACGAGGGAACGAGGGAACGAGGAGGCGGCGGGCGAAGAGGGGTCGGAGCATCCCACCCTTCCCGTTCGCCGCTGGACGCGACGACCAGGAAGGATGGGGCAACCATGTTTCGGCGGATTGAGGCGAGGCGGGGAATTTTGTCAACAGCGGGGTATGGCGGGTTTTGGCGCAAGTGATTGAAAAGATAGGGGACTATTTCTCCGGCGGAGTTTGCAGAGAATTTGTATGGGATTGGGTAAGCTAGAAGCATTCGTATCGAAATGATTCTGACTGACGGGGAAACCGGGGAGGTTTTCCCGATCTTCTTCGGGCCATCTACGCGAGGCGCGCGGGAACGGGAAAGAAGAAGAGAGCGAAGGGGCGATCCGATGAGCGGGTTGCCCCTTTTCCATTTCCGCGGCATTGGGAAGGACCGTGGAGGGGTGGCCGGAATGGTGGACCGATGAGAAAGTGCGAGTTGGACAAGGACGAGAAGAAGAGCAAGGCAGTGAAGGCGCCGGATAAGACCGGCGGCACGGATGGCGCGGAGGTGGGCAGGCCAGCGAGTGAGTCCGCCGCGGCGGACGAATCAGCAAGTGAGCAAGGCGCCGCGGCGAAAAAGCCGGCGAGGGGCAAGCCGAAGACGCCGGAACCAGACGACAAAGCGGAATACAAGGGGGCGAGGAAGGCGCTGCGCAAGGCAGTGAAAAAGGTGGTGAAGGCGAAATGCGACGCGATTGCGCAGAGGCTGGTGGAAAAAACCGAAGGCGGCGACATGCGCAGCGCGGCGTTGGTGATGACGCTGATGGAGAAGAAGAAGGACGGCGGGGGCGATGAGGCGAACGACGGACCGAGTGCGGCGGAGCTGCTGGCGTCGGAGCCGGAGTGGGACGAGGAGGAGGAGAAGAAGCAGGAAGCAGAAAACAAGGAACAGGGAGCGGGGAGCACGGCGGGCTGAAGACAGCTTTCAGCTCTCAGCTTTCAGCTTTTGGTTTGTTGTGTTGCATGGCTGGGGCGGATCGATCCGCTGCGGTTCGCCCCACAGGTGAGGGATTTGCGATTTGCAGTGAGAAGAAGGATGCGATGGAAATGAAGCTCATGAAGGACGAGTGGCGAGTGGTGAGGCAGACGGCATGGCGGATTCCCACCCTTTTCGCAAAGAACGCGAAAAGGGTGGGGCACCCAATTACTGCGTGGATGCTGGCGATGGGGCTGGCGGCGATGGCCTGGGCGCAGGCGGTGTCGACGACGACGGTCGAGGGGACGGTGTACCTGGCGAACGGGCAGCCGGGCTCGGGGACTCTGGTGATCAGCTGGCCGGCGTTCACGACCGCAGCGGGACAGGCGGTGGCGGCGGACTCGACGACGATGACCATCGGGCCGGATGGCTTTGTGAGCGTGAACCTGGCGCCGAACGTGGGAGCGACGCCCGCGGGAGAGTACTACACGGCGGTCTTCGACATGAGCGACGGGACGACGAGCACGCAGTACTGGGTGGTGCCGTCGGCGGCGCAGGCGACGCTGGCGCAGGTGGAGGCGCAGGTGATGCCGGCGGCGCAGGCGGTGCAGGCGGTGAGCAAGGCGTACGTGGACCAGTCGATCGCGGAGCTGGCGGCGAGCGGCGGGCTGTCGGCAAACGGCGGGACGCTGACGGGGCCTCTGACTCTGAGCGGTGATCCGACGCAGCCGCTACAGGCCGCGGACAAGCACTACGTGGATACGCAGGCGGCGACGGCGGTTCCGCTGGCGGGCGGGAATATGACTGGCGCGCTGACCACACCGGCGGTGAACGGAGTGGAGTCGCCGAGTCCGGTGAGTTCGCAAACGACGCTGCAGGCGGCGGTGAACGCGGCGGGGACGAATGGGGCGATGACGATTCCGCCGACGTACGCGGGGACGGACACGTTCAGCAATTCGAACGGGGTAATGGTTACGGACCTGCGGACAGGCGGAGCGCAACAGAGGGAGCGGAGCGTGAAGGAGTTCGGCGCGGTGTGCGACGGCGCGACGGACGACACGAACGCGATGCAGGCGGCGATCAACTATGCCAATGCGCACGGCGTGGCGCTGACGATTCCGCAAGGGACGTGCAAGACGCGGACGCTGAGCTGGCATGGGGAATCGATCGGAGGATTGGGCAAGCAGGTGTCGGCGCTGATGGGCTTCCCGGGACAGGATGTGCTGGCGAGCGGGCCGGACGCGACGAACATGCTGAGTTCGACGCGGCTGCACGATCTGACGATCTATGTGGACCAGAGCGTGGATGTTTCGTGCACGCCGGCGAAGGGACGCGCGGCGGCGGGAAGCTGCCAGGTAAGCCGGGCGATGGAGAGCAATTCGATTTTCTCGCCGGGCGGGAACGGGCTGACGGGGACGGCGGGAACGGGCGCGGCGTGGAGCGTGGGCAATTGCGCGATCGCCATGCAGGCAGCGACGGGAGCGGGAGGCAACGGGCTGCGCGTGGCGGAGATGGAGAACGTGGAGATCGCGGCGACGGGCGTGGATCCGATGGCGGCGCAGTACGCGGGCGCGCACTCCACGCATACGTGCGGGATGTACCTGGCGCAGTGGCCGCAGTGGAGCGAGTTCCGGAACATCGACATTCGCGGAGTGAATACGGGGGTTGCGATTCCGGCGCTGCCGGTGACGGCGCCGGCAGGATTGAACGCGGACTCGAACCGGTGGCAGAACGTGACGATCCAGGCGGCGCACGCGTTTACGGCGGCGGCGGGATCGAACAACGTGCTGGATAACGTGGTGGCGGTGGCGGGGAATTCCGCAGCAACGGCGGAGCCGCCGACGGGGCTGGTGCTGGACCTGAGCGGGAATGGGCAGAATCCGCAACAGGGATGGACGGTGCGGAACGCGGTGGTGCTGCCCTCGTGGATGGCGGTGCAGCCGGCGCTGACGGTGACGACGGCGAGTGGCGCGGTGACAGCTGTGGCGCTGGGCAGCGAGCATGGGTTGGGATGGGATCCGTATGGGGCGAGCGTGCCGGTGGCGTTCAGCGGAGCGTGCACGGCGCAGGCGACGGCGGCGGTGAACAGCAACGGATCGCTTGCAAGCGTGACGGTGACGCAGGGAGGGGTGGGCTGCTCGGCGACGACGACGGCGGGCCTGAATGCTGCGGGAACGTGGGACACGGCGGCGCCGGTGAACCTGGTCGGCGGCCAGAACATGACGTTCTTTGCCGGGAATCTGCTGAAGGGGAACGGCGGATACACGGTATGGAACGCGGGCGGCTCGACGAGCTACGGAACGCAACTGGATGGCGGAGGCGGAACGCTGCCGGGCGGCGGGAGTTACGCGGCGCTGGTGGGAAGCGGGCGAGTTGGGGCAGCGTTTCAGGTGGATCAATTTCCGGGAGCCGATGTCGGGGCGAAGATCCAGGCGTGCGTGAACGCGGTGAATGCGAGTTACGGCGGGACGTGCGACGCGCGGAATTTTTCCGGTCCTTTGTCGATGGGATCGAACCTGACGATTTCGACGGGGAATGTGGCGATCCTGCTGCCATGCGCGACGATTACGACGGCGAACCAGATTAGGGTGACGGCGGGAACGCGAAACGTGGCCTTGCGCGGATGCGCGCTGCGCGGCGGAACGGCGGCGAGCGGCAGCGTGGGCGGGACGGCGCTGGCGTATACGGGAACGGGCGCGATGGTGCAAGTCGGCGATCCGACTTATGCGACGGATACGCAGGGATTCCACCTGGACAACGTGGTGATCAATACGACTGGGGCGACGAGCGCGACGGCGCAGGGGCTGGCGGCGTACCGGACACAGGAGATGGACGTGGAGAGCGTGTACTTCCTGGGCAACCAAAACCAGACGGGCATGACGCTGGACGGGACCGGGAATTACACGGGCGGAACTTACTTCGATACGGAGCTCAGCGGATTTGGGACGGCGGTGAACGCGATCGGGCACCAGGCGGCGAATCCGGCGACGACGGATTGGATGAATGCGAGCACGTTTGTGCGGCTGCACATTGTTTGCCCGACGTCGAGCGGGAACCCGATCAGCGGGACGTACGGGATCAACCTGCAACAGGGCGATGGAAACACGTTTACCGGCGGAGACGTGGAAGGATGCTCGACGGCCCTGCATTTGGGACCGAACGCGCAGAACAATACGATCGTGGGGCTGCGGAACGAGAACTCGACGAACCAGGTGGCGGCAGACGCGGGGAGCGCGTACAACCTCTGGATTACCGGCGGCACGATGTATAACGGCAAGCTGACCGACAACGGCACGCGCAACAGCTTCCAGGACGCCTTTCACCGCGCAGACAACAACCTCAACGGCGACCTGTGGCGCAGCCAGGCAGACACAACTGTCACCAACCACATCTTCACGGGCATGGGACTGGGCAACGTGCGCGGCCGCCAGGACGAGTGGCAGACCGACGTACCCGGAACCGCCAACAGCTTCCAGAACGCCTGGCTCTGGGGTCCGGGAGACGGAACTTCCGGGCAGCAGGTTTGGGAACTGGAGGACCTGCTCAACAACACCATTCGCTTCGGCGTGCAGCAGAACACCACCGCCGGAGGAAACGACGAGAGCTACCTGAACGCGGCAGGGACGGGCAACGTGTGCTTCAACTGCTCGACGAATTCGGGCACCGGGGGCGTGACGTTCGCCAGCGGCGGCGCGACGCCGGCGGCGGTGGCCACCGTGGACAGCCAGGGGAACGGCCAGTTCGTGGGCAATTTGCAGGTAAACGGCACAACGCAGTCGGCGGGAACGATGACGGTGCGCAACAACGCGGATGCGGAAGCGGACTTTATATTGCGGCCGGGACTTACGGCCAGCCAGAAAGGATCCCTGACTTACAGGGACTGGAACGGAACCGGCGAGTGGTATCTGGTGAAGGATGCGAACAATAACTGGGCGCTGAACTCGGGAACCGGAGGGTTAGACAGCTTCAAGGCATACCAGAGCACCAACAGCGGAGATACGTACATCGATGCGAGCAACTCGACGGGGCATATCCGGCTGAATTACGAAAGCGGATCGGGAGCGGAGACGGATATTTACTCGGGATCGAGCACGAGCCTGACCGCGGCGTTCGTGGCTCCGAATGCGATCAAGCTTCCAGGGCTCGCGGCTTCGTCTGGGGACTATTGCCTGCAGATCGATAACTCGGGATATGTCACGAACACCGGATTGCCCTGCGGGAGCGGATCGGGGTCCGGCGGCGTGAACGGAACGATCAATTCAGGAAACACGGGACAGATTGCATACTACACAGCGAACGGCGCAACGATTGGCGGGATGGGCGCGGTGCCGCTGACAGCGGGCGGGACTGGAGCGACCAGCGCCAGCGGCGCATTGGCGAACCTGCTGCCCGGCACGGCATCGGACGGAAGCAACGGCCTGACGACGACGGGCCACGTTACGGCACAAAATTTTATTGCCAGAGATGTTTCCAATATGGCGCTTCCCGCCGGCACGCTCCATACAAGCGGTGGAAGCATACCCGATAATTCGTACCTATTCGGCGCGGTTGAGGCCTACTTCGCC
>JBEKXX010000047.1:0-21281 GCA_049511595.1 Occallatibacter sp. | reverse complement strand
GATGTGGACGTGATTGTGGAGCTCGTCGGCGGCCTCGATCCCGCCGGAACCTGGGCGCGCCGTGCGCTGGAAGCGGGCAAAAGCGTCGTCACCGCCAACAAAAAACTCATTGCCTATCACGGCGTCGAGCTGGAGCGGCTGGCCGCGGCCAAAGGCGGCCATCTCAAATACGGCGCCGCCGTCGCCGGCGGAATCCCCGTCATTCCGGGCCTCGAGCAGGGCATGGCGGGCGACCGCATCGAGCGCATCGAAGGCATTCTCAACGGCACCTGCAATTTCATCCTCAGCAAAATGGAGGAAGGCGCGGAGTACGCATCCATGCTGGCCGAGGCGCAGGCCAAGGGTTTCGCTGAAGCCGATCCTACTGAGGATGTCGGCGGATTCGACGCCCGCGCCAAGCTAGCGATTCTGATGCGCCTTGCGCTTCGCGTGCAGGTCGATCCTGAAGAGATCGTTCCCCGGCCCATCAACACCATCACGCCCGTCGATTTCAGTTACGCGCGCGACCTGGGCTGCACCATCCGCCAGGTATCGCGCGCCGAGCAGGCAGAAGGCCGGCTCGCAGCCACGGTTGGGCCCATGCTGGTGGCGTTGCGTTCGCCGCTGGCCTGGTCGCAGGGCATGGAGAACATGGTCATCGCCACCGGGCATTACGGCGGCGACGTGGTCTTTTCCGGGCACGGAGCGGGCGGTCACCCCACCGCGGTTGCCGTCGTCAGCGATCTTCTGGCTCTCGCCCACGGCTCGCGGCGCGTCGAGGTTCCGTCGTCACCTGCGCGCGTGGGCGCCGAATTCGAAGTCCCCCACTACATCCGCTTCCTGGTTCGCGATCGGCCCGGCATCGTCGCGGCCATTACCGCTGCGCTGGCAAAAGAACAGATCAATATCCGCGCCATTGTGCAGCGGGCGGGTTTTCCGGCCGATGCACTGCCCTTCGTGGTCACCGTCGAACCGTGCAAAACCTCCGCGCTGCAACGCGCCCTCGCCCCGGTCCGCAAGCTGGATTGCATGTTGGTGGAACCGCTCGATCTGCAGATGCTGGAATAGGATTATTGAGCAGGGGAGAGCGGTAAGAGATCGGCTTCAATCGTCTAGTCCTTATGCCCCGGGTCCCTGTTTCGAGGTAGCGCCATGATCGGCACCATTTATCGATGTGAAATCTGCGGCGAGGAGAGCGACAATCCGCAGCGCTGGGTTGTGATCCACTGCAGTAGCGCGCAACTGACCATCTACAAATGGACCAAGGAAGCCGCCGACGCGCCCGGCGCGCGTCACTACTGCGGCGAAGCTCACGCCCAGGTCTACGTCAGCCGCTGGCTTGAAGCCGCCTGCAGCTGATTTCTCAGCTCAACATTTGTTTTTTGCCGGCCCGGTCGACTCCCGGATGACCAATTCCGGCTCCATGACGATATCGGTCGGAAACGTCTTGCTCTGGTCGGCGATCCGCTCCAGCAGGACTTGCGCACCGCGCTGGCCCATCTCCGAGAGGGGTTGGCGGACGGTGGTCAGCGACGGGGTGGCATAAGCCGCCGAGAGAATGTCGTCGAACCCCACCACCGAAACGTCTCCCGGCACGCTCAGCCCGGCGTCTTTCAGCGCGCGAACGGCGCCGATGGCCGCAATGTCGTTGAAGCAGAAGACAGCGGTGAACGCTCGCGTTCGCTCCAGCAGCGTTTGCATGGGCTTGTAGCCGATCTCCGGGGCCATGGGATGCTGCCCGGTCTTCATTGACCAGCCGGTTGCGTCGATGCGGACCGACAGCGCCGGATCGAGCTGCAGATCCATCTCCCTGGCCGCCTGCTGGATGCTCTCCCAGCGGTACTCGGAGTCGGGAATCGCGCGCGGTCCGCGGATGATCGCGATCCGCCGGTGGCCCAGAGCGTGCAAATGCCTGAGCGCCTGCCGCACCGCCAGGTGGTGATCGAGAACGATATTGGTCACGTTCTCTACCGCGCAATGCGCTGAGATGGCCACCACCGGAACGGGCACTTCCAGCTCTTCCACCGCCGTATTCAACAGCAGAAAGCCGTCTACCGCGCGCTCCACCAGCATGAGCGGATACTTCCTGATCAGCTCCGGCTTCCAGTCGTGGCAGGCAGTGAAATAGAAATAATGGGCTGCGGTCAACTCCTGCACCACGCCGCTCATCACGCGCGTGAAGTAGCCTTCGCTCAGGTCCGGGGCAAGAACGCCCACGCTCATGGACCGGCTCTGCCGCAGCGACCGGGCAAAGTAGTTGGGCCGGTAGTTGAGGCGGCTTGCCGCTTCAATCACCCGTTTGCGCGTCTCCTGCGGTATGGACTTGGCGCTCGGCGAGTTATTCAGGACCAGAGAAACCGTGGTCTGGGACAGGCCCAGGTAATCGGCGAGCATGCGCAGATTCACATGCCCGGATGGCTCTGGCTTTATCCTTTTTGCCATGTCGCGCTTGTAACACCTCTCTCGCCATGAGGATACACCGCTCATGCTCTAGTTAATCGATTTTCTGATTGGGATAGGCTCCGGCGGGCACCCGGGATGCTCCCTCGCGCCGTTTTCAGGCTGCCAGCGCCGCCTTTTCTCGAGTTCAGCCCTCCGATCCGGTCCGCCATTCCGGCCTCCAGGATTCACACCCGAGGCCCGCCGTATGCATTTGATTTTTCAGACTTGTAACCTGCCATTCACATTTCCCCGTTAGCCTGACCTCTGTGGACGCCATTGTGCCCGACATTCGTATCTCCCAGCCACAGACGCAACCCGAAGCTGCCGCAACCCCGGAGCAGACCCATGTAGCTGCGCCGGCGCAGGAGCATTCGGCCATCCGCCGCTACCTGCTTGCCCGTGGCAACTCCGCTATTGCCGACCGCGTTTTTAAGTCCCTCATGGTCCTGTGCGCGCTCAGCATCTTCGCCATTGTCGTGCTCATCGTCACGGAGCTGGTGCAACGCTCCCAACTCACATTGCACGCCTTCGGCTTTCAGTTTTTCTGGAAAAGCTACTTCGACCCCACCACGGACTTGCCCGCTTACTGGGACCCGGTAAACGGCTACTTCAGCGCCCTGCCTTTCGTCTACGGCACGCTGGTCTCCTCGCTGCTCTCGTTGCTGCTGGCGGTCCCGCTGGCGGTCGGCGTGGCCATTTTTCTCACCGAGATGTGTCCCGGATTTCTGCGCGCGCCGCTGGCCTTTCTCACCGAACTGCTGGCCGCCATTCCCAGCATCATTTACGGCTTGTGGGCCGTCTTCGTTCTCGTGCCCCTTTTGCGCGAATACGTAAACCCAGTGCTGATCAAGGGGCTGGGCTGGACTGGATTCTTCGGCGAAGACAATCCTACCGGGCTCGGCTTTTTTGCTTCCGGCGTCATTCTCGCCATCATGATCCTGCCCATCATCTCCTCGCTCACGCGCGAAGTGATGACCGCCGTGCCCCATTCGCAGCGCGAGGCGGTGCTGGCCCTGGGCGCCACGCGCTGGGAGATGATCCGTATGGGCGTCCTGCGTAATGCACGCATCGGAATCGTCGGCGCCATCATCCTTGGCCTCGGCCGTGCGCTGGGCGAAACCATGGCTGTCAACATGGTCATCGGCAACACCCCTCAGGTTAGCCGTTCTTTGCTGGCCACCGGGAGTTCGATGGCATCTGTCATCGCCAACGAATTTACCGAGGCCGTGTCCGACATGCACCTGAGCGCGCTCATCGAGATTGGCCTGGCGCTGTTTATTGTCACCATTATCGTCAACGCAATCGCGCGCCTGCTCGTCTGGGCAGTCACCCGCGGGGCCCCGGTAACGCAGCGTTAGGAAAGAGAAAATCGATCGGTAATTGCTGAAGAAGGGGATCGGAGAGAAAGTGCAGAAAGAATTCCAATTGCGGGTGCGGATCCGCGGGCTGGTCGACAAGACTGCAACATTTCTTGCAGTGTTGTCGACAATCCTTGTCATTCTGCCCTTGGTGGCGATCTTCGTCTATCTCATTATCAAAGGCGCCAGCTCGCTGAATCTCAACTTCTTCACCAAGATCCCCGCGCCTGTTGGCCAGTCGGGTGGCGGCATGGCCAACGCCATCGTCGGCTCGGTCACCCTGCTCGCATTCGCCAGCCTCATTGGCGTTCCCATCGGCATTGGCGGCGGCGTCTTTTTGGCCGAGTTCGGCCGCGGCACCAAATTGGCCAATGGCGTCCGCTTCACCGCCGACGTTCTCAACGGCGTTCCTTCCATCGTCATGGGCCTCGCCGCCTACGCGCTCATCGTCGTGCCGCAGCATCATTTCTCGGCTCTCGCCGGCGGCGTCGCGCTGGGCATCATGATGATTCCCACCATCTGCCGCACCACCGAAGAAATGCTTCTCATGGTTCCGCACGCGGTGCGCGAAGCCGCTCTTGGCCTGGGCGTTCCCAACTGGCGCTCGGTCCTCTCCATCACCGTCAAGACCGCCTCGCCGGGCATCATTACCGGCTGCATGCTGGCCTTCGCGCGCGTCGCCGGAGAAACCGCGCCGCTTATCTTTACCGCCTTGGGCAACGACTTCTGGAGCACCAGCCTCAACGAGCCCATCGCCGCTCTTCCATTGCAAATCTGGGTCTACGCAATCTCTCCCTACGACGATTGGCACAGGCTGGCGTGGGCGGGATCGCTGGTTTTGATTGTTCTCATCGTGCTCGCGGTTTCTCTGGTGCGGTTCGTCACCAGCCGCGGAGTCTTGAAAGGGGCAAGCTAAGTGGGTGTCGGCATCGAGGTAACCAATCTGAACGCGTGGTACGGCGCCAACCACACGCTGCAGGACATCAATCTGAATATCCCCGCCAACCACGCCACGGCGCTGATTGGCCCCTCCGGCTGCGGCAAGAGCACCTTCGTGCGCTGCCTCAACCGCATGCACGAAACCAACCCCATCGCGCGCGTCACCGGCACCGTCCGCATGGGCGATCTCGACATCTATCAGGACACCACGCCCGTCGAAATCCGCCGCCGCGTGGGCATGGTTTTCCAGCGCCCCAACCCCTTTCCCACCATGTCCATCTACGACAACGTCGCTGCCGGCCTCAAGCTCAACGGCTACTCCAACCGCCGCGCCCTCGATGAAATCGTCGAAAAATCGCTCAAAAACTCCGCGCTATGGGACGAAGTCAAAGACGACCTGAAGAAAAAATCCGGCGCCAGCCTCTCCGGCGGCCAGCAGCAGCGTCTCTGTATCGCCCGTGCCCTCGCCGTGGATCCCGAAGTGCTCCTCATGGACGAACCCGCCTCGGCCCTCGACCCCGTCTCCACCTCCAAAATCGAGGACCTCATCTTCCAACTAAAGTCGCAGTACACTATCGTGATTGTGACGCATAATATGCAACAGGCGGCCCGCGTCGCGGAACACACTGGCTTCTTCCTCAACGGCCGCATGGTCGAGTTCGACTCGACGCACAAGATATTCACCAATCCTTCCGACAAGCGCACGGAGGATTACATTACGGGCAGGTTTGGATGACACGCATTCGCTTTCAACAGAGCCTGGAGGACCTGAAAGAAAACCTCCTGGTAATGGCCGGGATGGCCGAGCAGGCTATTCAGCGCGCCATTGAGGCCTACCGGATCCGCGACCTCTCCATCTGCGACCTCGTCAGCCGCAGCGAGATCGCCATCAACCGCATGGAACGCGACATCGACCAGGCCGCGCTCGACTTGCTCGCCATGGAGCAGCCCATGGCCGTCGACCTGCGCTTCATCCTCAGCGTCATCAAGATCAACGCCGATCTCGAGCGCGTGGGCGACGCCGCCAAAAGCATCAGCGACCGCGTCCGTATCTTGGAGCGCATGGCCGCCGTCGACCTTCCCGTCGATGTTCCCCGCATGGCCTCGATGGCCGCCGACATGGTGCGCAAAAGCCTGCAGGCGTTCATTGAAGCCGACGCCGAGCTGGCCCGCAGCGTGCTCACCATGGACGATGCCGTCGACCAGATGAACCGCGCCGCCTTCCGTGCTCTCACCAAAGTGATGGAGGAGCAGAGCCATCTCGCGCCCCAAGCCCTCAACGCGCTCATGATCTGCCGCAGCCTCGAGCGCGTGGGCGATCACGCCACCAACATTGCCGAAGACGTCATCTTCTGGGTACAGGGCGCGGATGTCCGCCACTACAAGAGCGTCGCTAAGAGCGCAGCCGCTGCCGCGGCCAGCGCCGCTGCGGCCGAAGCCGGAACTGCCCCCGACGATACGTCCTCATCCAGCCCCGCGCCGGCTGGAGCCGCCCCGGCACAAGGCTGAACCCGCCCGGCTTTTCCGCCGAAAGAAAAGCCCCGCTCTGTTGCGTGCCCAACAACCTGTGCGTGCCCAGGTCTCGTCCGCCGCGGCGGAGAGACCCGGGAAACCACGCTGTAGCGGGTCTCCTGCAGGCGTAGACCAAGGCACAATCGCTAAGTGGCTTTTTCATCAAGAAAAAGCCACCTTGAATGATGCCAGAAATGGCTCATAGCTGCAGGAGAACCGCCGTAAAAACCGAAAGCTGAGAGCCGTTCCTCAGCGTGCCGCTGTCGCCTTCACGCCCATCGATGCCAGCTTGCTGCGCGCCGTGTGCGCCTCCGGCGTCTGCGGATGCCGGCGGATCAGCTCGCGCAGCTCGTCGATACCCGCCTGCCGCTTGTCCGTCGCCAGCAGGGCAAATCCCTTGTGCAATTGCGCCGCAGGGGCCTTGGCGTTGCCAGGGAAGCCGTCCAGGAGCGCGTTGTACGCGTTGATCGCGTCCTTGTAGTCCTTCTGTTGGTACGCGATCTCGCCCAGGTAGAACTGCGCCGTCCCCCTCGCGTCGTCCAGCGGATAGTACTGCACCACCTCCTGAAACTCTCCTTGCGCCACCTGATACCGTCCGGCATTGTAGTCGCGCACGCCGGCCTGCATAGTCGCCTCAAGCGGCGGCGCCTGCTGCGCAATAGCAGCGCCCGGCGCCGCCCCGCCTGCGGGAGCGCCCTGTGAACCGGCTTCCTGGCCCGGCGCCGGATTCGCCGCTCCGCCCGGCGGCGTTGCGCCCGGCAGCGCCGGCGTCTGCGCTGCCTGCATCGCCTGTAGCTGCGTCTGCATGTCCTGCACTGACTTGTCCAGCTTGGCGATGCGCGCCTTCAGCTCGTCCACCGAATCATTCAGCGACTGCACCTGTCCTGAGACCGTATCCATCTTGCCGTTCACGGCCTCGCCCTGCGTGCTCAGCTTCTGCTGCAGCGCGTTCACCGTTGTCGTCACCTGACTTGCCTGGTCGGCGGTCTGCTGCGCCAGGTGCTCCAGCACGCCCATGCGCGCGTCCAGCGTCGATTGCAGCCGCTGCACCATGTCCATCAACTGCTGCACCTGGGTTTGCAGCTCCACGATCTCCTTTGAGACCGCGCGCGCAGGCACCGCGGCGGGAACGAATAGAAGAACCGCCGCCGCAACTGCGAGCAGACGATTGCGAAGATTCCGTGATCTACACATACTTTTCGACCTTCCTGAATACAACATACGGCAGCCCGGCCGGTAGGGCGAGGCTGCCGCGTATCAATGCGAATGAATTGCCGGCTGCAAGCTGATAGCTGACAGCTGACGGCTGCCTTACTTGTCGATCGTGAAACCGTCTCTGCGGTTCAACTGCCAGCACTCCTCGGTCGACTCCGTGCAGAACGGCTTCTCCTTGCCGTAGCTGACCACGCGGATGCGGTCGGCGGCCACGCCTGCCGTAATCAGCGCGGTCTTGGCCGCCTGCGCCCGGTTCTGTCCCAGAACCAGGTTGTACTCGTCCGAGCCGCGCTCGTCGCAGTAACCGCCAACCACGATCTTGATGTTGGGGTGCGCGATCAGATAATCCGCGTTCTTCGCCAGCGTGGCCTGCGCGTCGGGCCGGATATCGTAATTGTCGTAGTCGAAGAAGATCGGCTGCACGTGCGCGCTGAACTCTTCCTCTTCGGTCATCGATGTGCTGGGCACGCTGACCGCAGGCGGCGCGTTCACCGTCACGTGCGCCGAGGCGTCGGCCGAACCGCCGTCTCCGCGCGCCACCAGGTGATAGGTGGTCGACTCCGTCGGCAATACGGTCTTTACGCCCACGGAGGGAACGTCACCGATGCCGTCGATCGAAACCGAAGTCGCGTTGGTCGTTTTCCATGTCAGTTGTACCTGGTCTCCTGCCGAAATCACCGATGGGGTCGCAGTCAGTTCTGCCGTGGGCGCCGGCGCGGTTGCGGGCGGCGCTGTCTCCACCGGCGGCAAAGGTGTTTTCTTTTTGCATCCGGATATAGCCGTTAAGGCAACAAACAGAAGAAAAGAGGTCAAAATGCTATAGCGTAGTTTCAAGTGAATTCTCCTTCACGAAAAAGCTCATGGGAATCGTTCCGGCGACCGGAGTTTCTTGTTACTCCCAAGCCGCTGCCTGGCTTCCACACCAGAAAATGATATTCCAGCGCGATGAAGTACCGGTTGCTGCGCCTGGTTCGTCCCGGTACTTCAAGTTCTTGTTCCAAAACTCATTTCCAGCTCCAGTTGGGCATCGTGTTGTCGCCTGAATAGGTGAGTTGATGTTGATCGGTGCCATCGGCCAGCATCGTCCAAATCTGTGTACGATGGCCGATCTGGCGCTGGAACACGATGTGGCGTCCATCCGGCGACCACGACGGAAAATCGTTCACGCCGGCTTCGTGCGTGGCTTGCAGCCAGTTCTTGCTCGCAATGTCCATGATGTAGATGTCGTATCCGCCGGGATCGCCCGGCCCGTATTTGCGGTTCCACGCAAATGCCAGCATGCCGCCGCTGGGCTGCCACGAAGGCGAGATGGCATAACCGCCGTCGGTCATCCGCTGCACGTTGGAACCATCCTTGTCCATAATGTAGATCTGCGGCTCGCCCGTCCTTCCGCTCACAAATGCGAGCTGATTGCCGGTGCGCGGGTTCCAAACCGGCGCCACGTCCGAGCCGAACGGCGTTACGCTGTGAGCATTGGAGCCGCTTGCATCCGCAACCCAAATATCGGGGTGTCCCGACCTCGCGGAAGAGAACGCGATCGTCGATCCGTCCGCCGACCACGCCGGCGACTGGTTGCTCCCGCCCACAGTGCCCGTTGGAAAACTCACCAGCCGGCCCAGGTCCAGCGAATACATGCGAATCGACCATCCTTCGTTTCCCAGCGAGGCAAACGCAATTCGGGAGTTATCCGGTGAGATGCGCGGAGAGAGCGAAATGCTGCCTATATGGGTGATGGCGTGCTGGTTGGCTCCGTCGTAGTCCATCGCCCAGATCTCTTTGGACCCGGTGCGGTTGCTTACAAAGTAAATCTTGGTCTCCGCAATGCCGTTGATGGCGCCGCCCAGCCGGTAGATGATGTCGTCGGCAAACCGGTGCGCCACCGTGCGCGCCATTTCTTCGCTGGCAGCCTCGTTGTACTGCCTGACCAGCACCGGCGCGCTTCCAACAGTACGCGCATCCATCAGCCACCCGTAGACCACCAGCCGGCCATTGGCGACGGCAAGCGCTCCAAAGGCAACCATGGCTGCGTTGGCCGGGACTGCCGACCATTGGCTCAGCACAATCTCCTGCGGCGAGCCCGGCATAGCCTGCGGCGCCAGGCTCTTTGACACCATGTCGAAGATACCTGCGTTCGAAAGGTCGCTAAAGAGCGTGGAGTCGAAGATCGCCTTCAGCGGCGCCGTCTGGGGATCGCTGCCGACCGGCTTGAAATCAGCTGCCGCCAGCCGGATGCGCTCGTTTCCGAGATTTGTTCCGGTGCGGACCCAGTCCTGAGCTGAGGCTTGCGGCGTGAAAAAATACGCCAGGAAAAGCAAATACAGGGGAAAGACCCGAATTGTCGCCTTCATGCGATCTGCAATCCTTCCTGTTGGGGTAACAGAGGTTTGTGCGCACGCCCTTCCTAAGGGAATACATGTTGCATGACGTTCAGTGCCGTTGAATGTTAGCTTCTTGTCCTTCGCTACGAACCTACAGGTGCAATTTCCCGATTGTTAGTGCTCTTAGCGAATCACCGCTACTACCGGCTCGCCGCCGAACAAACTGACCACTGACCACTTTCTCTCAATACTCGCAGTAGTACGACACCTTCAACGTACTTTGATTATAATTCGACGGCAGTGGGCCAAACGTATCCACGCGCTGCACGCCGAGCATACAGGAGTTGTCCAGCGTGGGGCTGCCGCTCGAGGTATCGTTCTGCGGCTGGCTGTGGCTGCCGTCCCGGTAAATCGTAAAGATCAGGTACACTCGCGCGCCCTTCGGCGTGCGCGGATCCACCTGCCGCTTGTCCCAGCTCTGCGACATCTTCCGGTTGATCTGGTCTACATACCACGGATACAAACTGGCAAAGTTGTTGTCCCCGACGGTGGTCGGGCCGGTCGAGCCGATCTGCATCTGGTGCGGCATTACCGACCCCGCCTGCTCGCCGTATTGCGCTACGTTTTGTTTTGGTGGCGGCTGGTGCAATTGCGTCTTCGGAATGTTTTTGGCCGTGGGCTTCACCTGCTTGCCTGAGATCGGAATCGCCGTCTCATCCATGCGCTTCTGTTCCTTGGGGCTCGGCGTCGCCGGCGCCTGGCTGGGCGTCTCCGTAGCCAGAACATTCTGGTTCAACTGGTCGGCCGGCAGCGGCAGTGCGCTGCTCACCAGGGTGACCTGCATGGACCCGCCCGCGCCCGTGCTGCCCCACACATTGTGATGAAACAGCCCCAGCATCCACCCGTAATAGGCGAGCAGCCCGGCCACCAGGATGTGCAGCAGCACTGAGCCTGTGGCCGGACCGGCAACCGGCTCCGGCGTCAGTTCCCGCTCCAGGTGCTCGCCGCCCTCCAGAACGCTATTCATATTCCCGCTAGCTCCGCTAGCGCGCCAACCCCGCTGGGTGCCCCATCCTTGGCGCGTCTTTGTTTTTGCGCCAAGGGTGGGATGCCACGAACCCGAACCTCACGCTCTTTGAAAGCTCAGTTCCCGCTCCCCGCCGTTCCCTTGGCTTCCAGCGGCTGGGTCACAATCGAAACATTCGTGATTCCCGACTGCTTTACCGCATCCATCACGCTGGCGAAGGCCCCGAACGGCACCCGTTCGTCGCTGCGCAAATAAATCGACTGATGCGCCGGATCGACACCCGCCTGGTGCAGCATCGCCGGCAGATCGTGAACGTTGACAGGCTGATCGTTCAAATACACATTCTGATCGCGGTCGATGGTCACCACCATCCGTTGCTCGGTAATCTGCTTGACGGTCCGAGTCTTCGGTACACTCACTTCAATCCCCGACTGCAGCACCGGCTCCGTGATCATGAAGATCACCAGCAGCACCAGCACAACGTCCACCAGCGGCGTAATGTTGATCTCCGCCAGCGACGATCGCGTTTGTCCGTTGGTTGTTGTGAATGCCAAGCTGAACCTCTCCGCACAATCTATTGCAGCCTCGCGCGCCAGATCCCCGCCGCGCCGCCCGCGCCGCTACTTGTATAGACTGCGCTCCGCCTCGCGCGGCATCTCGGCCGGCGCCCGCGGCGGCGCCTGCGTCTGCGCCCGCACCGGCATCTCCTCCAGCGAGTTCAGCAGCTCGCGGCAAAAGTCGTCGATCGCCGAAGCGAAAATCCTTATCCGTGCCGTGAACTGGTTGTACGCTACCACCGCCGGCACGGCCACGAACAACCCCGCCGCCGTGGTGATCAGCGCCTCGGCAATGCCCGGCGCCACGGCCTTCAGCGACCCGCCGCCCGCCGTCGCAATCCCGTGGAACGCTTCCACCACGCCCATCACGGTTCCGAACAGACCCACAAACGGGCTCGTGCTCCCGATCGTCGCCAGCCACGTCATGCGCCGTTCCAGCGCCGTCACCGCTTCGCTGGCCGCGGTCTGCGCGGTTCGTTCCAGGGGCGTCAGGCTGCGCGGAGGCCCCGACCCTCCCGTCTGCCGCCGGTAGGTCTCGTATACGTCCTCGAATACCTGCGCCAGCGGGCTCGCGCTGTATTCGCCGGTCAGCGCCGCAATCTCCTGCAAGCGGCTCGCCTTGCGGAACGCGCGGATAAACCTCCGGCTCTGTGCCGTCGCTTTCTTGAACGCCGACATTTTGCCAAGGATGATCGTCCACGAATAGAGGCTGGCAATCAGCAGCAGCACCAGCACCGCGATCGCAATCGGCCCGATGTCGCCCATCATATTTGCCAGCGCGCCGAAGCCCAGCGCCGGCGTGGGCGCGCCGCCCGAGCCCGTGCCGCCGTCAGCTTGCAAAAAGCACGCCAATGCTGCCGTAAGAATCGTCTATCACCTCATTCTCCACGGTATCAGACAGTGTTCCCCGCGCCCAAGTGACCGTTTGTATGCCCTGCATTTTTGGGGTTAACCACCCTTGGCGCCTCGGTTTCTTGTGCCAAGGGTGGCGTGACCGGCGCCTGCGGCAGGAACAAATCCCCTCCAACCCCGTCATTCATGCTATGCTGCGCTCGGATTCTCAACGCCCGAACACCAACCATCGAATTCGTTTCACGGGAAAAACCATGCTCGTCGAACTCCGCGCTGAAAACTACGCCGTCATCGATCACGCCATCGCCTCCTTCGGCCCCGGCCTCAACCTCCTCACCGGCGAAACCGGCGCCGGCAAATCCATCCTCGTTGACGCACTTGCCCTCCTCATGGGCGGCAAATCCTCCGCGGAGGTGGTCCGTCACGGCGCCGGCAAAGCCGTCGTCTCCTGCGTCTTCGAGTCCACCCCCGGCGCCGAATCCATCCTCGAAGCAAACGGCATCGACGCCGAAGGCGCCGACGTCATCCTCCGCCGCGAGATTCTCTCCACCGGCAAGGGCCGTGTCTTCGTCAACAACCAGCCCGCCACCGTCCAGGTCCTCAAGCAGCTCGCGCCCGAGCTCGCCCTGGTCCACGCGCAAACCGAGAGCCTCTCCAGCTTCGACCAGTCGCAGCAGCGCATCCTGCTCGACCGCTTCGCCGGTATCTCGTTAGATGCCGTCGCCGAGGCCCACGCTCGCTGGCGCGCCGCCGCCGGCAAGCTGGACGATCTCCTTCAGGGCGAGCAGGACCGCCTGCGCATGGTCGATCTCTGGACCTATCAACGCAAGGAGATTGAGCAGGCCCGTCTCGAACCCGGAGAAGACGAAGCCCTGGAAACCGAGAAGCGTGTCCTGGCCAACGCCGAAAAGCTCTACGCCGCGGCCATGAGCGCCTTCGACGAGCTCTACGAAGGCGGCTCATCCGCAGAAGCCGCTCTCCGCTCCGCTTTGCGGAATGTGGAAGAGCTCGCCCGTTACGACCAGCGCTTCGCCGAATCCGCTCAGCAGCTCGCCTCCGCCCGCGCCACCATCTCCGACCTCGCCGCCTCCCTGCGCGACTACGCCGAAGGCATCAACGCCTCGCCCGAGCGCCTCGCCGAAATCGAAGACCGCCTGGTCCTCCTCGATCGGCTCAAAAGGAAATACGGCAAGACCGTCGCCGAGGTCATCGCGTTTGGCGAAGACGTCGTCCGCAAACTCTCTGAAGTCGAAGACCGCGAGGATATCCTCAAGACCCTCCGCGCCGATCTCGAAAAAGCCGCTGCCGAATATCGCAAAGCCGCCTCGGCCCTCACCGCCCAGCGACAGACCGCCGCGGCCAAACTTGCCAAGCTCGCCGAAGCGCAGATCAACTCTCTCGCTATGAAGTCCCGTTTCCAGGTCGCCGTTACATCCGCAGAAGAAGTTTCAGCGGAGGGAGGTCAGGGCTTTAGCCCTGACAAAAGGGGAGTAGGATCGCACGGGCCTTTAGGCCCGGAGAAGGCCGCCGGCGCGTCGCAACAAGTGTCAGGGCACGACCGGGGAACCCACCCAGAGGGTGGGTCGCGTGCCGATAAGACCACAAAACAGGACGGGGCTTTAGCCTCTGAGGGAAGCCTTTCCGATAACCCCCACTGGACCTCCTCCGGCTGGGACTTGGTCGAATACTTGATCGCCACCAACCCCGGCGAGCCTCTCAAGTCCCTCGTCGAAATCGCCTCCGGCGGCGAGCTCTCCCGCGTCCTGCTCGCTCTCAAAGTCGCCGTCGAAGAAGGCTCCTCGTCCAAGTCAAAAAAGAAAACCACGCCGCGCACCCTGGTCTTCGACGAAATCGACATTGGCATCGGAGGCCGCGCCGCCGAAGCCGTCGGCCAAAAGCTCAAGGCCCTCGGCCGCGCCCAGCAAGTTCTCTGCGTCACCCACCTTCCGCAGATCGCCGCCTTCGCCGATCAGCATCTGGCCGTCGAAAAGCGCGAATCCGACGGCCGTATGCAAACGCGCATCCGCGTCCTCGACGACCGCGCCCGCACCCACGAAGTCGCCCGGATGCTCTCCGGCGCAAAGGTCACCGACACCAGCCTCCAGCACGCCGCGCAGATGATCGCCGGGAGCCGATAGCGCATCATCCGGCCAATATTAGGACACGGAAGGATATCCTCAATGGCCATGAAAGCACAGCCCATCGGACGCCTTGAGTTCGTGCTGCACGTTTCGCTGATTTCAGCCGCGATATTTCTCGTTGAGTACCTGTGCTTGAACCCCGCGACCCAGGCCAGCGTTTTGCCCTACTACCTCCGTCAGGCGCCTATCGGAATGATGGTGATTCTGCTAGCTGCGCATTTGGGAAACTTGATCAACGGACGTTTGCTTGACACTGGACTACCAGGCTGGGGGAAAAGTGTGGGGTTTGCGATTTGGATTCTCGCAACCACTCTCCCCATCTTTTCAGTTCGTGCGTGGCCGACTGCTCTTGGCCTTTTCGCATTACTCCTGATCGCGGGTGGCTCAATTCCCGGTAAGCACCAAGCTGTGCACCTCTCCTCTCAGCACAGCGCCGTGTACGCCGAGTGGGATGAGCTAACGGCGGATGCCAAGGTTCCCGTCCGGCTGTGTATTGGACAGGTATCCTTTTTGCGCGCCCTCCTCAGCTTTGCCTGCCTCGGAATTCCGGTGATCTGGGTGCGTGAATCAATCATCCAGCCAGTCGGGCCTTTGATCTCCACTGTGGGTATCGGCATCCTCTATTTTGTGTGGCTGTTCAAGGTGCTAGGCCGCCTTGCCGATTCTGGGCGCACAGCCAATTTTTATTGACTGTCATTCTGCCTGGGCGTGACCTTCGCATCGCTCTTACCCCTATGGTGGAGGGTCATCAACCGCTATGAAGCTCTCGCATTGTTTCTCGTGATTCAAACCCCGCTGGCCCTCCTGTACAGCAAAAACCCGCACAAAAAAACGATTCGCAAAAACCGCAGGATCGACGAATACCGGAAACGCGTCGCTCAGCGCTGGGGGAATCCGAAGCCCGCGATAACAGGCCCTTTTGCATTTCTGCTTCGAGTCCTCGTCATCGCAGCACTCTGGGCCTTGTTCCTTTTCTGGGAGAACACGTCCGGCGACCCGATCGTCCGCTGGCTTGCGCGTTCACTCTATTTCATCTTGGCCAGCGCGTGGATCATGAATGTGAGTGGCCGCGCTAACGACGCAGGCTTGGCAGAAGGCTGGTATGGATCGCAATACGCGCTCGTCGTTTGCGTCGCATCCTTTATGCCTCTTGCTTTCCATTGGGTCGACGCCTATGGCGCCCTCGCAATTTTCGTTCTCATTCAGATCCCAACCATGTTCCTGCGCAGCAAACCAGTATCTGAAGAGGCTCCGTCAAATTGATCGCCGCCAGCCGGTAACACACGCGCCTGGACTTTGATTTGAGACCCCGCAACCACCGGGCGCCCTGGAATGCCACTCTTATAATCAAATAGCCTTGACGGAATATATTCCCTTGGAGTAATATTCCCTGTATGGCATGCGAAGTCGAGTTCACCGGCGAGTTCGAACGCTGGTGGAACTCGCTCGATGCCAATGAGCAGGAAAGCGTCGATTTTTATGTGCGCCTTCTGGAAGAGCAGGGTATTCATCTAAAGCGGCCCTATGCCGATTCGGTGAGCAGAGGCTCGAAATATCCGAACATGCGCGAGTTGCGGTGCCAGCACGAAGGCCGGCCTTACCGCATTCTCTTTGCATTTGATCCGAGACGCGTCGCCATCCTCCTCATTGGGGGCGACAAGACGGGGAATCCGAGATGGTATGAGGAATTCGTACCGCTGGCCGACAAGATCTATGCTCGGCATTTGGAGGAAATGGACTGCTAGGCGACACAACTTCTCAACTGCTGATCCCCGCCGGGAGGAGGAAACAATGGCTCGCAACTTCAAAGAACTTCGCGCCAAAATGGATCCGGAACGCTGCGCCCGCGTTGAGCGCCGCGTTCAGGAGGCCCTCAAAACCATGCCGCTTGAGGGGCTCCGAGACGCTCGTCAACTCACCCAGGCACAACTCGCACAGGTTCTTCGTGTGTCGCAGGGATCAGTTTCCAAGGTCGAGCGCCGGACCGATATGTACATCAGTACACTGCGAAGCTACGTCCGCGCTATCGGCGGAGATTTGCAGATTCGCGCCATCTTTCCCGAGGGCGATGTAGTGATCGATCAGTTCGAGAACCTGAAACCAGCCGACAAGACCAGCAAAGATGCCGCCGCATAAACCCCCGCCAGCCGCTAGCGGCTCGTACAATGCACTGTGCGGATCGCGTCACACTGATTCCTGTCCCCGCTCACTGTCCGACCCCGATTGCGTCTGAACCACGAACACATCTTCTCCCCAGCCCGACTACAAGGAGAACCTCGAATGCCTCTGCAAGCGGAGAAGCGCTTCCTCCGAGCCGCAGTTGTTTTGCTCGCCCTCTCGTTTCCCATTCTGCTCACAGCCCAGTCCGCTGCTCCCACCCGGCAACAGCCGTCAGCCCCACCGCAACCGCAGCCGCAATCCACGCCGCAATCTCCGCCTCAGCAGCAGGCGCCCTCGACCCAGCAAACTCCGCCTGCGCAGCCCGAGCTGCCCAACGCGCCAACGCCCGCTGCGTCCCCGGCATCCTCCTCATCCTCGCAGGAGCCGTCGCTCTCCGATCTGGGTTTCACTCCGCAACAAGCTCAGGGCGACCCCAAACTCCAGGCCGAGCTCAACAAGCGCACCGAGATGCTCAAGATTCACCAGCGTCTCGGCCTTATCACGCTTGCGCCCATGGCCGCCACGCTCATCACAGGGCCCATGGCCAAGGCCAAAGGCAAGAACGGCCAGACCATCACCGAGCCCACCAACGCCAACCTCGACTTCCACGCCGCGTTGGGCGGCGCGACCACGGTCCTCTACTTCTCCACCGCCTACTTCGCTGCGTTCGCGCCAAAGATCCCCGGAACGCCCAAACACGGTGCCATTCGCTTTCACGAGGCGCTGGCCTTCGTGCATGGCCCCGGCATGATCCTCACGCCCATCCTCGGCGCCATGGCCTATTCACAGGAACAGAACGGCGAGAAGGTCCACGGCATCGCGTCGGCCCACGGACCCGTCGCCATCGCCACCGTCTGTGCCTACGGTGCATCGATCGTCGCCGTCAGTTGGCCAATTCGCCTCAAGTTCTGGGAGAAATGATGAAGCGGAGTCTTCTTTTCGCGCCTTTGCTTGCATTCGCGGTTCTTTTCGCCCCTCATTCCGCCCTCGCGCAACCGGATTCAACCTGGGTAGCCGATCAATCCACGCTTAGCTATCACATGTCGCATCCTATGCACGAGGTGGACGGCGTCAGCCACGCGGCGCGAGGCAAAGGCGTCTGCCATGCCGGCTGGTGTGACTTTCTCATCGCCGTTCCGGTCAAGACCTTCGACTCCGGCGACACAAATCGCGATTTGCACATGATCGAGGCCGCGCGTGGCGCGCAATTTCCGCTGATCCAGGTACGCGCTCGCTTCGCCCAGGCCGAGATTGCGCAACAGTGGATTCACGCCGATCTCGAAG
Organism: Occallatibacter sp.; assembly: GCA_049511595.1. Lineage (GTDB taxonomy): Bacteria > Acidobacteriota > Terriglobia > Terriglobales > Acidobacteriaceae > Telmatobacter. The sequence continues at coordinate 3,497 of JBEKXX010000047.1, read as the reverse complement.
TTCAGTTCGCCGGCAATACCGCCCGCTATGCCAAGGTCCCCTTCGAGCGCACTCAGACGGGCAGTGAAGTGCGCATTACGGGAACGATCCCGCTCACCTGTTCCGATTTCAAAATTGACCGGCCGTCCTTCCTTACCGTCCCCATCAAAAACGAGATCCCCGTCCGCGTCGACATGAGCTGGCACGCGATGTGAGCACTCTGTGCTAGCACCTCCGAAGCCGACGGCCCTTGCCAGCCTCCAACCCCGCCAACCATGCCAACTCCGCTTGCTCCGCTGGCTGCAAAAACTCTACTCAGCATCTCCGATTCGACGAAATTCATCCTTTCCATATACCTGCAGGTCACAAATCCATCGAATCGCTCCACTTGCAGGTGGAGTTTTTGCTACTTCTCCCGATGCGACGATTTTCCCTCGCGCCGCAGCGTAAGAAATCCTCCACCTGCAAGTCGCCGGTTTCTGCCCTTGGGAATTGCGTCAAGAAAGGATGTCAGCCGAAGAGGGCCATTGCGATGTGATTCACGGCGAAGGCTGCGCCGTAGGCCAGGGCCAGCATGTAGAGGAACTGGACGGCGGGCCAGAGCCAGCTATTCGTCTCGCGGCGGACGACGGCGATGGTGGACGTGCACTGCATGGCGAAGGCGAAGAAGATCATCAGGGCAAGCGCGCCGCCGAGCGTCATGTCGTGGTGCAGCGCGGTCTGGAGATTGAGCGCCTGCGTGCTGGGGTCCGCGCCGTAGAGCGTTCCCATGGTGCTGACCATGACCTCGCGCGCCAGCACGCTGGACAAGAGGCCGATGCCGATCTTCCAGTTGAAGCCGAGCGGCGCGATGGCGGGCTCGATGAAGTGGCCGAGGCGGCCGATGAGGCTGTCGGCCAGTTGCGGCGCCGCCATCGTACCGGCCGCGGTCTGGATCACCGGCATGTGCGCGAGCACCCACAGCGCCAGCGTCACGCCCACGATGATGGTTCCAGCATTGCGCAGGAAGATGCGCGCGCGGTCCATGAGGCGCAGAGCCAGCGAGTAGAGCGTAGGCATGCGGTACTGCGGCAGCTCCAGGATAAACGGCGTATCGCTCGACCTGAGGATGGAGCTTTTGAGCAGCCGCGCGGTGGTGAAAGCGGCGACCCCGCCGGCCAGATAAAGGCCGAGCATAACCAGCGTCTGAAGGCCGAGCAACCCGTGCAGGTAGTAGACGTGGGGGATGAAGGCCGCGATGAGCAGCAGGTAGACGGGCAGGCGGGCCGAGCAGGTCATGAAGGGCGTAACGAGAATGGTGGCCAGGCGGTCGCGCTTGTTCTCGATGGTGCGCGTGGCCATGATGGCCGGAATGGCGCAGGCATAGGCCGAGAGCAGCGGGATGAAGGCTTTGCCGTTGAGTCCGATGGAGCGCATGACGCGGTCGGCGATGAGCGCGGCGCGGGCGAGGTAGCCCGAGTCCTCGAGGATGCCGATGAAGAGGAAGAGCAGAAGGATCTGCGGCAGGAAGACGAGCACCGAGCAGATACCCTTCCACACACCGTCGAGCAGCAGCGATTGCAGCCAGCCTATGGGCAGCAGCGGGCGGGCAAGATCGGCCATGCGGGCGAGGAGGTCGCCGAAGCCGTTGGAGAGCGGCTGGCCGAGGGCGAAGACACTCTCAAAGACGGCGATTACGACGAGGAGGAAGAGCAGCGGTCCCCAGATGCGGTGCAAGAGCAGGTTGTCGATCTTGCGCGTGTTCTCGGCCGACAGCGGAGCCTGGTAACCGGTGCGACGGCTTACCTGCGCGGCCCACGTGTAGGTGCTGGCCGCGTTGCCCACTACCGGGAGCGTGAAGGGAGCGGTGTTGGCGGCGCCGTGGCCGTTTTGCCGATTGAGGAAGAGCGGAACAGCGTCGAGGCCGGTGCCATGTACGGCGCTGATTTGCGCGACGGGAGCGCCCAGTTCGCGGGCGAGCTTGAGGGTGTCGATTTGGCCGCCCCGCGACTGCATCACGTCGGTCATGTTGAGCAGCACCAATGTAGGCAGTCCCACCGCGAGCACCGGCGCGGCCAGCATCAGTTGCCGCGTCAGGTGAACCGAGTCCAGCACCAGCAGCACCGCGTCGGGCTTGGGCGTACCGGGCATCTTGCCGCGCAGCACATCGACGGCCACGCGGGCATCTTCAGAATATGGCGTGAGCGAGTAGATGCCGGGCAGATCGATCAGCGTGAGGTCGTCGCGGCCCACCCCGGCCATCAGGCCCATGCGCTGCTCGACAGTGACTCCCGGGTAATTGGCAACTTTTTGACGGAGGCCGGTGAGCCGGTTGAAGAGAGTGGACTTGCCGGAGTTGGGCGGCCCGATGAGCACCACGGTCTGGAGCGCGTCTTCGGGTGGCGGCGCCGCGGGTGGCTCATAGACGGGCGTCTCGCAACAGGCGTTCATCGCGCGGCCTCGGCCAGTTGAGGAGCGTCCTCGGCCGCAGCTTCGAAAGGCCGAACCCGGATGCCCTCAGCCGTCTCGTGCCGGAGGGCGATTTCCAAGCCATCCACGAGGTAAACCGTGGGATCGCCGGCCGGCGCGCGGCGCAGCGCTGTTACCTGGGCGTCGGGGACAAACCCCATATGCATCAGGTGGTTCTGGACAGACTCGGGTAGGTCGAGGGCGAGGACGATCGCACTCTCTCCAACCGTCAAATTACTCAGCATACTCACCTGCAAAACCCCACTTTGCCGGTCACCGCAGCGACGCAGCAGAAAAATACGACCGGAATGGTCGGATTTAAGTATACGGCGAAAACGCCTGCGTCCGCAATGTGACTTTTCCGGGATTTTCGGCTCGGACATTCCCATGGCTGGACCTCCAGGAGAGGGAAAAGCCTTTTGGCCCCCAAGCCCCCCAAAGCCCCTCTGGCGGCCCCTTCGATCAGTTCATCGGAACGATGAGTTTTTTGTAGCAGGGAAGGTTTTGGTTGGAAGTGATCTAAATCACACATGAGGGCGGGAAATAGACTGGTTGCCGGGTACTGGGGCGCATGGTACAAGCGAACCATGACGGTTGAGGAGTTCAAAGCATCGTTGGCACTGGCCGAACCTCCGCACGAGTTGCCGGCTCCGCTGGCCGCGCTATGGTGGGACGCGAAGGGTGATTGGGCGCGGGCGCACGGTATGGTGGACGATCTCTCGACGCGCGAGGCAATGGCCGTACACGCGTATCTGCATCGCAAAGAAGGCGTCGAGTGGAACGCCGACTACTGGTACAAGCGCGCGGGGCGCAAGTTTCACCGGCCGACGCTGGATGAGGAGTGGCAAGCGCTGGTGGAAAGCCTGCTCATCTGATCGCGGGCGAGACTCTTCAATTTCTGCTGGGCGCACCCATCAGGCTCGATCAGCGGACTTAGAGCTTATCCGAATATAGGTAGCGCCGACCTCCAGGTCGGCTGTCGTGTGGGCCTCCTGGCCCGCACACGGGCCCTGGCGGCGTGGACGCCGCCAGTACAGCCGGTCTGGAGACCGGCGCTACTCGAATGCGCA
>JBEKXX010000046.1:0-21651 GCA_049511595.1 Occallatibacter sp. | reverse complement strand
CCAAAGCGCGTTCGCTTATGACCGCTCCGTCATCGGCAATCTCACCAACAGGCCGATCAACGCTTCGTATTCCCTCAACAACATCACCGAAGCAGGCTTCATCCAGGTTCGCCTTGGCGGCAAAAGCGGCGACACCGTCCGCGGCGTGCACTCGCTCCCGCGCGCCCTTCTGGTCTTCACCCCGCGTCAATATCAGCTTGAAATCGACAACCCGTATTTGTTCTTCTCTTTCGCGGCTTCCGCTGGGCCTGGCGAGCTCACGGTCAAGCTTCCCCGCATCTCGGCTTGGACCGATCGCGGCGGCTTAAGGGCTGAGTTCGCCGGCAATCGGCCAAGGTCCTTCTCCTGGTTCTGGTTATCGGGAGGAAGCTATCTGGAGACGGGCATGGAGTTCAGCACGCAAAACAACGTCCTGTCGGCGCTTACGCTGCAAGACACCAACCAGACGACAGGCGCGAAGACGGCACATACCTGCCAGGTCACAGCGAACGTCACGCTGCAAACCTGCTTCAGTAGCGCTAAATTTACAATCAACAGCACGACTCAGGTTGTCGGCGCGCCCGCCGTGAAGACACTCCATTCCCCCGGCTACTATTGGGATCTCCACTTCCAGAACCACCTCTGGCCTCGCGGAGGAGGGAGTGGCCCCGGACCCGGCAAACAGTGGAGCCTTGTCACCGACTCGCAGGGCGACTATTACTTCGGGCGTCCTTCTGCGGCCGAGCTGCCCACGCAAACGGAGTATGCCATCCCGCTGAGCCTGTCGCTGGTCATTCCCGCTTACGGGAATCTGTCCTTCGCGCCCACCTACTCCGGCTTCTTCTACAAGTCGCAATTGAGCGCTCAAAGCCTGGAGGTGAACTCATTCTCCATTGCGGCAAGGTGGTATTTCGCCCGCGATGCCCGCGTGCCCGTTCATAAGCAGGCTCCACTCCCCGGACCCGCGTCCGCGGATCAGACCCATACTGGAAAGGGGCATTGATCGACGCGCTGTAGGGCCGCGGCTGAAATGCGGCAGAGCAGGCAGCGGGGGCGGGAGCCTACGGACTCCGCATGTTCCCCGCGTTGGCGCGCTCATAGACAGCGCGGAGTATGTTCACGTGTCCCCGAACTTGCCGGCTCACGGCTGGGGCCGTTCGATCTCCTTCTTGCCGCCGAGCAATCCATAGCGCCGCATCATGACCAGCCAGAGAATCACCCCGGCGGCAAAGAGCGCCAGGAAAAGCGGAAGCACGGACCACTGTGTGGTTACCGCGAATTGCCCCGCGTGGAAGTACGGACTCAGATAGGCATCGCGCAGGAGGTCTCGCATGACCGCCATGCATGAGATGGTCACCGCCAAAACGCCTGGCGCATACAACGCAGCGGCACGGATGTTCTCGTTCCGCAAGGCTCCGGACATGACGAAGATGGCGGCCATGCCGCCCGCGATGCCAACCAGAAGCAGCGTGGTCGCCAGGGGGCTGTCGCCCATGAGCAACATACGCAAGCCGCGTGGGAGGCTGACGAGGAAGATCAGGCCCACCACAAACTGCGCCATGGTGGCGTACATAAACGCCTTGCCGCCGAACTGCAACACCTGCCGGGCGTATCCCTTGTCCCGCTTCCAGTTGGCCAGGGCGACGAACACCAGGAAGATTCCTCCCACCGCAACAGCCGCAGTGAAAAAGTGCAGGAAGCGCGGGATCAGAGCCGGTTCCGTCAGGTTCAGGTTCCAGCCGCCAGGATCGGCAAAGTACTTCGCGGCCCATCGCGCGGGCGTCTGGCTCAAGGTGAGATTGTTGCTGAACAGAAAGCCGATCAGAAAGATCAGGATCACGCTGACGAGCATCACGCCGCCGGCTTTCCCTGCGCTTTTCCCGCTGCGGAACGAAGCGTAATAGAAGCCGTAATAGGCGGCGGTGAGCATCACCAGCACCAGGAACCAGGGCCAGGCCATCACGATCGATGAGGTGTAAAAGAACTGGCCGTAGAGCACCTGCACGAAGAGCAGCGGAGCGATGCCGAGGGTGATGGTTGCCGGCAAAAGAACCGGCATCTTCTTTGCCACATCGGAAAAGAGGCGTCCGCCGAACCCCCCGTTTTTCGCGCGCCATTTGGCGGCGAGCGCAAGCACTCCTCCGCCCAGAAGGAAGTTCATGGCGAGAATGTGAAGGACGAACGTCACAATCAGGAGCAGTTTGAAGACCCAATACGGCGCGGGCAGCGGGTTCGGGTCAAGAGCCGGAATCAGATTGGACTGGATCATCTTCACTTCCCTCCTTGCGCGGTGTTGCCGAACCCTTTGGCGCTGCGCTGCGCATTGATCCACCCCACCAGCGCCGTGCGCTGCGGATCGGTAAGCTTCAGGTCCGGCATCAGCGGAAACAGAGCGGTCAAATCCTTCAGCGCCTCGCCGGCCGCGGCCGGATCGCTTGTCAGGTTCTTGAAGAGCGGATCGTTGGCGTTCACGCGATGGCACATGGAACAGTTTTGGTCAAAGACCGTCTGGCCGCCGGCAGCGGCTGCCGCGTCCTCGCTGGATACGGGCTCGATGGTATTGAGATAAACCGCCAGAGCGCCGCGCTCCGCATCGGTCCCTGCGAACGGCGGCATCACGCTGTTGTGCATGAATTCAAGGCCGCCGATCATGGCTTGAATCTTGCTCTCATCCCATTGACGCAAAGCGATGTAATGCTTGAGCCCGCGATAGGCGTTCGCCGTGTGGCAACTCTCGCACTCCACACGAAAGATCTCGCGCCCCACCGCGGCTTGGTTGCCGCCCGTCAGGTCGCGGTTGCTCACCCATTTCGCCGACGGCAGAACCCCCGCCGCATTCACTTCGTCCACGCTGAAGCCGCCATCCCCCGGAATCTGCGTGGAATAAAGCGAGTTCGCGTACAGGTAGTTCGAGATCACGAAGGGCTTGCGAATGGCCTCACGGACGAACTCGAACGAACCCATCGCGCCCAGCGCCACCAGCGCTACCAGCAAACTGAAGGCCAGATGCATGTGGCCCGGCCTGAGCAACGAAAGCAGCGCCAAAACAAAGGTCACGCTCAAAAGAACAACGGCGAACAAAGCGTAGTGCGTAGCCGTGGGCATGGGGCCGCGGGCGCTGGCCCATAGATCGGCGGGAATCCGGCGGATGTACCACCGCGCAAGCAATGGAAGAACAGCCAGCGAGGGCACAATCCACCACGCGCTCCAGCGCACAATGCGCGCCTTCAAGCCGGCATCTTTCTCGACGCTCGCGGTGATCAAGGCGTAGATTCCCGCCAGCGCCAGCGCAATCGCGGTGCGGAACGCCAGCGACGGAAAGTAAGTGGGATTGAAAAAGCCCTTCCAGAATTCGTGGTTCTTTGTCCAGCTCCCCGAGGTCAGCATGAAGGCGATGATTCCGTTGATGATCACCAGGCTCAGGTACGCTGCGCCGAAATAAATCCACCCGTACCACAGGTGCAACCGCGGCTCCAGCTTGTCCCATCCATAGAGGTAGAGCAGAGCGGCCGTGATCTCAAGGAAGAAGAACACCCACTCGATGGCCCAGCCCCACACGTAAGCATGAATCAGGTTGCTGGTGGCCGTGGGACCGATCAACCCGATCGTGAACCAGATGCCCACCCCGCTGATGGCGCCGAAAACCACTGTGACCAGCACAAAGAACCTGGTGTGCTTCTTAAGCCAGCCGAGCAGTGCGGCGTCGTTCTTGCGCCGGGCCTTGTGCTCCGTGATGACCAGAAACAGACCGCCACCCACCGCGAAATGCGACACAAACACGTGAAGAATGGCCACCAGGGCAATCAGCAGTCCGGCGCCAAACGCAACGTCCCAAACGGGATAATTCATGCGGGCCCTCCTGTTCCGGCGCTTGATTTTTTATCGTTCGGCCAGCAAGCGCACGCGTGCGCTGCGCCTGCTGCTCAGTCCTTCCATTCCCCCTCTCGCCGGTGACAACTCGCTGTGATCGGCATCACGACAATCGGTGATCCCCTGCGGAACCGCAAAGCCGATTCACGATCTGCGCCGGAAGCTTGAGGACGCGCGCTCCGCCCAACCACCCCGGGGACGCATCGCTCCCGATCCGAGCGCCGCGGTCAGAGGGGCTGGACGTGGTTGTGCGGACGGTCTCTCAGGATGCCGTTGCCCTTGGTGAGCCAGGCCACGCCGAAGGCGATGAGCGCCAGCGATTCACAGTTCAGGAGCGGGTTGAAAGGTCTTAGTATTCGCGCCGCGCCCTCTAGATTCAGGCTGACCATCATCGCGTCGCAGACCAGTATCACTGCGCCGCAGACCGCGTAGACGGCGTTTCTGTGCTGCTTGCGTCGAGTGCGGCTTTTCCCTGGCGAGCTCCTGCGGAACAGAACCAGGCAGAAATAGGCCAGGACGAGAAACATCTGCGCGGCAAACATGGTGTGGACCGTATTTAACTCCAACTGCAGCGGTGAATGCACGGGGTCTCGCGGGTTCACCGAGGGGCAGAGTGCAACGCCCAGAGCAAGTGCCCCGGCGAGATACCCGGTGATCTCGTCGGTCCAGTCGTATCCGCGGGTGCACATTAGGAACGCCGCGATCGCGCACAGGGCTCCCACGTAGCAATCCCCCATCGCCGTGTAGCGATAGTCGCTGATCGATCGCTGCAAAAGCGGGTGAGGCACTGCGTGGCTGGGTCCGATGAGAGCGAGCAGAATGGTGCCGCCTGCAAGAACGAAAGGAAGAAGCAGGGCAATGATGCCCACGAGCCTGCGCATGGCATGGTGGGATAGGACTGCGGGATTCTTCGTCGACGTGTGAGCCGGCATCGCGCCTCCCACGAATGGATTTTCCACGACGAAGCAGAATACCGCATTTGCGCGGATCGCTATAGCGCCTGCATCACCAAAGTCACGGCGCTGAGGGCCTTCATCGGCGCGATGAATCCATATCTCAGCCCTGCCGCGCCTCCACCCTCGCGGCGAACGCCCAGTTGTGTCCCAGCCAGAAGTTCACCAGCGAGCAGCAGAGAATCGCAATCGCGTTCGATGCAACCACCGGGATGCGGGCCTCCTCGACCAGCAGCGGCATCAGCGCCAGATTCCCCAGCAGCGAAACCAGCCCGTTGGAGAGATGAAAGCGCACGAACCGCCCCGGCAATGCCGAGCGGTCGCGCCGGTCGCGCCACGTGTAGCGCAGGTGCCACACAAAGTTGTGCACCAGTGTCAACTCCAGTGCCGCGGCCGTTGCCACAAGGTAGCGGCCCGCGGTCAACCGGTTGAACAGCGCCAAAGCGGCTAGCTGCACCGCCATGCCCATGGCGCCCACCACGTTGAACTTACCCCATCGGACAAGAGCATTCATTTCAGCGGCTCCTGCCGGTAGAGTTGCGCTGTGTGGCGCACCGCGACGGCAATCGCCATCGCCGCCATTCCCAGCGCCGCGATCGTCCCTCCCAGATCGAAGAGCAGCACTCTGTGGCCGAACACCGTCGAATACGGGCTGCGCAGCGCGGCCAGGTTGCCGAGGATCAGCAGAATGCGAATCTCCGTGGGCCCGAAGATGCCTTGCGAAAGCTCGAAACACTGGAGCGTGTACGCGGCCAGGTAGCTCTCGCTCGAAAGCACCAGAAACGCGATCAGCATCGCCATCGCCGCCGGCCAATGCAGCAGCCCTGAGGCGCCCAGCCCGCACATCAACGCCACTGCTCCAAGAACGTCTACCATGTGATCGACATAGAATCCGTAACGCGGCCGCTCCTGCCGGCGCACGCGCGCCAGCGTCCCGTCGAGGCTGTCGCCCAGCCAGTTCAGCGCCAGGCACACGATCGCCGGCAGCAGAGCCCGTCGGTCGAAGCGCGACAACGCATAGCAGATGCCCGCCCCGATCTGCGCGCCGAGGCCGAGCGCCGTCAGTTGATCCGAGCTCACCCATTGCGGCGCGCGCTCCGCCATCCACTGCAAGGCGCGCTTCTCCAGGCGGGCGGTCAACGCTTGATTGACCCTCCGCGCGTTCTCGAAACTCCCTCCGCTCTTCGCTGATACAACTTGTGCGCCCATCTTCGTCTCCTTTCAGGCCGCTTCCTCAGCGCGCAATGAATGCGGCGCTACTTGCGCAGCGCGTCCCGCGCCGCCCGCAGCGTGAACTCCAGAGATTCGCGCGGAATGCTTTCAATAAACGGCCCAATCGCCCACCCCAACCCCGTGGGAATGGATCGCGTAAGCGAAACCGACTCGATCTGGATATACAGTCCGCCGTCGCGCTCCTCGTAGCTCCAGTAGGTGTTCAGCCGCCACAGAAACCCGTGCTCTTCGCTGGGGCTCAACGCGCGCTCTTTCGCCGTGCCCGCCGACTCGATTTCCGCAATCTGCGTGCTGCGCGAAACGCTGTATCCGTACTGGGCGCCCGCCCCTCCGAAATTGTCACGTCCAAACGTAACGTCGTACGTTGTGTCCATCACCACCGTCAGAATGTGCGTCTGCCGCACCCGCAGCGTCACCCGGCAGCGATCGCCCTCCTGCGCCGGCGCCGTGGCCTTGAGCACCTGCGGCGAAAAATAGAGGGGATAGCCGCGGAAGTCCCGCATCACTCGCTCGAAGTCCGCGCCCTTCGCGCCCGGCACAAACGCTGTCCCGCGCCAGTCATGCAGCAGCGCTCCCGGCAGCTCCGAGCCCGCCGCCGGCGTCAGTTGTTCAATCACCAGGCCGCCCGCCCGCAGGCGCGCCGAATCCTCAGGCGCCAGGTACGCCTCGGCCGACCGGTGCTGCGCGTCCAGCCGCGACTCCACGCGGCCGGTATAGGAGTTGAACCCCGCAACCGCCGCTGGGCTGGGCTCCTCCGCGACCGAAGCTCCGGCCGCCAGAAGAAGCAGTAATGCGACTGCAACCGGTAACCTTCTCGAATTGGAAATTCGGTCGTGCGTCATGTCCTGCACCTTATCTTGTTGACGTGCGCCAGGCAATGCTTGGCGCCTCATCCATCGGTGAATGATTCTCACCGTGCAAGACCTTCCAGCCGTTGAACTTCCGTAAACTTGTCACTTGAGCCGGCCGGATTTCGGCCCAACTCTCCATCGGCTACACTGATCGACAGACATGGCGGACGACAACACCGGCTCCCGGCCAATCCGGCGCTATCGCTTTGGAATCTTTGAGGCGGACGCCGCCACGGGAGAATTGCGCAGGCAGGGATTGCGCGTCAAGTTGAACGCGCAACCTTTCCAGGTGCTGCTCATGCTTCTGGAGCGGTATTTGGAGCGCCCCGGCCAGTCGCTCACGCGCGAAGAGATCTCGCGCGAGCTCTGGCCCGATGGAACCTTCGTCGACTACGAGCACGGCGTCAACTCGGCGGTCAATCGCATCCGCGAAGCCCTCGGCGACACCGCCGGCAGCCCCAGATTTATTGAGACCCTGGCCCGCCGCGGCTATCGCTTCCTGGCTCCCGTCGAACGCATTGCTCCCGGCGCCGATGCGCAGCCTCTGGTCGCCGGGTCTTCGGCTCCCGCACTCCCCGAATCTTCGCCCCCCGCGTCGTTTGCGAACACAGCCGCTCCCGGCGAGTCTGAACTCAGGCTTCGCACCCGGCTTCTGGCCACTCCGCAGGACCTTCCCAAGACATCCCATCGGGTGGTGCAAACGCTCTTCATTCTCTTCCAGCTTATGTACCTGGGGTTCTATGTGGGCGCGCTCGCCAATCTGGCGGAGATTGCCGATCTCCTCTCGCCGCTACCCAAAGCTGCCATCGTCTTTCACGTCCTCATCGTCACGGCCGCCGTCCTCATCCCCGTTCGCGCTTTTCTCCTCTGCTCCGTCCTCTTCTACGCGCCGGGCGTCCGCCAGAAAATCCTCACCCTCTGGCCCTTCCTGCTGCTCTTCGATGAGCTTTGGTCGCTTTCGCCCTTCCTGCTTCTGCACCACATCAATTTCGGCCTGGCGCTCGCCTGCACCACGCTGCTCGTCTACTCGCCTTTCGCCCAGCGCTCGCTGGTTCTCATGGGCGCGGGCCGCGCCGGTCGCTGAGTCCTCCGCGCTAATGCACTAACCGTTCACAAGTAATGCATTCATTTGCAAGCCGCTCCTGCTGTCCGCGCCGTCTTCCTATTCCCTATTCCCTACCCCCTGTTCCCTGTCTTCCTCAAAAGTCCGTGTGGAAGCGCAACGCGGAAACGGCCACCGGCCCGCGCGCCTGGTTATAGCCAGGGTCGTTAATGTGCTGGAAGTCGTAGGAAATGAAGAAGCCGCGCCACAGGTGCGCAGTGTAAAAGGCCTCGACGATTTTCTCCCGGCCGTAAGTCAGTGCGCCGTCGCCGAGCAGAAAGCCGAGTCCGCCCAAAGCGAGATACTCCTGATGCGCCGCCACAATGCCGTTGGTCACGAAAGCCACGCCGGCGCGATCGCTGTTGCGCCGCCAGGCACGGCCCATGGCAACACTGCCGATCTGCGCCGTGCGGTCGTCTTCGGTGTAGCAAAAGGTTTCGTTATGCCCGTCGCTCCAGCCCAGGCGCACAAACACGCCCACATTGTCAGCAACCTCCTGCTCCATGTTCAAGCCAAAACCATAGCGATGCCGTCCCTGCCGGCGCGTCGCAACGATCTCCGGTGTCGCAGTCTCGCCATCCAGGAACTCCGCAACCGCCTCGCGGTAGCTTCCCATGCCGGCATGATTGAGGTAGCCCAACAGCCGCACCACGCCCTTCCGGTGGGCGATGGGTTTGCCCCGCGCTTCCAGCTCCAGGTTCTCCGCGCGCGACCGCGCCACATCGGCATCGAGGTATTCTCCGTTCGCAACCTTGGGCATCAGCGCTTCGGCAAAGCGCGCCGACCACGAGCGATCGTCGTACTCCACGATCGCGCCGTCGGTGTAACCGCGTGTGTTCGAGGCAACGTCATAGGCGCCGTTGCTGTCCACCGTCCAGTTGAGGAACTGCAGGTTGCTGTCGGAGCCATAGGTGTTGGTATCGAAGAAATCCGTCAAATCCATCTTGCCTGCGCGCAACTCCAGGCGGCGCGCGGGAAGCGAAGTGGCCAGATCCAGTTCGTCGCGGTTCGCATCCACGCGCTCTTTCGTCAGCGGGACGATCTGACGCAGCATAAACTGCGCCAGGTAAGGGGCCCTCGACAGCGCCCTGCCTTCCACCACCCGCACCGCATCCAGGTTGACGTAACCGGCGAGGCCGTTGGCGCTCCCGATCCCGTTGCCGGTGGCATCCTCTATGTCGGCAAAAACTTCGGTCGTAGGCGTGAGTTCGTAACCGGCGTAGAGCGTCAGCAAATGCGTGGTCGCCGACTGCGCCCAGTTGGTCAGGCTGTTCGGTCCGCTGTACTTCGCCGGGAACGCCCCGTGACCCTGCAAAATGACGTTTGCCTGCCCCGAGATCCAGTAGCGCCCCGTCTCTGTGTGCGGAAAAATCGTCTCGACATCGCCGGAAGTGGAGTCGTCTGCGCTCGATTCCCCGTTCGTGGCCTGGCCTGCATTCGCTTGAGCCGGTCCTGCCGCCTGCGCGGCCGCGCGCGGCGGGTAGCAGAGTGCCGCTAAGGACAGGCTGCAAGCAACCTGCACAACAAGCCGCTGGATGAGGCGCCGCATTTTTTCACCGGCAGCGCACTTTTTCGAGCCAACCGTCACGAATTCAGTAGATCATCCGGCAGCCCCGTCCGTCGCCCAAAGGATCGCTCAACTTCCGCTTTGGCGCACTTTCAGCCAATGCCGCGCCGTCTGCGCAACCTTTATTTGGGCGGGTTATTTGGTTGCGGAGCTGGCTGCTGCCCGTTCTTGGTGATGTCCTGTCCGTTGTAGAACACCGTGCTGGTCGATCCGAAACGCTTGTAGTCGGCGTATTTGACCACGTCACGAATGTGAACGTCCTGAGCCATGTAGCCGTAGCCGCCGGAGAAGTGCAGAATCCCCTCGCCCTTGGTATAAACCGGAAACCAGTAGTGGCCGTCGATCTGCTGCCGCCAGGTCATGAACGGAGGATGCAGGTCCTCCTGGCCCTTTTTCGTGTCGTCCGGCACCATCCGCCCGTTGGTTACCACGATCTGCAGGTCGGTCGCGTCCACCCAGATGCGCCCATCCAGATACCGCTTGCCCTTCTCGATCATCTTGGGGCTCACGTCAAAGACATAGCAGTCCACCTCGTCCACCTTTTGCCGCCCCACGTACTGGATGTCGTACTCGGGAACATCCGCGGTGGTCAGCACGAACGGGTAGCCATGTTGGATGTCTTGCAGGTCGGAGGGAGACATCATCACCCGCTGCAATGTGCTCGCCGGAGCATAGACCACCCGTTCCGTGCGTCTGCCCGACGGATCGAAGATCACATCGTCCACCTCGTACCATTCCCCATCCACCTTGTTATCGTCGTCCAGCGTCTGCACGCGGGCCTCGCGGCGATACGTGTAGTGGTCCAGGGCCCCCCGAAACTCGGTCTCCTTGGCCGAGAACTCCTTGATGATCTGCTCCGGCGGAATCGTCGGCGGCGTAAGGTCCATCCGGCCGAAGCCGGAGTCGAGCGGCATTGGCGTAAACGTACCATGGTCCTGCGCCGCAACCAGCAGGGAGCAGCCGGCTACGACGATCGCGGCGATCCAGTATCGAATTCTCACCGGAACTTGCCTCCTCACGCGATTCCCGGATGGGTTCTTGGGGACGGGAATCCGTTCTCCAAACGCGTATCCTTCTGCAACATTAGACGCACATACTGGGCACTGGGAAGGCTTCAATCCAGCCCAAGTAGGCCCTGTTATGGCGGGATGGGCAGACCTTCCTTTCACCAGCCGCAAGCCGGCCGGTTTAGTTTTCGCTTGATCCCGGTTGTAAACGCCGCCTTTTTCGGCCGCGCGGCGGGCCCGGCGGTTGGATCGGCCATCCATACAATAGAAGCAGATGGCCTTCACCGAACAATACGATGTCGCTGTCGTCGGCGCCGGACACGCCGGCTGCGAGGCTGCCATGGCCGCGGCGCGCATGGGCCTTAAGACCGCGCTCATCACCATGAACCTCGACCTCATCGCGCAGATGAGCTGCAACCCGGCCGTCGGCGGCGTGGCCAAGGGGCACCTGGTACGCGAGGTCGACGCTCTCGGCGGCATCATGGGTGAAGTGGCCGACGCGGTCGGTATCCAGTTCCGCCTGCTCAACGCCTCGCGCGGCCCCGCCGTCTGGAGCCCCCGCGCTCAGTGCGACAAGCAGCTCTACCGCGTCAAGATGCGCGAAGTCCTCGAATCCCAGCCCGGCCTCCACATCCGCCAGGCCGAAGTCGTCGATCTTGTCATCGAAGAATCCGGCCCTACAAACGACGAATCGGGCGCCCCTGGTCCGGGGTCCCCGCGGACAGGTCCTGGTCCGTGGGGTGGAGATCCCTCGCCTTTGGGAACCAGGGATAGCTCTGCGGCCGACCCACCTGAGATCCCCCGGCCCACCCGTCCGCACCGCCGCGTTCTCGGCCTCAAGCTCCGCGACGGCCGGAATCTTCTGGCCGGAGCCACCATCATCACCACCGGCACCTTCCTCAACGGCCTCATTCACTGCGGCGAAGAGCACTATCCCGCCGGCCGCTCAGGCGAGCCCGCCAGCGTTCTCCTGGGCGAGGCGCTCCGGGCCCTTGGGCTTCGGACTTGCCGTCTCAAGACCGGAACCCCTCCACGTCTCGACGGCCGCACCATCCGCTGGGACGCCTTCGAGGAACAGCCCGGCGACGCCGACCCCACGCCTTTCAGCTTTCGCACCAAAAAGATCGTTCAGCCGCAGGTCTCCTGCCACATCGCCTTCACCACGCCGGAGACGCTGCGCCTCATCCGCGAAAACGTCCATCGCTCGGCCATGTACTCCGGCCGCATCCAGGGCATTGGCCCGCGCTACTGCCCGTCCATCGAAGACAAGGTCGTCAAGTTTCCCGATAAGACGCAGCACCAGTTCTTCCTCGAGCCCGAGGGCCTCAACACCCACGAGGTCTACATCAACGGCATGTCCACCTCGCTGCCCATGGAAGTGCAGTGGCAGATGGTCCACTCCATCCCCGGCCTCGACCAGGCCGAGATGCTGCGCCCCGGTTACGCCATCGAGTACGACTCGGTCGACGCCACCGAGCTCGACCGCACCCTCCGCGTCAAGTGCATGGAGGGCCTTTACCTCGCCGGCCAGATCAACGGGACAAGCGGGTATGAAGAGGCCGCCTGCCAGGGCATTATGGCGGGCATCAACGCCGCGCTTTGGCTCAAGGGCCAGCCGGCGTTCACCATGGACCGGACAGAGGGATATACGGGAATCCTGATCGACGACCTCATTTCAAAAGGAACCAACGAACCCTACCGCATGTTCACCTCGCGCGCGGAGTTCCGTCTCCACCTGCGCATCGACAACGCTGACCGCCGCCTCACCCCCTACGGCCGCCGCCTCGGCCTCATCGACGACGAGGCCTGGGCAGAATACGAGCAGAAGCAGGCCCGGATGTCCGCGCTCGAGCGCTTGCTTACCTCCGGCAAGGTCAATCCAGAAAAGATCGAGCGTGCCGGTTTTGGCGAACTCCCCGCAACCGCCGGCCTAACCTGGGCGCAGCTCCTCAAGCGCCCCGAAGTGACGATCGAGCCGCTGCTCGCCGCCCTGCGCGACGACCTCGTCAGCGATCCGCTGCTTGCCGAGTTTGCACGCGATGTAGCGCCGGTCTCCAGACCGGCTGTCGTGCGGGCGTCCTCGCCCGCACATCCCGAGCCAACAGCCGACGTCGCCGACCCGCACATCCTCCGCTCCGCCCGCCGTAACGAAGCCCGCTCCGTCGAAACCGAAATCAAGTTCGCCGGCTACCTCGAGCAGCAGAAGAAATCCATCGAGCGCCTCAAGGCCGCCGAGTCCGTCGCCATCCCTGACTGGATCGAGTACGGCTCCATCAGCGGCCTCTCGCGCGAGATGCGCGAAACCCTCGAGCGCATCCGCCCCGTGACGATCGGACAGGCCAGCCGCATTCCCGGCGTCACCCCCGCCGCCCTCTCGCTCGTCCACGTCTCCATCAGGCTGCAAGGCGGCAAGCGCCGCGCCACCGCCTGATCGCGCGTATGATTGTGCCGTATGAATCTTGACCAGATCCAAACAGCCCTACGCGACGCCGCGCTTGACGGCTGGCTCTTTTACGACCACCACCACCGCGATCCCCTCGCCGCCAGCATCCTTGGCCTCGACCCGAAGGCGCACATCTCGCGGCGCTGGTACTACTTCATTCCCGCCACAGGCGAGCCGCGCAAGCTCGTGCACCGCATCGAGCAGGGCCGCCTCGACGCGCTGCCCGGCGCAAAAACCCAATACTCAAGCTGGCAGGAATTGCGCGCGGGGCTGGAGAATCTTCTCCAAAACCAGAAAAAGATAGCCATGCAGTACTCGCCGAACAACGACATTATGTATGTCTCCATGGCCGATGCCGGCACCGTCGAGTTCCTGCGCGGCCTGGGCAAGGAAATCGTCACTTCCGCCGATCTCGTCAGCCAGTTTGAGGCCGTCCTCACCGCCGATCAAATTGCCAGCCACTCCGCCGCGCAGCGCGAGATCGACGTGATTCTCATCGCAGCATGGGCTGAGGTCGCGCGCCGCCTGCGTCCGCCTTCCGGAGCGAACCGCGCCGGCGACCTCACCGAATACGACCTCGTTGTATGGCTCCGCGAGGCCATGAGCCGCGAAGGCCTGGTCTGGGAAAACGGCCCCGACGTCAGCGTCAACGCCAATACCTCCGACCAGCACTACGAGCCCACCGTCGATCGCGCCGCGCCCATCCGCGAGGGCGACTTCCTCCTCATCGATATCTGGGGCCGCCTCGATTCGCCTTCGAGCGTCTTCTACGACATCACGTGGACCGGCGTCGTGGGCCGCGAGCCCACAAAGAAAGAACAGCTTGTCTTCGATACCGTCCGCCGCGCGCGCGACGCCGCCATTACCGCCGTTGCATCGGCCTTTGCCGAAAACCGCCCCATCCGCGGCTTTGAGGCCGACGATGCGGCCCGCGCCGTCATCCGCGAAGCCGGCTTCGCCGACTACTTCGTCCACCGCACCGGCCACAACATCGCCCACGAGATTCACGGCCCCGGCGCGCACCTCGACAATCTCGAAACCCACGACGTGCGCCTTCTGCTGCCCCACACCTGCTTCTCCGTCGAGCCCGGCGTTTACCTTCCCGAGTTCGGCGTGCGCAGCGAAATCAACATGATGACCGCCCCCGGCAAAGCCTGGGTCACCGGCCGCATCCAGCACGAACTGGTCAGAATTTAGCCAATTTCCGCTGTGTCGGCTGCCCGCGTCAAGAAGGCCGCGATGCTGCGTTGGGTTGGGTCGAGTTTCGGCCTAAGCTCACACTCCCAGACCACTAGAGACCTCCAGCCAAGTAACCGCAGTTTAGGCCGGTTCGAGGCCGATTCCGGAATCGCGCACTGACTTCCGCACATGCTGTCCCTCGCCTTCCATGGGTTCACTTCGGCTGGTCCGGCTCCCCGCCCGGCAGCTGCTCCATTTCCACATTGGAATTCCCTCATTGCGGCATCGGGCGATGAAGTTGCGCCACGAAGCGCCGATGGAAGAAGGTGAGCGCGGTAAGGATTCGTGCGCCTGAAGCCAGAGGGCGGCAGATGGCGAGACCGGGGCGCAGGCGTCGGCGGCGCAACTTCACAGGTGTGGCTGGAGAGAGTTTTTCGATGATCGATCGCACCGAACTGCTGGAAGCGGCGCTCGACAGCCTGCCGGAGGGCGTGGCTCTCTTTGGTGCAGAGGGCGAAGTGGTTTTCTGGAACCAGGCTGCACAAGGCATCACGGGCTACGCCGCAATGGACGTGCTTGCGCAGACGCTCCCCGAGGGCCTGGAGCCGCTGGTTGAGGAAATCCGGAACGAAGCCGTCCCGGGCGGCGATATGCTGCCGGAAAGCCGCCGGGCGGTAGTGCTGGCGCGTCACAAGATGGGCCACGGCATTCCAGTGATTAAGCGGGTGCTGGCGCTGCACGACGGACTGGGGGAGCGCATTGGCGCCGCGGCGCTGTTTCATCCCGCCGAGAGTGTTGACGCACTGCCGCAGGGCGAGAACGGCGCAGACAAGGGCGTAGAAGAGAGCCGGAGCGATTTCGAAGAACGGCTACAGATGGAGTTCGACGACTTCACGCGCGGCGGACCAACGTTCGGCGTTCTGTGGATCGGCGTGGATCAGGCCGAGGAACTGCGCAAAACACATGGCGCCGGAGCCTGCAACGCCATGTTGGAGAAGGTGCGGCACGCGCTGGCGCAAGGGCTGCGCCCGACCGAGGAGATGGGCCGATGGAGCGAGGATGAGTTTCTCGTCCTGGCCCACGAGCGCAGCGCGGAGATGCTGGCAATCCACGCGCAAACCCTTGCCGGCCTGGCGCGCACCGCGGACTTCCGCTGGTGGGGCGACCGGATCTCGCTCACGGTAAGCATCGGCGCGGCGCAGGCCGGCGGCGATGCCGCCGAAACGCTGGTGCAACTGCTGGAGCGCGCGCGCCAGGCTATGCAGATGAGCGCCAGGGCGGGAGGCAATCGGGCAATGGTGGCGGCGGCCTCGGCGCCGACGGCCGCGGCGGAGGATTCGACATGTTCGCCATCGTAGGCATCTTCGCCGTTTTCGCCGCGATCGTCGCGGGCTTTCTCATGGAGAAGGGGCACATCGCCGTGCTGATTCAGCCGGCGGAGCTGCTCATCATTGCCGGCGCAGCCTCAGGGACCGTGCTGGTGGCCAATCCTCTCCGTATTCTTCAGGCGATGGCCGCGGGCCTGGCCGGTATTCTGAAAGGCTCGCCGTTCACCAAGGAGCGTTATCTGAGGACGCTCAAGATGATGTACCAATTCCTCAACAAGGTGCGCAAAGAGGGACTGCTGGCCGTGGAGATGGACGTGGAAAAGCCCGCGGAGAGCGCCATCTTCAAGAACTATCCCGAGTTTCTGAACGACCATCATGCGCGCGACTTTGTATGCGACACACTGCGCACGGCGATCACGGGGGGCGTGGAGCCGTTCGACATGGACCAGATGATGGAACTGGACATGGAGGTGCATTATCACGAGGAGACGCAGCCGGTGGACGCGCTGGCCACGGTGGCCGATTCGTTGCCGGGCCTGGGCATTGTGGCCGCGGTGCTGGGCGTGGTGATCACGATGGGCGCGCTGGGCGGCCCGGCGGAGGAGATCGGCAAACACGTGGCGGCGGCACTGGTGGGCACTTTTCTCGGCATCCTGCTTTGCTACGGCGTGGTGGGCCCGCTGGCCGCCAACATGCGCAAGCTGGCCGACGAGCAGAACGAATACCTGCACGTGCTGCGCGTGCTGCTGCTGGCGTTTCTGAAGGGCTCGGCGCCCATGATCGCCATCGAGCTGAGCCGGCGCGCCATCCCCGCCTACGCTCGGCCCAGCTTCGATGAGATGGAGAAGAGCTGCAAGAACAAGATCGAGCCGGCCAAGGCGGCTGCGGCGTAGAAACAGGGACCGAGGGAACAAGGGCTGAGGGAACAAGGGCTGAGCGATTGCATGGCGGCTAAAGCGCAACCCATCGTCGTGATCAAGAAGAAAGGCGGCCACGGCGGCCACCATGGCGGCGCCTGGAAGGTGGCCTATGCCGATTTCGTCACCGCCTTGATGTCGCTGTTTATCGTTCTGTGGCTGATGAACCAGAGCGAACAAGTGAGGAAGGCCGTTGCGGGATACTTTAACGATCCCAAGGGAACCGGTAGCCTGATGGGCACGACGATGTCGGGGACCGGCGAAGGTTCATCGTCTGCTGCCGACAAGAACCTGCAGCAGCTCGAGGACCTCAAAAAGAAATTGGAGCAGGAAATCCAGGCCCGCAAGGATCTGGAGAAGCTGAATAAGCAGATTGAGATCACCATCACGCCGGAGGGGCTGCGCATAGAACTGATCGAGGACAAGAACGGCACGTTTTATCAAAGCGGAAGCGCGCGTCTGAGCCCTAGCGGGCAGGAACTGCTGGCGCTGCTGGGCGCCGAGTTGAAGACGCTGCCCAACCAACTGCAGATCGAGGGGCACACGGATGCGGCGCCGTACTCGACCGGCGCGGATTACGGCAACTGGGAGCTTTCAGCCGATCGGGCCAACGCCGCGCGGCGGCTGCTGCAGCAGGACGGCGTGCGAAGCGACCAAGTGACGCAGGTGCGCGGTTACGCCGACCAGATGCTGCGCGTGAAAAACAATCCTTATGATCCCTCGAACCGCCGCATTACGATCCTGGTGAAGAACGCAGACAACGCGGCGCCGCCGCAGCTCGTGCATGCGCGGGTGGTGGATGGTGCGCCAGGTGGGGCCAATCCCGGGCCCGCGCCCGCCGCGGCCAGACCTCAGACTCTGCCGCCTTCTCCGCCGGCTGCGCAGGCTGGGACTTCTGCCGCGCCTCCGCCTGCAAAGCCCGGAATCATGAAGAGTCTGACCTCTTTGCTGCCCGGCGCGAAGAAATAGCCGTACGCGGCGCGCGGCTGAGGCCATGGTGTACTCTGGTTTGCGGATCAACAAGCGATTTTCGGAGGGCAAGTTTTCATGGCCATTGTTGCCGGCGTCGATTTCGGCACACTCAGCGTTCGCGTCACTCTGGTTGACAGCGAGAAGGGCCCCATTGGGACGGCATCGGCGAATTATCCATTGCATCGCCGCCGCGACGATCCCAATCACGCCACGCAGGCGCATGCCGACCAGATGGCCGCGCTCGTCCACGCAACGAAGGATGCTCTGAAGAGCACGGGCATCGACGGCATGCAGGTTGCCGCTATTGCGCTCGACACCACGGGGTCCAGCGTGATTCCCGTGGGCGAAGGCCCGGAAACGGAACTTGCCCCGCTCGACGAGTACTACCTGTGGTGCGATCATCGCGCCTTTACCGAGGCGGAAGAAATCACGCGCAAGGCGCACCAACTGGGCTTCGAGGGCATCGAGTGGTGCGGCGGCGTCTACTCGCACGAGTGGGGCTTCGCCAAGCTGCTGCACTGGCTGCGGCACAACCCCGAAAAGCGCGGGCAATTTGTGACTGCGCTGGAGCATTGTGACATGGTTGCCGCTACGCTGTGCGGCGTGACCGAAGCCGGCGCACTCAAGCGCAGCGTCTGCGCCATGGGCCACAAGTGGATGTGGAACCCCAAGTGGGGCGGGCTCCCGCCGGAGAAGTTTCTGGTAGCCGTCGATCCCCTCTTTGCCGGCGTGCGCGCCAGGCTGGGCGGCGAATACCTGACTAGCGATCACCTGGCCGGGCATCTCTCGGCGAAGTGGGCCGCGGCGCTCGGGCTGCGCGCGGGAATCCCCATCCCCGTCGGCGCGTTCGACGCGCACTGGGACGCGATCGGCGCGAACATCCGCGAAGGCGACGCCGTGAACGTAGTGGGTACCTCAACGTGCATCATGGCTATTGCGCGGCAGGCGGAGTTGGTTCCCGGCGTGTGCGGCGTAGTGCCGGGCAGCATCCATCCGCAATCTATCGGCATCGAGGCTGGGCTCTCGGCTGTGGGCGACATTTTCGACGCCATCGCCAAGCGAGCCAGCGCCACCGTCGTAGCGCTCTCCGAGGGGCTCGACGCCTACAGGGCGGGTCAAACCGGACTTTTGCGCCTAAGCTGGGATAACGGCGACCGCACCGTGCTTGTCAATCCGGAGCTTGGCGGCGTAACCCTCGGCTGGAACCTGGTGCACACGGCGCAGGACGAGCTCTTCGCCGCCATTGAGGGCACGGCCTTCCACACGCGCATCATTCTGGAGCGCATGGCAGAGCATGGCGTGCGTATTGACCGTGTGATCAACGCCGGCGGGATTCCGCAAAAAAACGAGGTGCTCAACCGGGTTTACGCGAATGTGCTGAACAAGCCGGTGCTGGTGCCCGCGGGCATTCCCACCAGCCTGGGATCGGGTATTTTTGCGTTACTTGCCGCAGGCGCGTACACGACCATAGAGGAAGCGCAGGCAGCGGTTTGCCTGCCGTTCCGGACCGTCGAACCGGATGTAAAGTCCGCAGCCGTGTACGAGCAGCTCTATCGGCACTATCGCGATGTCTACTTTGCGCTGGGCAAGCGCGACGCAGCGCCGCACCCGGAGGGTGCCCGCCTCGGCAGGGTGCTGCCGGAACTGAGGAAAATCGCGGCCGAGGCGCGCAGGCCCGCCTGAACGCATCAACTGGTAGCGCCGACGCCGATGGAGCAAGCCAGGAGGCAGGCGCCTGGTTCCGCGCCTGCTTGCGCTTCGGCTCCGCTCCGTTTACCGTTGTGTTCACATTCCATTCTGCCGGGTGCCCCGTGTCCCATTCCTGTGTGCGTCGTTATCTGCCTTGCTTCCTCTCCGCCTTCATCGCAGCCACCGCCATTTCTGCTGGAGCGCAGACGCAGCCAGCCGCAGTTCCGGCCGCTAATTCGTCCCCCAGTGCATCGGCCAATTCGCCGGCAGAGACGTCTGCCGCTCCATGGTTCGCGCCGCACTTCTCCGTCGACCCGAAGACGCTGTACGAAGCCGCGTCGGCCGTTCCTGTGCCCGACGGCGCCAATGTCGTCGAGCTCGTTGAAGACGAGACCTTCACCCTCGACGATTCCGGCCGCATTGTCCATGCCGGCCACCTCATCTATAAGGTGCTCACGCAGAAGGGCGCCGAGGGCTGGGACGCGCTCTCAGTCGGCTGGGAGCCCTGGCATGAGGCACGGCCCATCATTCGCGCGCGCGTGATCGCGCCCGATTACAGCGTTCACGCCCTGGATGCAAACACCATCACCGAGGCTCCGGCCCGCGGCGGCGATTACAAGATCTATAGCGATGACAAACTGCTGCACGCGCCGCTTCCGGCCATCGCGCCCGGCGTGGTGGTGGAGGAGGAGTACACCCAGACGGAGACCGACCCGCTGTTCGCGCAGGGCCGCGTAGGGCGCATCGATCTCGGGCGGGAGAACGTCCCTGTGGCGCACAGCCGGGTGGTCTTCGACGCGCCCGCCGCTCTGCCGCTGCGCACCGGCCTGCTGCTTCTGCCCGGCCTGAAACCGGTCCGCACAGAGACCGGTGGACGCGTGACCCTCACCTTCGAGGTGGGCCTGCTCGATGGCATCGATCCGTCCGAGCCCTACCTTCCGCCGGAGTTCGTTCGCTTTCCCGCCATCGCATTCGCTACGGGCGCGTCGTGGCAGAGCGTAGCGGCCGAGTACGGGAAGATTGTTGACAGCCGCGCCGATCCTGCGGCCGTAAAGGCCACTGTGGCGCCGCTCATTGCGGGCAAGAAATCGGCCGCGGAAAAAGAGGCGGCCATCGTGGATTATCTCGACCGCGAGGTGCGTTACACCGGCATTGAGTTCGGCGAAGCCGCCATCGTGCCTCACGATCCGGCGGAAACCCTCGCCAAGAAATACGGCGACTGCAAAGACAAGGCTACGCTGCTCGTCGCCATGCTGCGCGCCGCAGGCATTCCCGCCAATGTTGCGCTGCTCAATGCTGAATCCCGCATGGACGTTGCCACAGATCTGCCTGGCATGGGAATGTTCGATCATGCCATCGTTTATGTGCCGGGCAAGAATCCGCTCTGGATCGACGCCACCGACCGCTACGCTCACCTGGGCCAGTTGCCCATGGGCGACCAGGGACGGCTGGCGCTCATTGCAAGCACCAGCACCACGGCCCTCGTCAAGACGCCGGAGTCTTTGTCGAAAGACAACGGCCTCGTTGAGACGCGCGAGTTCACGCTGACGGACAATGGCCCCGCCAACGTCGTGGAGATCACGCATCCCACGGGCGTCTACGAGTCTTCTTACCGCTCCTACTACGCCGACAAGCCCGACAAGGACACGCGCGACGGCCTCCGCGGTTACGTGCAGGCGGAGTACGTCTCCGACGATCTCACCAAGGTCGATCGCACCGATCCCGCCGACCTTTCCAAGCCCTTTGAGCTCACCATCGCCTGCGAAAAGGCCAAGCGTGGCTACACGGGCCTGGAAAACGCGCAGGCGGCGATTCGCGTCGACCGGTTGTTTCAGCTGCTGCCCGATGAGCTGAAGCGGAAAGACGACACCGAGGAAAAGAAGAACACCGGGCCCGACAAGCCCAAGAAGCCGCGCACCGCGGACTGGTGGCTGAACGCGCCCTTCACCACTGAGTGGAACTACCGCCTCATGCCGCCTGCCGGATTCATTCCCAAGGAGCTGCCCGGGGACGCGTCCATTACGCTGGGCCCCGCGCTGCTCACAGAAAACTTTTCCGCGGCCAAGGATGGGACCGTACAGGCGCATTTTGTTTTCGACTCCGTCAAGCGGCGCTACACCGTGGCTGAGGCAACCGCGCTGCGCAACCAGGTGGCCGATCTCATCAACGGTCCCGCGATTCTCGTCAACTTTGAGCCGCAGGGAGCGGTCTTGCTCCGGGATGGCAAGGTGAAAGAGGCGCTGGCCAACTACCGCGCGCTCATCGCGCAGAGCCCGAATTCAGCGGTGCACCACCTGCAGGTGGCCAACGTGCTGCTTGAGGCCGGCATGGGCGAGGCCGCGCGCGACGAAGCGCGGCTCGCGGTCAAGCTCGATCCCAGTTCCGCGCTTGACGAACGAGTACTCGCCGAGATTCTCAAGCACGATCTTGTGGGCCGCAATCTGCGCGCGGGCAGCGACATGGCTGGCGCGGCCGATGCCTATCGCGCCGCCATCAAGCTCGATCCCGACGATCACACCGCGCAGGGTGACCTGGCCATTCTGCTCGAGTACGACTCCGCG
>JBEKXX010000045.1:0-21834 GCA_049511595.1 Occallatibacter sp. | reverse complement strand
CTCCATGGACAACAAGACGATGGCGCGCCTGCTTGCGGAGACGGCCGATCTGATGGAGATTGACGGCGCCGACAGCTTCCGCATACGCAGTTACCGTCGCGCCGCCGAAGCCGCCGAGCAAACCACCGTGGACCTGATGGAGGCGGCCGGCGATACGGCGCGGCTGCTGGAGATCGACGGGATCGGCAAGGGGATGGCGGCCAAGCTGCAGGCCATCGCGGCGACCGGAACACTGCCGCAGCGCGACGAGTTGCTGGCCAAGTACGGGGCGGGTGTCCTGGAGTTGCTGAAGCTGCCGGGCATGGGGCCCAAAACGGTGGCGCTGCTTTGGGATGCGGCAAAGATCGGTAGCGTCGGCCAACTGGCCCAGGCGATCGAGACGGGGCGGCTGAAGGGCTTGCCGCGGATGGGCGACAAACAGATCGAAAAGCTGCGTAAGGGCATTGACGACTACCGCCGGAGCGCTGGCCGCTTCCGTATCGACGTGGCCGACGAGGAAGCGCAACGGATCGCAGGCTATCTGCTGAAGTTTGAGGGAATTGAGAGAGTGACGCCAGCCGGCTCGTTGCGCCGCGGGCGGGAGACCGTGGGGGACCTCGACCTGCTCGCGACCGGTCCGGCATGCGTGCCCGGGAAGACTGGCCCTGCAGCCGAGTACGTGGCTGCCTACCCCGGCATCCACGACATGATCGCCAAGGGCGAAAACAAGGTGAGCTTTCATGTAGACCAAGGCTTGCAGGTGGACGTGCGCCTGCTGCCCACGGCCTCGTATGGCGCTGCGCTGCAGTACTTTACCGGCTCCAAGGCACACAATGTGGCGCTGCGGCAGAGGGCGCTCAAGATGGGCTACACACTGAGCGAGTGGGCCTTGGCAAGGCTTGACGACGGCTCGACCGCCGCGGCGGCAACGGAGGAGGAGATCTACGCCGCCCTGAAGATGGACTGGATGCCGCCGGAGATGCGCGAGAACCTGGGCGAGATCGACGCGGCGGCGGAACACAAGCTTCCCCGGGTGATCGATCTAAGCGACATTCGTGGCGACGTGCACATGCACACCACAGCCAGCGACGGTCGCAGTTCGATCCGCGAGATGGCCGAGGCGGCGCAGGCATGCGGGTATGAATACATCGCCATCACCGACCACTCGAAGAACCTGGCCATGACGAACGGCCTTGACGAAAAGCGCGCGCTCGAACAAATCAAGCAGGTTCGCGGCGTAGACCGGGAGATGGAGGGGCGCATTCGCGTCTTCACCGGCATCGAGGTGGACATCCTGGCCGACGGCGCGCTGGACCTGGACGATGAGGTGCTCGCCGCAATGGACGTGGTGATCGCCGCCGTACACACGCGCTTCGAGCAGAGCCGCGAGGAGATGACGGAGCGGGTGCTCAAGGCGATTGAGAATCCCTATGTGCGGATTCTGGGGCATCCCACGGGGCGGCTGCTGCTGCGCCGCGAGCCGTTCGCGCTGGACATGGCAGCGGTGCTGAAGCGCGCGGCCGATCTGGGCGTGGCCATGGAACACAACGCCGCTCCCGAGAGGCTCGACCTGAACGATCATGACCTGCGGCTGGCCAGGGAGATGGGGTGCCGGATCGTGATGTCTTCTGATTCGCACGACAGCCGCAACCTGGGACAGATGGGCTATGGCCTAAGGCAGTTGCGGCGAGCCTGGCTCACGGCCGAGGATGTACTGAATACGCGGAAGGCGGAAGGCTTTCTGGCGGGGCTGAGAGCGAGGCCGTAGGATGGCAAATTCGACCTTGCGACCTGACTCAAAAATCACCCAAAACGCGATTTTCTTTGAGAAATCGCACGTTTCTTTGGATTCTGGTGTATACTCGATTTAAGCTCACCTACGGCGTGCCGTAGGCTCAGAGGCCGTTGCGTGAAAGTGCAACGGCCTTTTGCATTTAAAATACTGGGCGTGAAAACAATCGTTTACGTAGATGGGTTTAACCTCTACTATTGCGCCCTGAGAAACTCGAAGCACAAGTGGCTCAACCTGCTTGCTCTGTGTGGGGCGGCGCTTCCGAAAACTTGCGATATTGCTGCGCTCAAGTACTATAAGGCACGCGTTTCCGCCCGTCGCAACCCTTCGTCTCCCAAAGACCAAAACAGCTACCTGACTGCGCTGGCGACTTTGCCCAATGTGCAGGTTTATTTCGGCCGGTTCCAGGTCACCGATAAGTCCATGTTCCTTGTCCAGCCGATGGAGTTCCTTCCTCCAGGGCCTACCCCCTACCCGACTCCTGAGTTTGTCCGCGTCGTCAAAACAGAGGAAAAGGGCTCCGATGTGAATCTCGGGGTCCATTTGGTGCGAGACGCCCTCAAGGGCGCATTTGAGCACGCTGCGATTGTAACCAACGATACCGATCTAAGAGAACCACTGCGCATTGTCGTTGAGGAGGCGAAGCTGCCAGTCACTCTCCTCACTCCAGTGGTCCATCCATCGAGCGACTTACAAAAGCTTGCCACCCATATCAGGCATTTGGGTCCATACCTCGGAGTCAGCCAGTTTCCGGATCCGGTAATTGCGCCGGACGGGAAATCCATCCCGAAGCCGATTGATTGGTGAGTTGTCAGGCTCGGCCCCATCCCACGAAAGTCACTTTATTGAACACAAAGGAGTTGAGGGGCGCTACGGGAATCCTTGGCTTGCGGTGTGTAATTGGAGATAAGATAAGGGCGCAACGAGGGTGAGGTCACCATGAGCTTGCTACAGCAGAGTTCGACGGAAGTGGACGATGCCGCGCTCGGCGAGGAACTGACCAAAGGCACCAGCCACGTGGTTTGGGCCACCATCATCGCCACCGTTGTGGTGAGCCTTGCGGTTTCAGCCTTTGTGATCCTGGAGCAAAAGCCGCCCATAGCGACGGGAGAGATCGTTGCCGTGTGGGCGCATCCGCAGCATACCGAGACGTCGGGGCTTGACGCCAATGGGATGCCCATGCCCAAGGAAGTCGCCGACCAGGTGATGGTCTTCACACAGGTAAACCTGCGCAACCAGACCGATCACCCGCTGTTCCTCTCGAACGTGCTGACGAATGTCACGCTGGACGACGGCATTCACTCCAGCTATGCAGCGAACAAGGCCGACTACGACCGGATTTATATCGCCTATCCTCACATTCCTGTGCCGCACTTGAAGCCCATTTCGCCGCTCGACACCACGATTGACCCCGGCCAGACAGTCGAGGGAACCTTTGTTTCTGCCTTCATGATGACGAAACAACAATGGGACGCGCGCAAGAAGCTGGACTACACCTTCAGTTTCCACTATCAGCCCAATTTGGTGCTCGCGCCCAAGGTGGCGATTACTGAGCAGTAGGCGGAACGGGCGCGCTCTTGGGCGTGGAGAGATAGCCCGTAATCTCATTCCTCGAATTGATGTTGTTGACCACGATCTCGAAGAGCGCCGGTTCCTTGCCGCTGTAGAACTGCAAGGGCTCGTTCACGTTCCGGTCCTTCTTCTCGTACACCTTGTCGTCGGCAAAGACGTCGAGGGTGAACCGGTTGCGCTTCTGGTCGGTCTTTTTCAACTCGAGGCTGACCGTGCCCACGGGCTTCCTTTGGCCCTTTTGGAGGCTGAACTCATAGTAGTTGCGGTCGCCCCTGTGCTCCAGCAGGACCAGTTCATCGTGATTGCGGGCAATGACGCTGTTGGTATTGGTCAGGTCGCCCTTCACTTGCTGGAGCTGGCTGATGGTCGTGGCCAGGTCGCTCTGCGTCTTGCTCAGATCGGTCTTTACGCCGCCAACGTCAGTCTGCACACTGGAAACCTGGTTGGACACCTGGTTGACCTGTTGCGCGGTCTGCTTTTGGGCGTTCTCCAGGCGCTGATTGTCAGCTTGCTCGCGCTGAATAATCGCCTGGGCGCGCTCTTCCAGTTCCTTTTGCGTGAGGCCGACGGATTTGCCCAGTTCATCCGTGGCGACCCGCAGGCGGGCATCGGTTTCGCGCAACTCGGCGGCAAGTTGCGTGCTCTGCTGTTTGGCGTCGGCCAGCTCCGCTTGGGCGGTGGTTAGCCGGCTGCCCAATGTGAAACACCAGATCAGGCTGCCGATCGCGGCCAGCAGGGCAATGGCGATTGCCGCCAAAAATGCGCCGGAGTAAGTTCGGGGGGCATCATCGATTTCGCTCATTCGTTACCTTTCCTGCGTAGGCCGGCCGTTTCGAGCAAGCCATGCCTGGCGTGATGGCGGCATCCTATCCGGTTAGACGCCGCAGCGGGAGGGAATTGTCTCAACCGTTCCGGAAATCCCCATGATTCACTATCTTACCGATGAAAGCGCCTCCGAAGAAAGCACGGAAGGCCGCTCCACGGATGGGTGACATCTACAGGATAAATGGGATGGACGGGAATTGCGCAGCCTTTCCCTCCCTCGTTCCCGGCCCGGCGGTTCCAGCCGCCGATCGGTCCACCCTCCGTGACAAGCATGGAACAGCTAGGTTATAAACATCTTTGCTGCATATTTCGGCGCGGGCCTGTTTTTGCGGCCTGGATCTCTACCGCAAGAGCCGAGCTGTCATCGAAAATAAGGGAGACGGAAAGGCTATGCCGACTGCTGTCGCAGGAAAGGGCCTGGAAGGCGTTGTCGCCGCGAACTCCGGCATTTGCTGGATCGACGGAGAAGCGGGAATTCTCTCCTACCGCGGCATCGACATCCACGAGCTGGCCGAGCACTCGACCTTCGAAGAAACCACTTACCTGCTTTGGAACGGGATCCTGCCCAACGCGCTGGCTCTGCGCGAGTTCCAATCGCAATTGGCCCTGGCCCGGTCGCTGGATCAGCGCGTCATCGACATGCTGCACAGCTTTCCCACGTCGGCTACGCCCATGGAGGTGCTGCGCACGGCGGTTTCGGCGCTGAGCTTTTACGACGCCGACGAAAAGGACTGCTCCCACGACGCGAATGTGCGCAAGGCCTATAACCTGACGGCGCAGATCGCCATGATTGTGGCGATCTACGACCGGCTGCGCAAGGGCAAGGAGGTTGTGCCGCCGGATCGCTCGCTCTCGCACGCAGGGAATTTTCTGTGGATGCTGAACGGCGAAATGCCCTCGGAAACGGCCACGCGAACTTTGGATATTGCCCTGGTTCTTCATGCCGACCACGAATTGAACGCCTCCACCTTCGCCGCCCGCGTCATCGCCGCAACCCTCTCCGACATTCATTCCGCCATTACCGGCGCCATTGGCGCGCTGAAAGGCCCGCTGCACGGCGGGGCCAACGAAGGCGTGATGCGGCTGCTGCTGACCATCGACAGGCTGGGCGCCGATCCGGTGGAGTACGTGAAGAACATGCTTGCCGCCAAGCAGAAGATCTCCGGCTTCGGGCATCGCGTGTACAAGACCGAGGATCCGCGGGCCACGCACCTGCGCAAGATGAGCGAGCAACTGGGCAAGGATGCCGGCCAGCCCAAATGGTTCGAAATGTCGCGGGCCATCGAACTGTACATCAATCAGGACAAGAAGCTGAACGCCAACGTAGACTTCTATTCGGCTTCGACCTACGCCACCCTGGGCATCGACATCGATCTTTACACGCCGATCTTCGCGGTGAGCCGTATCGCCGGCTGGGCCGCGCACGTCATCGAGCAGCTCGATGACAACCGGCTGATCCGCCCGCGCGCCGAGTACATCGGCCCCGCGTATCCTTCGCCCTGGATTCCGATGGAAGAGCGGCTGTAAAGGGCGGCGGCTTCGTTCGCATCGCGGTCTTTCGGTCAGGGCCTTCGCGGTCTTCCCTTCCCTTCCGATTCTGACGCCGCACGGCCATGACGGCTAGTTTGTGTTAAGAAACATGAGCCTGAAGGCTGGTCAAGCGGCTGGTGAGCCACGCGATGGCGGCGGCCCCATCCACAATCTCCGTGCGCAGGCCCACGGTATAGAGCGGGAGCGTTGTCGGGAGTGCATCGGCGAGGGGGCCCATGCGGACCCGGTCTTTTTCCGTCGTGATCAGAACGGAAGCGCCGGCCTGGCGCCCGGCGACGGCGATGCGGTCGAGATCGAGCACCGTGAAGCGGTAGTGGTCAGGGAAAGCGAACCGCGTTGCCAGTTTCATGCCGGCAGATTCAAGACCCTGAAAAAACTGTCCGGGCCGCGCAATGCCGCAGAATGCCGCCACGGGCACGTTGATGCCGGGAATCTCCATGACGCGCCTCAGCCGCCACACCTGCGCCGTCCAGCCGCGCGCTTTGATTTCATCTTCCACATCGGGTTCTTCCGCAGGAATCGCAATCACCTGCGCCCGCTTCGCTGCGTGCAAAGGCTCCCTCAAATTGCCTACGGGAAGCAGGTGGCCGTTCAGATCGCACCGGCTCAGAAGCAGAATGTCGACGTCGCGGGCGAGTTGGCGGTGCTGAAAACCGTCATCGAGCAAATGTGCTCCGGTTCGCTCAACCGCATCGCGCTCGGCCATCATTCCAGCTTCGTAGCGCTCCGCGGCAACAAAGACCGGTACATTTGCTTCGTGTGCGACGAGCAGCGGCTCGTCGCCGAAATCATCTGCTGTGCCACCAGGGTTGACCGGGAGTGGGAGCGCGGAGCGCCGGCCGTAGCCGCGCGTGAGCACGTCCACATATAGGCCGCGGGCCGTGAGCGCCTTCGCGAGCGCAATGGCAAGCGGCGTCTTCCCTGCCCCGCCGGCAGAAAGGCTGCCGATGCTGACGACGGGCCAGCCGAGCCGCCTGACCTTCTTGAATCCTGTACGCAGCTCGATCTCGCGTAACGCGACACCTAACCGGTAGAGCGGCACAAGAGGCCAAAGCAGTGGGCGTGCGGCGGGACTGTGTGTCATCGCGAAGCCTCCGGCGCGGCTGCGGGTGTAAGCAATGCACGGATCGCCTCAACGCAGCGGTCGGTCGCCCCGGCTTGGCGATTGAAGACCTCCTTCGCGCGCGCGCCCATGGCCTCGGCGGCTGCGCGATCGCGGAGCAGACCGTTGAGGACCGCGGCGAGTTCGTCTTTGGCGGCGATGCGCAGCGCGTTGTGGCCGCGCAGGCTGTCGGTGATAGCGGCGAAGTTGGCGTAGTGCGGGCCCATGACGATGGGTACTGCGAACTGGGCCGGCTCGAGGGGGTTGTGGCCGCCTGCCGGAACCAGGCTGCCGCCGACAAATGCAACTGAGGCCAGCGAGTAGACCGAAGCCAGCTCGCCGATGGTGTCAAGAAGGACGATCTCGCCGGGGTGGAGCGGGCTGGCGGTCGTGGGCGAAGCACTGGACGGCTCGGCAGGCCAATCGGAGCGTTTGCGCCACGGGACACCGGACTTGCCAAGGAGGGCAGCAACGGCGCTGAAACGCTCGGGATGGCGCGGAGCGATCACCATGGCGAGTTGCGGATCGGCGGCGAGCAGCTGCGGCCACACCTCAAGCAGCGCGGACTCTTCGCCCTCCAGCGTGCTGCCGGCGACAAAGAGCCGCAGGCCTCCGGCCATCGGCCTCAATAGAAGTGCGGCCTCGGATTCGTGGACGGCGCGGACGTCGAACTTGAGATTGCCTGCGACCGAGAGGCGGTCGGGCCGGCAACCGATGGCCTGCATACGCTCCGCGTCGGTTTCGCTCTGGGCAAGCACGCGGCTCAGGCGGCTGAGCAGCGGACGCCACAATCCCCGAAGTTTTCGGTAGCGCGGCCAGGAGCGGTCGGAGATGCGCGCGTTGACCACGGCGACGGGAATGCCGCGGCGGAAGCAGCCCTGAAGCAGGTTGGGCCAGAACTCGGTTTCCGCCAGAATCAGCAGGCGGGGCTTGAGCGCGTTCAGATAGGCGCGGACGGCCCAGGGCAGGTCAAGCGGACAGTAGAAGACGCGATTCGGCCCGAAGCGCTCGCGGGCCAGTGCCTGTCCGGTGCGGGTGGTGGTGGAAATGACGATAAGAAAGTCCGGAAAAGCGGCATTGAGGGCCCTGACCAGGCGCGTGACGGCAAGCACCTCGCCGACAGAGACGGCATGGAGCCAGATGAGAGGACGGTCTGCGGCTGGAGCACCGCCTGGAGCAAGCCGGGGCGGAACGCGGCCCAGGCGCGCGAACAGCCCTTCGCGGTACTTGTGCGTGGTGGCCATGCGCCACAGCCACCACGGGGCGCCGGCAACCAGCGCCGCAATCAAGGCCATATTGTAGAAAAAGAGAATCATGCGGTACCGAATCTGATCTTCAGCGGTCTAACCCTACGGTTTTCGAATCCGCTCCAGATTAGATGGCTGACCCTAGAATGATACAGTCGCACACGATGAGAATTTTGCGGGCAATCCCGCTTGTTCTGCTTTGGCTCGCCTTGCCGGTGAGCGCCAGCGACCACGCTCCGCCCCCGGTGCAGCCGGCCACATCATTCCCGGCAGTCGAGATCCATTCCGATGAGCAAGTGGCCATTGCTGTCGAGCCATACGATACGAAGGAAAAAGAGTCCATCTTCCGCGTCGACTACCTAAGCCACGACGTGATGCCGGTGCGGCTGATCGTAACCAACCTCGGCGACCGGCCCATCTCGCTGCGCGACGCTCGCATCCTCTTTGTGACGGCGGACGGAGAACGGATTCAGGCTGCCGAGCCGGAAGACGTGGAGCGAACGATGACGCGCAAAGACCGCCAGGGAAGCAAGATTCCCCTGCCCGCGCCTCTGCCGCCCATCCACACCAAGCCCAAGGGCAGCAACAAGGAGATCGAACAGGACTTCGACACCTTCGAATATTCGGCCCTGGCGGTGGAACCGCACACTACGCGCGCCGGTTTTCTGTTCTACGATGTTTCGGGGTTGAGCGATCCGCTGGTGGGCGCCAAGCTGCTGTTGCGCAAGTTGCGCGACGCCGACGGCAAAGAGCTCTTCTATTTCGAGATTCCCTTCAGCAAGTACCTGCAGTCGAAGTCGAGCCAGATGAATTAGAGCAGTTTCGGCACACCTGTTCAGTCAAAAAGAATGCTCCGGCCTTCGCCGTTTCTGCCCCACGGACGAAGACCTGCCCGCCGGGGCGCCGAATCCTGAAAACGCACAGGCTTAAAGGCCGCAAATGCCCTTACAATACTTTTGAAACGGCTGTAACCTTCCGGTTTGCGATCCGGATTGTTGGCGGTCCAGGTTCCCCGCAAATTTTGCACGGCGTGCGCTTTACCCGTTCCCGCGCAAATGAGGCAGCGAGGTCGCGAGATGGCGTCTGGCTTGCTCCAATCGCAAAGAGCCATGGTATTGGCGGCTCTCTTTCAGAATTACCGGGGCCCCCTTTTTGCCATTCGAATGTGGGATGGCTGGTGCTGGACGCCGTCGCCGAGCGGGGCGCCGGCCTGCACGATTGCGATCGAGACCCCTAAGGCCCTGGCAGCGCTCTTGGCCGAGCCCAACGAGATCGCTCTCGGCGAGGCGTTCATCCACCGGGAACTGGAGATCGAGGGAGATATCTTCGCGGTCTTTCCGGTTGCGGAACATCTCCTGAATGTCGCCCGTGGGCTGAGGCAGCAACTGGCGGAGACGCTGGCGCTCACAGTTGCCGGTGCCCGGCGATGGCTAAGGTACGGCTCGCGGCACTCCATGGCGAGAGACCGCTCCTCGATTTCATACCACTACGATCAGCCGGTTGAGTTCTTCCGGCCGTGGCTGGGCGAATCGCTCGCGTACTCCTGTGCGTATTTTCGATGCCCCGGCGATTCGCTCGATCGGGCTCAGGCGCAGAAGCTGGCGATGATCTGCCGGAAGCTGCGCCTGCAGCCGGGCGAGCGCTTTCTTGACATCGGCTGCGGATGGGGAAGCCTGGTCCTTTGTGCTGCCGGCGCGCGCCGCGCGAATGCGCTGGGTATCACGCTGAGCAAGGAGCAGACCAACGTTGCGAAGCAGAGGATCGAACAGGCGGGGCTGGGCGCGGCCTGCGCGGTTGAATTGCGCGATTACCGCCAGTGTGAGCACCTGCATGAATCCTTCGACAAGATCGCCAGCGTGGGCATGTTCGAGCACGTAGGGTTGAAAAACCTGCCCCAATATTTCAGCATCGCGCGCCGGTTGTTGAAACCCGGCGGCGCCTTTCTCAATCACGCCATCGCGCGCGCGCCTGGGTCCGCCGTGCGCAAGGATTCATTCATCGACCGCTATGTGTTTCCCGACGGAAAGCTCGTGACGTTGACGCAGACGATTCAAGCCGCGGAGTCGGCGGGCCTTG
Source organism: Occallatibacter sp. (assembly GCA_049511595.1). Taxonomy (GTDB): domain Bacteria; phylum Acidobacteriota; class Terriglobia; order Terriglobales; family Acidobacteriaceae; genus Telmatobacter. Next base: position 11,690 of record JBEKXX010000045.1, on the reverse strand, counting down.
AAGTGCGCGACGTGGAGAACCTTCGCGAACACTACGAACTGACCTTGCGCTGCTGGGTGGAGGCGTTGCGGCAGAATGCCAGCAAGGTGCGGGCCTACGTGGATGAGCCGGCGTACCGCATCTGGCTGTTGTACATGGCGGGATCGGCAGCCGCCTTCTCAAGGGGAGATATTGCGGTCTATCAGGTATTGCTCAGCCGGCCGGACCGCGGCAAGAGCCGGCTCCCCCTTGTCCGCGAAGACTGGTATTCGGCAAGCCCGCAAGAGCAAGCCGGCGGCAACTGAATCCTGGCAGCCGCTGCGAAGTCGGGGCGGTGCCGTTCACAGTGCTGAAAGAGGCTATTCGAAATAGGTTGCCGTAGTGGTGTCGGTCTCCCAGATGGTGCAGTCCTTCACGCGCACGCGGCCCGCAGTCATTCCCGCGAGCTGGCGGTTGGTTTCGTCGTAGAAGTATTTGGCGATGTTTTCCGCCGAGGGGTTGAGCGTCGTAAACGGCTCCAGGTCGTTGAGCATCTGGTGGTCGATGCGCTCGATGACCGGGCGCAGCACGTGTTTGAGCAGCTTGAAGTCGAGCAGCAGGCCAGCCTCGTCGAGCGCTGCGCCGGCCAGCGTGATGCGGACCTTGTAGTTGTGGCCGTGCGGGTTCTCGCACTTGCCTTTGTAGTTGCGGAGATAGTGTCCTGAGGAGAAATCTGCCTCCACGGTGACTTCAAACATGGGCGTCTGCTCGATCCTGCGCGGGAAAAGTGCCCTGCACACACTCATTCTAATTGGACCGGCGTGGTTGCCGCACGCTGTTGCCGGGCGTCTTCCGCCCCACGGACAAACGGCTATCCGCGGTTGCCGCGCCGCCTTTGCCGTGCGGCGCGCCGGGCCTCTTCGCTGCGGCGGTCCACCTGCTCAAAGAGGTTGCTGAGAACGCCGATGAGGGCAGAAGCGAGAGCCGCCAGCAGGAGCAGCAGCGACATGGTGCGCCAGAGCGTCCCGTTGGCGGGCAGTCCGGGCTGAAAGCTGGATGGCACCAGCGTCATGCCTGCCGAGAGCAGCGCGAAGAACCCGAGCGTAGCGGCGAGAATGTAGAAGTTGCGGGACATACGCGTGAAGGCGCGGCGATGAGGAGCCTGTTGCGATTCTACCTGGAAGAGCAGCACGCTCCCCTCTCACTTCATATCCGATGCTTGGAACCGGCGCCTTGCTCCGTGGCGAATGTGCAGCACTTCAACCGCTTTTCGTCTCTCAAAAACGCGATAGATCACGCGATAAATACTGTGAGGCCGGCGGCCGTAGAGGATATGCCGAAGCTTGCGCGCCTCGTGTGTAGCCGGCCAGATATATGGGTGATCTTCGAGATTGAGGATCGCCCGCTTGAGTCCGCCGTACCACCTTTGAGCCGAGGCGGAGTTTTCGGCGTCGATCTCTTCATAGAGAGCAGCGAGGTCGCGTTCGGCCCGGGCTGTAATGTTAACGAGATAGGCCACGTGCGGACTCGAATTCGCTGAAGAACTCCGTTGCCGGGCGAGTTCTCCCCTTGCGGGCGTCTTCCAGGCCCTGCCGCACGCCTTCTCCGGCGTCGGCGCGCGCAGCAGCATCGAGCAGGCGTTGGTACGCCCCGGCATCCTGCACCACTGCCGCAGCCTTTCCGTTCACCGTCAGCACCAGCGGGCGCTTGTTTTTCCGCAGGTGTTTTATCATGTCGGCGGAATTGCGCCGGAATGCCGTCAAGGATTGGATATCGGTCGCGATATTGAGCAATGTTGACTCCTGCCGAAGCACCGAATTCGGTGCTACCAGTGTATCTCATCCGTATCGGATCGGAAAGGAGACGGGCTCCGTTCTCAGCTTGCAGCAACAAGCTGCGCAGTTTCGATCACGACGACTTGCGCTTTAACGAATTCAGTTTCCATCGCGGCCACGGAACCATGGAGATCGATGGCGCGGCAGGCGTCGCGCAGGACGAATGCGTCGAGGCCCAGCCGCCGCGCGTCGAGTGCCGAGTAGCCGACGCAATAGTCGTAGGCGAGGCCGGCGAGGAACACACGCTTCAGCCTGCGCTCGTGCAGATACCCGGCCAAACCGGTGGGCGTGGCGCGGTCGTTCTCGAAGAAGGCCGAATAGGAATCGATGTGTGGGCGAAAGCCCTTGCGTAGGATGAGTTCGGCCTGTGGCAAATGGAGCGCGGGATGAAACTCCGCGCCGTGGCTGCCTTGCACGCAATGCGGCGGCCAAAGGGTTTGCGCGCCGTAGGAAAGCTCGATCGAATCGTAAGGCTGTTTGCCGGGATGCGAAACGGCAAAGGAAGAGTGGTTCGAGGGGTGCCAATCTTGCGTGAGAACGATGTGCTCGAATCGCGGTGCAACGCAATGGATGGGCGCAATCACCTCGTCTCCGCGGGGAACGGCGAGCGCGCCGCCGGGGCAGAAGTCGTTTTGCACGTCGGTGACGAGGAGAACGTCGTGTGCCTTGATTTGCATTGGGACTCCTTACGGCAGTTCCGATTATGCCAGAAGGACTTCAATGCCGTTGTTGCGGAGCATGGCGGCGTATTCGGAGCTGAGCTCCACGTCAGAGGCGACGGCGTGCGCCGCATTGAGCGGGGCCGCGGGGATCATGCAGCAGCGGCCGAACTTGGTGCGATCGACCATATGGTAACGCGGCTGGCGGCCTCGGTTGAGCATTTGCTGGCGCGGAGCATCGGCTCCGGCAAATTCCAATCGGGCAGCCGGTCCGGCCGCGGCGGCGGGGCTTGACAAGAAACCATATCCGATATTTAATTCATGCATTAGTTAATTCTTTGGATATGCCGACGCGACGCAAATCCGCACGCAGGCCGGGACGTCCCGCCGCCAGCCCCGAGTTCGATGCACGCGACCGGCTGCTGAAGGCGGCCACCGGGCTTTTCGCCGGGCAGGGCGTGGCGGCAACTACCTTCGCAACCATCGCCCAACAGGCGCAGCTGACCCCGGCCATGCTGCACTACTACTTCCGCAACCGGGAGCAGTTGCTGGACGCCGTGGTGGAGGAGCGGTTGGCTCCGCTGATTCGGTCGGTGTGGGGCTCGGTCGAGGCCAGCGCGGCTCCCGCGGAACTGATCCGCGGAATCGTGCAGCGTATGCTGGCGGGGATCGAGCGGATGCCCTGGGTGCCCTCGACCTGGATGCGCGAAGTGCTGAACGAGGGCGGCTTGTTGCGCGGCCGGGTGCTGCGCCACCTGCCGCTCGCCAAAGTCCGGGCGTTGAGCCAGAGCCTGGCCAGGGCACAGGCTCGCGGCGAGGCGAACCCGGAGCTCGATCCGGGATTGATTGCCTTCTCGCTCATCGGGCTGGTGATGATGCACATGGCGACCATCCAGCTTTGGGCGGAGATCTTTGACCGCAAGGCGCCCAGCCGGGATGCGCTCATCCGTCACATCACGGGATTGCTGCTGCACGGGTTGGAACCCGACCGGCACAGGAAACGAAACGCAACATCGATCCGTAAGTGAGTATGGAGGGGAAGATGCATGTTCTCCGAGGCAAAACCGTGGCGGGCGCGGTTGCGGCAATTGCGCTCGCGTTGATTGCCGGCTGCGCGCGGAAGCCCACGAACTCCTACCAGGGCTACATCGAAGGCAAGTTCGTCTACGTGGCATCGCCGCAGAGCGGAAGGCTGGAACAACTGGATGTCGCGCGCGGCCAGACGGTGGCTTCAGGCCATCCGCTGTTCGCTCTGGACGACGAGCCCGAGGCCTCTGAAGCGCGCGCTGCCGAGCAGGTGCTGCGAAGTTCGCAGTCGCGGCTCAGCGACCTGGAGACCGGAAAGCGCCCCGCGGAGATTGACGTGACGCGCGCGCAACTGGCGCAGGCGGTTGCCGGCAAGAGCGAGGCGGATGCGATTCTGGCCAGCGATCGGGCGCAGTTCCAGGCAGGAGGCATCGCGCAGACGGAGCTGATCCAGGCGCAGGCGGCTGCGGAAACGAGCGCCGCGAAGGTGCGCGAGATGCAAGCCGATCTGGCCGTGGACGCGCTGCCGGCGCGGGAGCAGCAGATCAAGGCACAGAAGAACCAGGTGGCGGCGGACCGCGCTTCCCTGGCGGATGCGCAATGGCGGCTCGAGCAGAAGCGGATCGCCTCGCCGCGCAACGGCCTGGTCTTCGACACGCTCTACCGCGAGGGCGAGTGGGTTGCGGCGGGAAATCCCGTGATCCAGCTACTTCCTCCGGAGAACGTGGAGATTCGCTTCTTTGTGCCGGAGACGGTGGTGGGCGGGCTGCGCGCCGGCCAGAGTGCCCGCATGACGTGCGACGGCTGCTCCAGCGCGGTTGCGGCAACCATCACCTTCGTGTCGCCGCAGAGCGAGTACACTCCGCCGGTGATTTACAGCAACGAAAACCGGTCGAAGCTCGTGTTCCTGGTGATCGCCATGCCATCGCCGGAAGCCGCGGCCACGCTGCATCCAGGCCAGCCTGTGGAGGTGACGTTTCCATGACGCCGGCCACGCAATCCAGCTTCGCTATCGACGTGCAGGGGCTGAACAAGCGCTTCGACGGCAAGCACGTGGTGAAAGATGTTTCGCTGCGCGTGCGGCGGGGCGAGATCTTCGGCTTTCTCGGCCCCAACGGGAGCGGCAAGACGACCACCATCCGCATGATGTGCGGGCTGCTGAAACCCGACTCGGGAACCGGCGCCTGCCTGGGCTACGACATTCTGCGCGACAGCGCCGAGATCAAGCGCAGCGTGGGCTACATGACGCAGAGTTTTTCCTTCTGGAACGATCTGACCATCGCCGAGAATCTTGATTTCGTCGCCAGGATGTATCAAATTCCCGGCCGCAGGCGCGCAGTCGAGCGGTCGCTCGCAACCCTCGGCCTGGCGTCGCGCGCGCGTCAGCTTGCCGGTGAGTTGTCAGGAGGGTGGAAGCAGCGCATGGCGCTGGCCGCGTGCATGCTGCACTCTCCGCAACTGCTTCTGCTCGACGAGCCGACCGCCGGCGTCGATCCACGCGCGCGGCGCGACTTCTGGGACGAGCTTCAGACGCTGGCGGCCAGCGGCATCTCTGTGCTGGTCAGCACGCACTATATGGATGAAGCCGTGCGCTGCCACAAGCTGGCCTACATCTCCGCCGGGACGCTGCTGGCGCAGGGCACCGCCGAGGAGATCATCGAGGGGCAACACCTGAGCACCTGGGCCATTCGCGGCGATCGCCTGGCGGAGCTGCAGGAAGAGCTGCGGAAGAAAGCGGCTGTGGAGCAGACGGTGACGTTCGGCGAAGTGCTGCATGTGAGCGGAACCAACGCCGAACTGTTGGAGCGGGAGATTGAGCAGACGGTCATCTCCAGCGGAAGGCGCGCGGAGAAGATCGATACAGACCTCGAGGACGTCTTCATTTACCTGATGGGCCATGCGGAGCGCAACGCAGGAGGAAACGCGTGAAGGGTCGCCAGCGATTTTCGGCCGCGCGATGGTGGGCCGTCGTGCTCAAGGAGTTCACGCAACTGAAGCGCGACCGGCTGACCTTCGCCATGATCGTGGGCATTCCGATTATGCAGATGGCCCTGTTCGGCTTCGCCATCAACACAGTCCCGCGGCACCTGGATACCGGGATCGTCAGTGCAGACGAGAGCAACGTTACGCGCAGCTTTATTGAGGCCATGCAAAACTCGTCGTATTTCAAAATCGTCAAGCGCCTGCCCAGCGAACAAGCGGGGCGCGAGGCGCTGGCGCGGGGCCAGCTGATGTTCGTGGTGAATATTCCGGCCGGATTTACGCGGCAACTGCTGCGCCGCGAGCACCCGTCGATCCTGATCGAAGCGGACGCCACCGATCCCACCACCACGGGAAGCGCGCTGGCTGCCGTGAACGGCATCGCGCAATCGGTCGTCCAGCGCGAGCTGACCGGCCCGCTCGCCGGTCTGGAGGCCGGTGCCCCCAACGACAGGTCTTCGTCGTTGGGGTGGGAGGCCGGGCCGGCGCCCTTCAGCGTGGACGTGCACCAGTTGTACAACCCTGACGAGATCACGCAGTACAACGTGGTGCCGGGACTGATGGGCATGATCCTCACGCTGACCATGGTGATGATGACCGGGCTTGCCATCACGCGCGAGCGCGAGCGCGGCACCATGGAGAACCTGCTGGCCATGCCGGCGACGCCGCTTGAAGTAATGACCGGCAAGCTCGTCCCTTACATCGGCATCGGCCTCATCCAGGCGTCCATCATTCTTCTCGCCGCGCGCTACGTGTTTTTTGTGCCGTTCTTCGGGAACATCGGAGCCGTCTATCTTGCCGCCCTGCTCTTCATCGCGGCCAATCTCACCGTCGGCATCACCTTCTCGTCGCTCGCGCGCAACCAGCTCCAGGCCGTGCAGTTGGCCATCTTCTACTTTCTGCCCAACATTGTTCTCTCAGGCTTCATGTTCCCCTTCAAGGGAATGCCGGGATGGGCGCAGGTCATCGGAAATGTTCTGCCGCTGACGTATTTCAACCGCCTCATCCGCGGCATTCTGCTCAAGGGGAACGGCTGGGCGGATTCCTGGCCCAGCGTGTGGCCCCTGATGCTGTTCACCGTGGTCCTGATTGGCGTGGCTGTGACCACATACCGCAGAACTCTGGATTGAGGAGGGCGAGGCCATGCAGCGATTGACGGATGCGAAGTGGATGACGGCAGTGGCGGCGCTGGCGGCTCTCGCGCTGCAGGGCTGCACCGTGGGACCGCGGTACCATGCGCCGGCGCCGCCCGCCGTGACCACTTACACGCCCCAGCCGCTGCCGGCCCAGACCGCGAGCAGCGCGGGGCTTGCCGGCGGCGCGCAGCGGTTCAATGCGTCAGCGCCTGTCCCGGCCAACTGGTGGAACGCCTTCGGCTCACCTGAACTCGATGGGATGGTCGCGCAGGCTCTCGCCAACAGCCCCACGCTCGCGCAGGCCACGGCGCGGCTCAAGCAGGCGCAGGAAGAGGTGAATGCCCGCACCGGCGCGACCAAATATCCGGCCGTGACCGGCAGCGCCTCCGTCACCGAGGAGCAGCTCAACCTTGCCGCACTCGGAGTTCCCTTCCCCAACCCCTCGCCGTTCACGCTGCTTAACGGATCGGTTGCCGTCTCCTACGCGCTCGACGTCTTCGGCGCCAATCGCCGCGCCATTGAGGGCCTTCGCGCGGAGCGCGACTACCAGGCGTGGCAGCTTGAGGGCGCGCGCCTGATGCTGGCGGGGAACGTGGTGTCGGCGGCCATCCGCCAGGCGCAGATTCGATCGCAGATCGAAATCACGCGCCAACTGCTCGCGGTCGAGCAGCAACAACTGCGCATTGCGGAAGAGCGCAACGGCGCGGGAGGGCTCTCCGATTACGACCTGCGCAGCCAGCGCATCCAGGTAGCGCAGACCGAGGCCTCGATTCCGCCGCTCGAGCTCCAGCTCGACACGATCAACGATCAGCTGGCGGTGCTCATGGGCTTCAGTCCGGCGGAGGCGCGCGTCCCTGGAATTTCGCTCGACAAATTGCATCTGCCAGAGGAACTGCCGCTCACGGTGCCGTCGGAACTGGTGCGGCAGCGGCCCGACATTCGCGCGGCGGAGGCGCTGCTGCACGAGGCCGGCGCGAACGTGGGCGTGGCCACGGCGAATCTCTATCCGCAGATTGTGCTCACCGGCAGCGGCGGCGGCCTGGGCACGCGCTTCGACACGGGCGGCGGCGTGTGGAATGTGGGCGCGTCGCTCGCCGGCCCCATCTTCAACGGCGGAGCGCTCCAGGCGGAAAAGCGCAAGGCGCAGGACGCTTACGACGCGGCGGCCAGCGTCTATCGCCAGACCGTGCTCTTGAGCTTCGGCCAAGTCGCCGACGCGCTCAATGCCATTGAGCGCGATGCTCAGTCGCTCCGCGCGCGCACTGCCGCGGCTGGCGAGTCCGATGGCGCGTACGCCATTGCGGCCCAGCGCTACCAGGCCGGCGGCATCAGCCAGCTGAGCCTGCTCGATGCCCAGCGCCAGCAGTTGCAGACGGCTCTCGACCGCTCGAATGCCGCCGCCAGCCGCTTCACTGACTCCGCCACGCTCTTCCAGGCGCTCGGCGGAAGCGCCAAAAACTAGAACCGGCTGCATTAGCCAGCTTCGTAACAGGGCTCGGCTTTAGCCGTCCCGAAAAATGCAGGAGAATACGCGGGTTTTAGCCCCTGTGCCCATCGGAACTGCGAGCGGCCATCGCACCGCGTGCGAGAAGATGAGCAAGAAGGGATCCAGGACGAGCCACCCCTACTGTTATTTGGCTGTCATGTTGAGCATTCGCTCAAGTTGGGGCAAGTCAGTATGGTGCAAAAGCCCGATTCCATTCGTCGCCGCGAGTTCCTTGGCAGACTCAGTATATGTGCTGTTCGTTACCACAGCCCCGTAATGCGCTTGCTGGTGGACTCTTCCCGCAGCGATTTCTTGCACAGCCTTATTGCCGACCGGGTTTGAGTACAGCTTGCATTGCAGCACTACTCGCACTCCGTTCTTTTCGGCTATGACATCGACGCCTTGATCGTGGCTTAGGGTCGTCCGACGCACCTCCCAGCCGTAGGCGCGAAGCGTCTCAGCACAAAATGTCTCGAATTCCGCTGGAGGCATGTTCGCCGGTACAACCGTGAAAACTGGCCTCTGCTGAGCCGCATACTCAATCCACTGCAAAATCCGTTGTGAAATAACCGTCCAGTGCTTGTCTACTATTGGCTGCTGACTCTGCCTGAGGGAAGGGCGAATGTGGTGAGTGATGAAATAGCCCACTTCGGAATGCCACTTGTCGAGTATGGGTTTGCCGTATGGATCACTGCGAATCAGGATGGTGCGCTGTCTGACAAGTGCGTCGATATGCTCTTTGGTGATTGCGTCCACTCTCTCCAGAACCCTGTCTCGACGCCAATTTGGAATGACAATCAAAACGACAATTGCAAGAGCAGCAACGATGAGCAAAAAGGGCAGAACAGTTTTGTCTCCTCGGAACGGAGCATTTAGCATGTAAAGGGTGCAAAACGCGCCTACGATTCCCACGAGTACGGTCGCCGCATTCGATGATTTCTTTTTCCTTCGTGCCATGACACGGAAATTGTAAGTCAAGATCAATATCGCCTGAAAAGTAAGAACTTACCATACCTCTTTCGTGTTTGATGACCCCTCGTGACCCTACGCGGGATGAGTCTGGGCAGGAGATTTCAACCCCTAGCCGGGTACCCTGACCTTTCCAAACCGCCCCTCCAAAACCCAACCTACAGGCTGAAAAAAACCGTCGCGCAACACTCATTTCGACGATTTCCGCTAATTCTGACCACCTGTAGATCATCTTTTCTGCCGATCACTCCACCTGCAGGTGGAGTTTTCCGCGAGCTCCCGATGCGACGATTTCTTCTTGTGTGCGCGTTTTTCGATTCGTGCACCTGCGGGTGTACGCCTCTCCCGCCCCGGCGAAACCATCGGAGATCGTTCGTCAGGCGAAGCGGCGAGGGCCTTGCCAGAGGCGCGCCGTGACCGCTCCAATGCCGCCGCCAGCCGCTTCACTGACTCCGCCAAGCTCTTCCAGGCGCTCGGCGGAAGGAGCAGTGGACAGTGAACATCTCTCCGTTCTTAACCCTGGATTGAGGTTTGTGGTCCTCCAGGGCTCAAAATCCGGCTTTGGGGCGGCCGGCACGCGTTTTTTCAAACGTAGTTGACGAATTGTTCTTGCATTTCCCTGCGAGACTCTATAAGAATCCAAAGTATTCAGCGCTGGCCGAGGGAGGTCCCCAGGAGTATCGGCGACGAACGCGGCGCGGAAGATTGCATATCCAATTCAATGTGCGGCCTATTCGGCCGACGGCTGAGGTGTGTAGCTCGGACAGGGAGGTTGTTATGGCGGCATTTGCGTGGCAGACGTGGAACAGTGGGCCCTTCAGCATCGAGCGCAAATCGGGCAAGGCGCCGGGCACGGTGATTGTCAGCTTCCGCGGGCCGTTTACGGTTCGCGACGCGTACACCTGCCTGCAGCCCGCAGAGCTGGATCATGTGCTGGAACTGGACCCGGCGCCGGGCGAGGAGCCGCCGGTAAAGAACATTCTGGACCTGACCGGGTGTCCCTATATGGATTCCTCCGGCCTGGGCATCATCGCGACGCATTATGTGCGGTGCCGGAAAAAGGGCCTGAGGGTCATAGCCGCCGGACTGAGCCCGAAGGTTCGGGAGGTCTTCAAGATCACAAAGATGGACAGCGTGATTCCCACGGCGGCGACGGTTGAGGAAGCTGAGATCAACTGAGGCTGTTGGAGCGGTTCTCCGGCGGGCGAGTTTCTTCGGCGCGCAATCGGAAACGATTGCGCGCCGCAATGCATTCAGGGTGAAAAGATGAGTGTTGAAGGGCAGCGGTCCCAGGGCATGCGGGCCGGAGCTCCTGTCTTGCGTACGTTCAAGCAGGATCGGATGCGAAGAACCTTTCGACGTCGGCGATGGCGGTGGTGGTGCGGTAGGGCGGCAGGGACTGAAGGAAGATTTGGCCGTAGCGCTGTTTGATGACTCGTGGGTCCAGCAAAACCAGCACTCCTCGGTCCTCGAGCGAGCGGATCAGCCGACCGAATCCCTGCTTGAGCGCGAGCACCGCTTCCGGGACCTGGTAGTCAAAGAAGGGCCGTCCGCCCGCTTCTTCTATGGCCTTCATGCGGGCCTGAACGACAGGGTCGGAGGGGACGGCAAAGGGCAGGCGGTCGATGATGACGCAACTGAGCGCTTCGCCCTGCACGTCTACGCCCTGCCAGAAGCTGGCGGTGCCGAACAGGACGGAGTTGGGCGTGGAGCGGAACTCCTCGAGGAGGGCTTTGCGCGGGGCCGTGCCGTGGAGGAGCAGTGGAAAGTCGAGGACGGGCAGGAGCAGGTCGTAGAGCGCGCGCATTTGCGCGTAACTCGTAAAGAGGCAGAAGGCGCGGCCGCGGGTGATGCGAAGGACGCGTTCGATGCAGCGGGCGGCAGCCTCGACGAATTGGGGCGTGCGGGGGTCGGGCATCTCGGGCGGGAGATAGAGAAGAGCTTGGCGCTCGTATCGGAAGTGGGAGGGGACCACGAGCTCGCGGCATTCGGCTAGGCCGAGACGGCGGCGCAGGTGCTCAAAGCCGCCCTGGACGGTGAGCGTGGCTGAGGTGAGCACGGCGGTGGGGATCTGGTCGAAGACGAGGTCGTGGAGGAGCTCGGAGACGTCAATGGGGGTGGCTTGTAGAAACGTGACGGCGCTGCGCGCGGAGGGCCTTTGCGCCCTTGAGCTGCTTGAGCCAGCGCCGCGCCGTTCCAGCCAGAAGACCATGTTGGAGACCTTGGACTCGATCAGGAACTCGAGGTCGGCGCGGAGCGAGGCGGCGCGGGCTTCGAGGCCGGGGGCTTCCTCGACATCGCCGAGGCGGTCAAGCTCGGCTTCCAGGATTTTGAGCGCCGCCGTGACGCCCAGGTAGAGGTCGCCGGAGGACTCGAGGAAATCTTCGCGGCCGGTGAAGGGATGGCGGCCTTCGCCGGCGATGGGCAGCGCGGCGAAGAAGAGGCGGGCGCGCTCGCGAAGCTGCTGGGCGAGAGCGGGGATCTGGCTAGCGCTAGTCTTGCCACGGAGAAGCACGTCGACGTCACGTACCAGATCCTCGAAGCGGAGATTGGAGAGCGAGCGGCCGAAGTATTGCGAGGCGACCTCTTCGAGATCATGGGCCTCATCGAAGATGACGGCGGCGGATTCCGGGAGAATGCC